>JBJEKU010000013.1:0-4502 GCA_051878795.1 Eggerthellaceae bacterium
CCGGATACGCACATACCCTGATCGTGGGCCACATGCGCGATACCGCTCATGCCGACACCGCCGATACCGATGAAATGGACCTTGCCGATTCGCTTCTCACTCATATCGAGCTACCCCTTACCAATATCGAAAAGACGGCAGGGAATGCACCCTGCCGAAAGAAATCACGTATGTTCCAATGTACATTGATTAGCGCGCAGCCGCGACCTGAAGTATGACTTCCGACAATTTTTCCGCAGCGTCGCGGGTATCGAAGCCCTCCGCCGCCTTCCGCATTGAATCGCGCACCTCGGACGATTCCACCATCCGCAAGAGCTCCTCCCTGAAACGAGGGCCTTCTACTTCGGAATCGGGAACCATGCACGCCGCACCCGCACGAACGAACTCGCGCGCGTTCGTGGTCTGATGGTCTGCGGTTGCAAAGGGGAAGGGAACCAGCAGTGCGGGAATGCGCAAGGCGGAGATTTCAGCCAGCGAAGTAGCACCCGAACGGGCAACCACCATATCGCATGCAGCGAGCACCTTCCCCATCTGGTCCTCATACCCGACCAGATGGTATCGGGCCGCTTGAGCGGAATCCAAACCCAATTGTGCATGCACGGTCTCGTATTCCTTCGGGCCGGTGATGTGCCACACGTGCAGCTTGGGATATTCCAAAAGCTCCTTGGCCAAGGCGCAAACCGCGGTGTTGATGTGGCGTGCACCCAGGCTCCCGCCGAACACGACCAGGACCAGCTGGTCGTCATCGATGCCCATATAGTCCCTGCCCTCTTCCCTGGTTGCGGAAAAAACGCTGGAACGGACAGGATTGCCAGTCAGGACGAGACGGGACTTGTCCGCAACAGCCCCTCCGGCAACCTCGTAGGTCAAGGCAACGCGGGCCGCCTTGCCCGCAAGGTACTTGTTGGTCAGGCCCATCACGGAATTCTGCTCGTGCAGCACCACGGGGATGCCCTTCTTCGCCGCAGCACGGCCGACCGGCATGCAGACATATCCGCCGAAACCCACCACAACATCTGGTTTGATCCGGTCGAACCAAGCCATGGCCTCCTTGGTGGACTTGGACATCAGGCGCAGGGCCTTTACCAAGCTTGCAGGATGGCTCCTATTGAAACCCGCGGCCTCGAATGGCTGGAACGGAAGGCCTGCTTCAGGAACCAATCGGGCCTCGATTCCGCCGGGGCAGCCCGCAAAATGCACCTCATGGCCGGCCTTCACCAAAAGCTCGGCAACGGCAAGCGCGGGATTGATATGCCCGGCAGTGCCACCTCCGGAAAGCACGATCACCATTTTGCCGCTACCTCCTTCCGGAACGTTTGTCCACTACTTGGAAACGGGGGGATGCAGAAGCGCCCGAACGCGCCTGCGAAGGACGCTGCGTGCTCCCACGATACACTTCGAAATCACCGGGGTTCGGCGCCTTGCGCCTCTTGATGGGAGACGTTCCCACCGAAACCGAAAGGATGATACCCACGAGCAGATACGAGCCTATCAAAGCCGAGCCGCCAGAGGAAAGGAAGGGCAAGGGCTTGCCGGTGGTAGGCGCCAAGCCGATAACGCAACACATATTCAAGAAAGCCTGGAAGACCAACATAGTGGTGCATGCACCGGCGATCATGGCGCCGAACTGATCGGATGCCTGCCGGGTGATCTCGATGCCCGCATACAGCACGGCAACGAACAACGCGACGACCAGAAGGCAGCCGATCAAGCCGAGCTCCTCGCCCACGATCGAGAAGATGAAGTCGGTCTCCGCCTCGGGGATATAGAGGTACTTTTCAGTGGAATTGCCCAAGCCGACACCGAAAATGCCTCCTTCTCCGAACGCATAGAACGAACGGAGCAGCTGATAGCCCGCGCCATACGGATCCGATTCGGGATTGAGGAAGATCATGCGGTCGGAACGATAGCCTACACCGAAGACCGCGATGACACCCAATAAGAGCACGATAGCGACCGTGATTGCGAAGGGCTTTGCAGGGATATCCGCCAGCCACAGGACCGCGAATAGCCCGACCACGCAAATGAGCGTGGTACCCAAGTCGGACTGGGCCCAATACATGAACAGAAGGGGCGCCACGACCATCACTGCCATGCGGATACCCAACTGGGTGGTATCCAGGTTCTTGGTGCGGTATTCGAACATGATGCGCGCCGCATACAAGATGAATACCGGCTTGGCCAATTCCGAAGGCTGGAATGAGATGGGGCCCAGATTCAGCCAGCGCTGAGCACCCAAACTCGCGGTGCCGATAGAGAAGGTGAGGATCAGAAGAATCAGGGACACCAACCATAAGCTGTCGAGCATCTTGCCCAACCAGGAACGATACGGCAGGAAGAAGGCGACGAAAGCGCAGCCGGCGATGGCGATTACTGCGAACAGGATCTGCTCCGTCGCGTAGCTGGCGATATTCCTGCCATTTTCCAATGCCTCGATGGACGATGACGAGAAGATCATCAGAATACCGATGATGGTGAGCACCAGCACCGAACCGATGAGGATCACCCTGGGCCTGACCACCTCCGTAGGGCCGCTCAGGAAATTCATCCTCTCGAACAAGGTCGCAGGCCGCACCCCGTTATTCGAGGAACGACGCTGCTTTCTTCCAGTCGAAGGCTTCTTGCCATCTGCCTTCCTGGCGCCCCGTCCACGGACAGCAGGCCTTCCAGAGTCCTTGGTTGTACGGGTTTCTTCACGGCGGGCCATTAGCAGGCTCCCTTTCGCTGCTCGACATAGGACTTGAACACGCAGCCGCGCTCTTCGAAGCAGCTGAACTCGTCGAAGGATGCGCACGCAGGCGAAAGCAGGACGATATCCCCTGCAACCGCCATACCCGCGGCAAGGTCGAAGGCCTGCCTCATCCCAGGCGCGGAATGCACGGGAATGCTCGAGCCTGCAAATGCCTGCTCGAAGCGGGGACCGCCTTCGCCGTAGCACACGACGGCCTTGCAGTTCCTTTCGGCAACCGCCACCAGATCGGCAAGATCGGTGCCCTTGTCGCGACCACCCAAAAGCACGATGGGCTTTCTGGGATCGAAAGCGGCAAGCGCCTTCAGGGTGGCATCCACATTGGTTGCCTTCGAGTCGTTGTAATACTCCACGCCATCAACGCAGCCGCAAGGCTCGATGCGATGCTCCAACGAAGCGAAGCTGCGAAGCCCGCGTGCGACCCCGTCGGCAGGAGCGCCCACGGCGATGGCGGCGCTTGCGGCGGCAAGCGCGTTGGAAACGTTGTGCTCCCCCACTATCTGCAGCTCGTCCTTCCTGCATAGGCGCATCTCATGCCCACCGAAGGCGACCACGAGCGACTGGTCCTGCGGATCCAGGAACGCTGCATTCTCGCTCCCGCAGCGAGCGCGCATATCGCAGCCGATGCCTGGTTCGGCACCGATGGGAATGTAGGGGAAGCGACCCTTCGCGTCGACGGCCTTCAATTCGCGCACCTTGGCACGGACCACATCGTTGGTTGCATCCATCACGGCAACGCCCTTACCCAGGTTGGAGAGCAGCTTCATCTTCGCCTGGACGTAGTTTTCGAAGCCCTGATGCCATTTCACATGGTCGGGAGTGATATTCAGAAGGACCGCCGCATCGGGTGCGAACAGCACCGTGGAGGCAAGCTGGTAGGAAGAGACCTCGGCCACATATACCTGGGTTTGGCCTTGGGCGACCGCTTCGAGGCAGGTATCCCCGATGTTGCCGACCGCCGAGGCGCTGAAACCGCATTCGCCGAGAATATGGGCGCAAAGCGCGGTCGTGGTGGTTTTGCCGTTGGTGCCGGTGATTGCCACCCACACGGAATCCTCATCGCTTTCCCTCCAGGCGAATTCCACCTCGCTGACGATCTCGCGGGAAGCCGCCTTCGCTGCCAGGTAGAAATCCGAGAACTCGGAAATTCCCGGCGATACGATGCACAGGTCGTAGCTACCCTGAACGTCTTCGGAATCGAAGATCACCCGGGCACCCGACTGGGAGAACTCCTCCGCCTGGGCAAGCGCCCTTTCATTGGATTCGCCGGCATAAACGGTCACGGAAGCAACCCGGGAACCCAGCAAGCCCAGACAATAACGAGCGGCAATGCTGCCGCTCTTTCCCAAACCAAGGACGAGCACGTCCCCGATAGACGCAGGGGCATGCTTTTTTCCATGTACGAATTCAGTCATTAAACCACCGCCAAAACGGATTCAGCAAAGTAGATGAAGAAGCCCAATGCCGCCAGGCTGCCTGAAACGATCCAGAAACGGACGACGACCTTGACCTCGCTCCAACCCTTCTTCTCGAAATGATGATGCAAAGGAGCCATCAGGAAGAGACGCTTGCGGGTGCGCTTGTAGTAGAAGACCTGAATCATGACCGAAAGCGCTTCGGCAACGAACAGGCCGCCCAAAACCAGGGAGATAACTTCCGTCTTGGTCACCACGGCAAGGCATCCGAGCGCAGTGCCCAAGGCCAGCGATCCCGTATCCCCCATGAAAATATCTGCGGGGAAGGAGTTGAACCA
>JBJEKU010000014.1:0-26348 GCA_051878795.1 Eggerthellaceae bacterium
AAGATCAACCGCTACAAGGGCAACTACAGCTCGTATCTGAAACAGAGGGAAGAGCGTCTTGCCCTGTTGCGCGACCAGGCTGCCAAGCAGCAGGCCGAAATCGCGCACATGGAGGCCTTCATCGAGCGTTTCCGTTATAAGCCCACGAAGGCAAAGCAGGTCCAGGACCGCATTCGCAAGCTCGAGAAGATCGAGCGCATCGTCCTGCCCGAGCAGAAGAAGACCGTCAAGTTCAATTTCCGCCAGCCCGAGCGAACCGGCGATCTGGTGGTGGGTATCAAGCGCCTGTGCAAGTCCTTCGGCGAGAAGAAGGTCTACCAGGACTTGGATCTGAATATCTACAGGGGCGACAAGATCGCGCTGGTGGGCCCCAATGGCTCCGGTAAATCGACCTTGTTGAAGATGGTCGCCGGCGTGTTGCAACAGGACAGCGGCTTCATCGAATACGGCGTCCATGTGGATAAGACCTATTTCGCCCAGCATCAGCTCGACGAGCTGCATCCGGGGAATACCGTCTTCGAGGAATTGGATCGCGTCGCCCCTTCCTGGACCATTTCCCAGGTGCGTTCGCTTTTGGGCGCCTTCCTATTCGAAGGCGACGCCGTGGACAAGAAGGTCTCCGTGCTCTCCGGCGGCGAGAAGTGCCGTTTGGCCTTAGCCAAGATGCTGGTCGCGCCCAAGCCCCTCCTGTGCTTGGATGAGCCTACCAACCATCTGGATATCGCGAGCGCCGACGTATTGGAGCAGGCGTTGAAGAGGTTCGAGGGGACTATCCTGCTCATCACCCACGACCGCCATCTGATCCGCAGCGTTGCCAACCGCATTATCGAAGTCCAGCCCGGCAAGATCACGTCCTACGACGGCGATTACGACTACTACCTGTACAAGAGCGGTCAGGCGGACAGCCCCGTGGTCACCGGCGCATCGGTGCTCGATGAGGCCGTGGGCGGCAAGGCGGGTGCCCAGTCCGCCAAGGCGAAGCAGCCCGCTAAGGCGGCATCTTCCAAGAAGAAGGGCGCTGTACCTGCTGCCAAGGCCGAGCAGCCCGTTCAGGCGAAGGGCAGCGCGCCGAAGACCAAGGAGCAGAAGCGCCGCGAGGCCATGGCCCGCAACAGGGCCTATGCTGCATTGAAGGAGCATCGCAAGCGCCTGGCCCAGGTAGAAGCCCAGCTGGAAAAGGACAACGCCCGCATGGAGGAAGTGCTTGCCACATTGGCGGATCCCGATTTCTATACGAGCGAGGCCAATACCAGCGACGTCATCGCCGAACATGCCGCATTGAAGCAGCGTATCAAGGCCAACGAGGAAGAATGGCTGATGCTTTCCGAGGAGTTGGAAGAGGAAATGCGCCGCCAGCAGGAAGAAGCGGGACTGTAATGGCTTTGGATATCGTGCTGTTCGAACCGGAAATACCCCAGAACACGGGCAATATCGCCCGTACTTGCGCGTGCACGGGGGCAAGGCTCCATCTGGTCGAGCCCATGGGCTTCCGACTCAGCTCGAAGCAGCTGGGCCGTGCCGGCATGGATTATTGGGACAAGGTGGATATCATCCGCTGGTCCTGCACCGCGGAATTCCTCGAGGCGCATGGCCCGGACGAACTGCATTTCTTCACCGGCCAAACCGACCGCTGCTATGCGGACGAGGAATACGGGAAGGAATGCTTTTTGGTCTTCGGTCGCGAAAGCAGGGGTATAGACCCCGAAATCCTGCAGGCGAATGCGGACAGGTGCGTGCGCATTCCTATGGGTGGCGGAATGCGCAGCCTGAACCTGAGCAATTCGGTGGCGATAGCCGCCTACGAGGTCCTGCGCCGCCAGGGCTTCCCCAACCTGGTTTAGGAGGACCATCGTTTCGCTATGGATTTCACCACCATCATCTACTACGTATGCTGCCTGCTCAGCTTCGTGCCGGCAATCGTCTTCCATGAGGTTGCCCACGGCTTCGCCGCGTACAAGCTGGGCGATCCCACCGCAAAGGCGGCGGGTCGGCTTACGCTCAACCCGCTTGCGCACGTGGATCCTTTCGGCAGCGTGATCCTGCCCCTGCTGATGATGATCATGGGTGGGCCGGTCTTCGGTTACGCCAAGCCCGTCCCGTATAATCCCACGTATTTCAAGAACAAGCGCACCGGCGACTTCATCGTGGGGATGGCTGGACCCGCCGCGAACCTGCTCATGGCCCTGATCGGCTCCGGTGTTGCCATCGCGCTTTCCGGAACGGTGGAGGCGCTTGCCACGACGGCACAGCCTCCCATGGTGCTGATGTACTTCTATTATTGGTTCCTACCGCTGTTCATCATCATCAACCTGTATCTGATGTTCTTCAACCTCATTCCCGTCCCGCCTTTGGACGGTTCGAGTATCTTCGCCCTGTTCGTTCCCAAGGGGAAGATGCATGTGTATTACAAGATCGAGCAATATGCCATGCCCGTGCTGCTGGTACTGCTGTTCCTGGTGCCTTACGTGACCGGGTTCAGCCCCATCGGCGTATACCTGGATGTTACCGCGGGCAATCTCGCCAATTTTATCTGTCCTGTCATCGCGTTCTAAGCCAAGGAGGAAGCGAACCATGTCCGAAAACGAAAAGACCCCGAAGATCATCCTGACGGGTGACCGTCCCACTGGAAAACTGCATCTGGGCCACTACGTCGGCAGCCTGCGCCGCCGTGTCGAGCTGCAGAACAGCGGGGAATTCGACCGAATCTTCGTGATGATCGCAGACGCCCAGGCGCTTACCGACAATGCCGACAACCCGGAAAAGGTGCGTCAGAACGTCATCGAGGTCGTGCTCGACTACCTGTCCTGCGGCCTGGATCCCGAAAAGACCACCATCTTCGTGCAATCCCAGGTACCCCAGCTGTTCGAGCTGACCGCCTATTACATGAATCTCGTCACTGTGGCGCGCGTGCAGCGCAACCCCACCGTCAAGCAGGAAATCCAGATGCGCGGCTTCAATGCCGACATCCCCACCGGATTCTTCACCTATCCCATCAGCCAGGCCGCAGACATCACCGCCTTCAAGGCGACGACCGTACCCGTCGGCGAAGACCAGCTGCCTATGATCGAGCAGACCCGCGAAATCGTCCGCAGCTTCAACCGCATCTACGGTGAGGTCCTGGTGGAGCCCGAGGCGGTCATCCCCGAGGGCGAAGCCGCAAAGCGCCTGCCCGGTACCGACGGCAAGGCCAAGATGAGCAAGTCCTTGGGCAACGGCATCTACCTGTCCGACAGCGCCGAGGAAGTGGCGAAGAAGGTCAAGAGCATGTACACCGACCCGGGCCATCTGCAGGTGGCCGATCCCGGCAAGGTGGAGGGCAATGCCGTCTTCACCTATCTCGATGCGTTTTGCGAGGACCGTCATTTCGCCGAATACCTGCCCGAATACGCCAACTTGCAGGAAATGAAGGACCACTACATGCGCGGTGGCTTGGGCGACGTCAAGTGCAAGAAGTTCCTGACCCGTGTGCTCGAAGAGACCCTGGAGCCCATCCGTGCACGCCGTCACGAACTGGAGCAGGACATCCCCGCAGTCTACGACATCCTGCGCCGCGGCAGCGAGCAGGCGCGTGCGGTTGCGGCGCAGACCTTGGAAGAGTGCAAGAATGCGATGCGCATCAACTACTTCAGCGACGAGGAACTGATCGCTGCGCAGTCCGAGCGCTATCGCGCAGCCGAATAGCGAAGGCATAGGGCGCCTTGTCGTACAAGGTCAAGACGGAAAGCTTCGAAGGGCCCTTCGATCTCCTGCTGTATCTGGTGAGCCGCCAGCGCGTGGACATCGGTGCCATTTCCATTGCCCAAATCGCCGACCAGTACTTGCAGGAGATCGCCCGCATGGGGGCCCTCGACTTGGATGTGGCCAGCGATTTCCTGCTGGTCGCATCCACCCTGTTGGAGATAAAGGCTGCGAGCCTGATCCCATCCGTACAGGCGGATATCGATGAGGAGCTTGGGGAAATGGACCCCGTCCAGGCGCGCGATGCGCTCATCGCCCGTTTGATCGCCTACAAGCAGTTCAAGAACGCTGCATGTTATCTGGAGGAGCGAAGCGAGCTTCAGGGAATGATGCATGTGCGGGGCTTCGGGCCCGAAAAGAGCCTGATGACGCTTGTGCCCGACTACCTGGAAGGTATCGCACCCGATGCGCTGGGCTGCCTTTGCGCGCAGCTTATGGGCAATCGCGATCCCTTCCTGTTGGAAAGCGGGCACATCGCGGCCAAGCCCATTCCCGTCGAGTTGCACGTGCGTGCCATACACAGCAGGCTGAAAAGCCAGAAGGAGCTGCGGTTCAGCCAGCTGGTGGAGGAGCATCCCCAGACGCCCTTGGTGGTCGTCTCCTTCCTGGCAGTGCTGGAGCTGTTCAAGCGCGGGATGGTGACCGTCGAGCAGGATGCCCCTTTTGCCGAGATGCGGATCTGCTATGTGGAAGGTTCGGGGGAGCTGTTCTTGGACGGGGATGATTCGGTTACGAGCATTGCGGAGGGATAGATGTTTCCTGGTTTGCAAGAAGAAGACCTGGCCGGCGCCATAGAGGCGATGCTCTTTATTTCCGACGAACCGGTGTCCACCATCACTATGGCCGGTATGCTCAAGGTGGATGTGCTTGCGGTGCAGAATGCCTGCGAAACGCTTGCCGATCGGTTGGAAGCGCAGGGAGGCATCATGCTGCAGGAAGTTGCCGGAGGGTGGCGCCTTTCCACCAAGCCGCACTTCCACAGCCTGCTGGAGCAGTATGTCCTTTCTTGGGATACGCGAAGGCTTTCGAAGGCGATGTTGGAAGTGCTGGCGGTGGTGGCGTACGCCCAACCGGTCACCCGAGCCTCCATCGCGCAGGTGCGAGGGGTTAATTCCGACAGCTCCCTGAATTCCCTTTTGGAAAAGGGCCTGGTCAGGGAATCGGGTTTTGCCGATTCTCCGGGCAATCCCGCGCTCTATTCCACCACCCGCGCCTTTTTGGAGAAGATGGGGTTGCGGTCTTTGGCGGATCTTCCGTCTTTGGATCGGTTCGCTCCCGACGATGAGACCAAGGCCCTTATCGTCGAACGTCTTTCCGCAACAAGATCGGGCGGATGCCCTTCGATGACGGATTCCGATGCCCAGCTGGTCATGGGCGCCCAGGATGAACAGGTTGCCGAACGCTTGGAGCAGGCGATGCAGGGAATGCTCGCCGATGCGCTTGCCGATTCGGTGGGAGTAGTGGAGAAGATAGATTTCGATGACTTGCAATTCGAGGAATAGCTACAGCCATAATCCCGGCGGGGTACCTGGCGAGTTCGCCCCCATGCGTTTGCAGAAGTTTTTGGCACGGGCAGGCGTGGCGAGCAGGCGCCATTGCGAGGAACTGATCGCTTCGGGACGGGTGAGCGTGAACGGGCAGACGGTGACCGAAATGGGTTTCAAGGTGGATCCGGGTTTCGATGACGTTGCACTCGATGGTACTCCGGTGACTTTGGGGGTTGCGCCCGTCACCATCATGCTCAATAAGCCGGCGGGCTTCGTCACGACTATGAATGACCCCGAAGGCAGGCGCTGCGTGGCCGATCTTGTGCCCCTGGAACAGTATCCGGGCCTGTTCCCGGTCGGCCGCTTGGATTGCGACACCACGGGATTGCTGCTGTTCACCAATGACGGGCAACTGGGTTATCGCCTTGCGCATCCCAAGCACCACGTGGACAAGACCTATGTGGCAAAAGTGAAAGGGCGTGCGGGTAAAAAGCAGATTGCCAAGTTGCGCCGTGGCGTGAATATCAGGGGCGGCCTCACGTCCCCGGCGAAAGTGCACGAGATTGGAAGTACCCCCGAAGGGAGCATCCTGCAGATTACCATCCATGAGGGCATGAACCGCCAGGTCAGACGTATGTGCTCGGCTGTGGGCCTGCCCGTGCTGGAATTGGAGCGCGTCGCTATGGGAACGTTGCATCTGGATGGCCTCAGGCGCGGTTGCTGGCGCGTGCTTTCCGATGGGGAAGTGAAAGAGCTGTGCAAGGTGGCTTCCTTGAACGAATAATCTTCCCTTTGCTCCGCTCATGGTTTCGTGAAGATGGGTTTTGTAGGTTACACTGGGTCTTTGCAGCCAACAGACAGCCTTCATTATTCAGATTGGAAGCAAAGTGGAAGCAAAACAGCACGTGAACAAGATCGCGGTTATCGGTTTGGGCCTGATCGGCGCATCCGTTTCTGCCGCATATAAGCAGACCATCCCCCAGGGCACCGTGTACGGTGTCGATATCGAGGGCAACAGTTGCGAAGTCGCGCTCGAAAAGGGATGGGTCGACTGGGCGGGAAGCCCCGAAAGCCCGGAATTCAAGGACTTCATCCTCGGAGGATGCGAGCTTGCGATCATCGCAACCCCGGCGTCTGCGGCAAAGGCTTACCTGCAGATGCTCAACGGATGGGGCTATACGGGAATCATCACCGATACCGCATCCACCAAGGCGCGCATCTGCGAAGACGCGCGTCAGACGCTCGAACGTCCCGAGCTTTTCATTCCCGGCCATCCCATGGCAGGTTCGGAAGTGAACGGCATCGATGGAGCGCGCCCCGACTTGTTCGAGGGCGCCCATTGGATCCTGTGCCCCGACCAGAACACGCCTCCCGAGCTGTATACCCGCCTCCATGAGCTTCTGGTGGAAATGAAGGCGCGCGTGGTCACCCTTCCGCGTGAAGACCACGACCGTGCCGTCGCGGTAGTGAGCCATGTTCCCCATATCGTGGCATCCTCGCTGGTCGAGCTTGCCTCCAGGCATGCCGATGACCAGCAATCGTTGTTCAGGCTCGCTGCAGGCGGCTTCAAGGATTCTACCCGCATCGCCGCGGGTTCCCCCGAGCTCTGGTGCGGCATCTCGTTCGATAACAAGAAGGAGATCAAGGCCGGCTTAGAGGAAATCAGGGGGATCATCGGGCAGTTCCAAGAAGCCCTGGAGCAGGAAGACCGCAGGCGCATGTTCGACCTGCTGGAAGAAGCGGCAGTCACCAGGCGCTCGCTTCCTGCGCGTTGGGTACCCTCAACCGACAATCTTGTGGAAGTGCGCATTCCCATGGAAAACCGCAAAGGCGTGGTTGCAGAGGCAACCACTATCGCAAGCCAGGTGGGATGCAACATCCAATCCATCGAAATCGACCACATCACGGCAGACAGTGCTGTTCTGAGCATGATCTTGACCGATGAAGGAGATATCGGAAAGCTTTCCATGCAGCTGATCATGGGGGGCTTCGCCGTCTCACTGGCCCCCTTGAGTGCGAAGGAGTACGCTCATGTCGACTAGTAGTCGAAACGTCCAGCGCATCGTTCCGCTGGAGAGCCCCTTGCAGGGCGTTGTGAAGGTTCCCGGAGATAAGTCCATCTCCCACAGGTCGGTGCTGTTCTCTGCAATGGCGGAGGGCACCACGCGTATCAGGGGGGTGCTCGACTCGGAGGACGTGCGTTCTTCCATCAGGGCGGTAACCGATCTGGGAGCCCAGGTGAACCTGGAAGTCCAGCCCGACGGAAGCCTGGCGGGATCCGTGACCGGTTGGGGTGCGCAAGGTCCCAAGCAGCCCGATGAGGCTATCGATTGCGGGAATTCCGGAACCACCGCGCGCCTGTTGATGGGCGTGCTCGCCCCCTGGGATATCGAGGTTACCCTCACCGGCGATGATTCCCTGTGCACCCGCCCCATGCGCCGCATTACCGCGCCGCTTATGAAGATGGGCGTTCGCTTCGAGCCTGCGGGTAAGGAGCATCTGCCTATTACCGAAATCGGCTCCAGGTCGCTCAAGGCCATCGACTATGACGCGCCTATGGCGTCGGCGCAGCTGAAGACCGCGGTTATCCTTGCTGGTTTGGGGGCCCAGGGCACCACAACCCTGCGCGAGCCCTCGTCTTCCCGCAACCATACCGAGCTCATGCTGCCCGAGTATGGTGCCGACACCACCGCGGGCTTCTGCACCGCTTCCGTGAACGGCCCCTGCACCCTGAAGGCGGCCGATGATGTCCTCTCTGTGCCGGGAGATCCCTCTTCGGCGGCATTCCCCGTCTGCGGCGCGCTGCTGGTTCCCGGCAGCTATGTCCAGATCGAGGACGTCAGCCTCAATCCCGCCCGTATCGGCTTCGTGCGCACTCTCGAGCGCATGGGTGCCGATATCTCCATCGTGCGCACCGGCAGTGCAGGCAAGGAGCCGATCGGCACCATATCGGTCCGTTATACGGCAGAGCTGCATGGGTGCGAAGTGCCTGCCGACAAGATCGCGACCGAAATCGACGAAATCCCCGTCCTTGCGCTTGTTGCAGCCACCGCGAAGGGCGTGACGGTGTTCAGGGACGTATCCGAATTGCGCGTGAAGGAAACCGATCGTGCACAGGCGATCATCGACGGTCTGGCACTGCTGGGTGTCGATGCCTGGATGGAGGGCGATAACCTGTGCGTCGAAGGCCAGCCGGGCTTGAAGGCGCCCGAGGGCCTGGTGTTCGATTCGGGTAAGGACCACCGCCTTGCCATGACCTGGGCACTGGTCGGCATGGCTTTGGGGAATCCGGTCGACATCGTCGGTTTCGATTCCGTAAGCATCAGCTACCCCACGTTCTTGAAGACCATTGAAAGGTTGACTCGATGATAATCGCCATTGACGGGCCTTCGGGTGCCGGCAAGTCCACTGTATCCAAGGAGGTTGCATCGCAGCTGGGTTTCTCCTGCCTGGATACGGGGGCCATGTTCCGCGCAATAGCTTGGAAAGCGCTCGAGTGCGGCGTAGACCTGTCCGACGCCCAGGCAGTGGGCGAGATCGCCAGCGAATACCAGATCGACTTCCAGTGCATGGAAGGCGAGGTACTTCCCAGCGTTGTCACCATCGGTGGAACCGATGTGAGCCGTGACATCCGCACCTCGCGCATCGACAGGTCCGTGAGCGCGGTTTCCGCCCACGTTCCCGTACGTGCCGCCATGCTCGAACAGCAGCGTCGTATCGGCAATGCCGGCAACTACGTGGTCGAGGGACGCGATATCGGAACCGTTGTCTTTCCCGATGCCGAATTGAAGATCTTCCTCACCGCCAGTGCGCAGGAGCGTGCGATCCGCAGGCTCGCGCAGAACAAGGAGCGCGGTGTAGGCTCGATTGATTTCGAAGAGGTGCTCGCAGATATCGAGCGTCGAGACGAATTGGATTCCTCACGCGATGCCGCTCCCTTGCGCGCTGCGGACGATGCAGTGCAGCTGGACTCCACCAGCCAGAGCATCGGGCAGATCGTCGATTCCATATGCGATCTTGCAAGGAAAAGGATGGGTGCCCTGTGATTTTGAAATACGAGCAGATGTGGGATATGCCCCTAGGCGGCAGTGGGGAAGATAAAGAGGTTACCCACTGGTTCGGTAACCTGTGCTACGTGGTCTTCGGTATCTTGTGCAAGATACTGTGGCGATACAAGGTGGTCAATCGCGAGGCATTGCGGCAGTTCGCAGGTAAAAGCGGTGTCGTGCTGGTGGGGAACCACTCCTCCTTCCTTGACGTGATTTTCGGCTATCTTTCGGTTCGTACGCAGCAGTGGGTAAGATTCATGGCGAGGGAGAACCTGTTCGAGACCGCCAAGGGCTTAGGTGGGCAGGTTTTCTCCCGTGTGGGCGCATTTCCCGTCGCGCGCGATTCGGCGGATCGAACCGCTCTCAAGCGTGCTGCCCGCATGCTGAAGAACAAGGAAGTGGTGGGAATCTTCCCGGAGGGCACCCGTCGCGGAAAGAGCGGAACCACCCCGAAGCTCCATGCGGGTGCCGCGTTGATCGCCCGAATGGGCAAGGCACCGCTTCTTCCCTTCACCATGCGCAATGTGGGAAACATCAAGCGCAAAGGCCAGAGGGTAAGATTCCCGAAGGTCACCATCGTCTTCGGGGAACCCGTGTTTCTGGAATCCTTCGATTTCCTGCCCAAGAACGACCGATTGGAAGCCTGCACCTGGTATGTGATGCGCGAATGCTATGCCCTGAACAGGCAGGTTCCGGCGGATCAGGTGGATATGGTGGAACTGTTCCCCGAATGCCCCGATTATTCCCAGGTATTCGCCGAGCATCCCATTTGCGTTCCTGCGTCCCAAGAAGGCGAGTAGGTGTTTGCATGGAAGTGATTCTCGCCGAATGCGCGGGTGCCTGCTATGGTGTCCAGCGCGCTTTGAATCTAGCGCTCGAACAGGCAGAATGCGCGCAGAGCACGCAAACGCTCGGCCCGCTTATCCATAATCCCCAGGTGGTTGCAGCGCTTGCCGGAAAGGGGGTATCGGTTGCATCCTGCCCCGAGCAGATCGATGCCGAGTGCGTCGTCATCCGCAGCCATGGCGTCACGCCCGAGACCCTGCGCCAAGTCGAGGCTACGGGTGCTAAGGTGATAAATGCCACTTGTCCCCACGTGATCCGCGCCCAGAAGGCGGCGGAGTCGTTAGCCGGGCAGTGCGCCACCGTGCTGGTCCTGGGTGAGAAGAGCCATCCTGAAGTATGCGGTATCACTGCCTATGCGTTGGAGGCGGGTGGCAACGTTGTGGTGGCCCAGTCCGTCGATGAGATCCCTCTCCAGCTGGATGAACCTGTGGGAATCGTGGTGCAAACCACCCAGTCCCATGAGCGTCTCGACCAGGTGGTCGATTATCTTGGTCAGCGGGGAATTTCCTTTGTGGTGAAAGATACTATCTGCACCGCCACCAGCCGTCGCCAGGAATCCGCGGCGAATCTTGCTGCGGATGTGGATGCTATGGTGGTGATCGGAGGGCATAACTCATCCAATACCACCAGGCTTTTCGAAATCTGCGCCAAGAATGCTCCCCAGGCTTTCCACATCGAGAGACCAGAGGAATTACAGAAAAGCGATTTCGCGTCATGTGCTAGAGTAGGGGTCACTGCGGGTGCATCCACGCCCCAAGAGCAGATTCAGGCAGTCATCAGCCTATTGGAATCTTGGGAGTAGCCCGTACTCGGCAAACCGATTCGTAGCGTAAAAGGACTCCATGGTTTTTTCTTCCCGGAACATACTGTTCAGGCCGCTCGCCGCTGTAGCAGGCGTCGGGTTGGTCTGCGCGCTCTGTCAACCTTGTGTGGCGTATGGCGTGACTTCGGCTGAGAAACAAGCGGAAGCCGACGCTTTGTTCGCGCAGATCGACGAATTGCAGACCAGCCTGAACGAGGCGAATGACGAATACGATTCCGCCAAGGCGGAATACGAATCTGCAACCAAGAAGGTCGAGGAATCCCAGAAGGTCATCGAAGAACAGAGTGCCAAAATCGAGACGCTTCAGGAATCTCTGGGCGAATATGCAGTGCAGATGTACAAAAGCGAAGATTCCCTGACCACGTTCATGGGTGTGGTTCTGGATTCCCAGTCTTTCGAGGAATTCGCGACTGCGGTCGATTACATGCAATCGGTCTCCCATCGTGGTTCCTCCCTGGTGGCAGAAACGAAGTCTGCCCGGGAAAAGACCGAGCAGGCGAAGGCCACTTACGAAGAGCAGAGCCAGCTTGCAAAGGAAAGCATGGACACCGCCGAGCAGAAGGCCCAGGAAATCGAGACCCTCCAGTCCGACCTGCGTGCAGAAGCCGACAAAGTGACCCAGGAAGTCGCCGAGCTCAAGGCGGTCGAAGAAGCCGAAGCCGAAGCAGCTCGCAAGGCTGCCGAAGAAGCGGCTGCTGCACAGGCTTCTGCCGCGGCAGCGGAAACCGGCTATGTCCAACCTGCCGAATCCTCCGTTTCGGCCGATGACGGCGGTACGTCCGATTCCTCTGGTACCACCGATACCGGCACTGCAGAATCCGCCCCTGTCGTCTCCGGTACGGGAGCCTTGGCAAATCCGTGCCCGGCTGGTTCCATTTCGTCTACGTTCGGCTGGCGCGATTTCGACAGCTCCTTCCATATGGGCCTGGATTTGGCTGCCGCAGAAGGTACGCCCTACTATGCGGCTGATTCCGGAACGGTGATCTACGCCACCAACGATGGCAGCTATAACGGCGGTGCGGGCAACTGGATCGTTATCTCGCACGGCAATGGCCTTGTGACCAAGTACATGCACTCCTCTGCGGTGTACGTGAACGTCGGCGACTCGGTTTCCAAGGGCCAGAATATCGGAGCTGTCGGCAATACCGGCAATTCATTCGGAGCCCACCTGCACTTCCAGGTCGAACTGAACGGTGCCGCCGTGGATCCCTTGGGGTACATCTAGGCTATGGAAACCCGCGCGTATATCCAGTCGGTCGAGCCCTTGAGCCCCGCCGACGATGCCGGATTCTCTGAAGGCTGCTGCATCACCGCGGTCGATGGCAATCCCATCCGCGACATCATCGATTGGCGTTGGTATACCTCCGAAGACCAGATCGTCGTTTCCTACATCGATTGCGATGGCGATAGGGGCGATGTCTGCCTGGAGCGCGAGCCGGGGGAGTCCTGGGGCTTCGAATTCACCGATGCGGTGTTCGATCGGATCATCCAGTGCAGGAACGCATGCATCTTCTGCTTCATGCGCCAGCTTCCCGAGCATGCACGTGCGAGCCTATCGCTCAGGGACGACGATTACCGCCTCAGCTTCCTGCAGGGCAATTTCGTCACCTTCACCAATATCATGCCCGAAGACGAACAGCGCATCATCGAACAGCGCATCTCCCCTTTGCGCTATTCGCTCCATTGCATCACGCCGGAACTGCGCAGGCGGGTTATCGGCAAGCATGCGGCCCATGGCGTCGCGGTGGCCGAGCGCCTTCTCGATGCAGGGATAGAGCTCCACGCCCAAATCGTGCTCATGCCCGACGTGAACGATGGGGAAGAGCTGCGACGCACCATCGAGTGGTGCTATGGAAAGCCCGGCATCATCAGCGTGGGTATCGTTCCCTTGGGGTATACCAAGCATCAAAAGCGTTTCGACAAGAGCTTCAACGACCCCGAAGTCGCACGTGCCGTCATCGAATGCATCAAGCCTTTCCAGCATCGTGCCATGCTCGAACGCGGCGATGCTTGGGTGCATGCCTCAGACGAGTTCTATCGCAACGCATATGGCGATACCTTGCTCGACGAACTTCCGCCTGCCGCCTTCTACGGTGATTTCAACCTTTTCGAAGACGGTATCGGCATCGTGCGTACCTTCGTCGACGACTGGATGGGAAATCCCCAGGCCATACGCGAATGCGCCCGCACCCTCGAGCGTAATGATGCCCGTGTGATCCTGGTTTACGGATGCGCCATGGTCGAGGCCCTGGTGCCCTTGCTGGAAAGCTCGCCCTTGAAGGGCAGGATCATCCCGCTGTTCGTGAAGAACGAGTATTTCGGGGGCAATGTGGATGTGACGGGGCTTTTATGCGCTGCAGATATGGCGCCTGCCATCAGACAGGAGGCCTGGCGCTTGGAACAGGCGGGTACTCCGGCTGATTTCGCCATCATTCCCGAGGTGGTGTTCAACCACGATCATGTCACTCTTGATGATATGACGCTTTCGCAGCTGCAGGGGGAAGCAGGCCTTGAGCTTCATGTGGTATCCTGCGATGCATCCGAATATTTAATGCAAGTATGCAATCTGCTCGATACATAGAGGAATAACCAATGCCAAAGCATATCGTTGCCGTCGTTGGACGTCCCAATGTCGGTAAATCCACGTTCGTGAACAGGATCGCGCAGGCTAACGATGCGATCGTGCACGAAATGCGCGGTGTTACCCGCGACCGCTCATATCACGAAGCCGACTGGAACGGCATGGATTTCACCCTGATCGATACCGGCGGTATCGAAATGGGCAATGACGACCGCTTCCAGGGTTCTATCCGCGACCAGGCATTCGCCGCGACCGAGGAATGCGACGTCATCCTGTTCCTGGTCGACGGCAAGACCGGAATCAATGCCGACGACGAGGAAGTCGCCCGTGTCCTGCGCAAGAGCAAGACGCCGGTGCTGCTTGTCGTCAACAAGATGGACAATCCAGGTAATGTGAACGACATCTACGAGTTCTACAGCCTGGGTCTTGGCGATCCCTGGCCCGTTTCCTCTACCCACGGCCATGGCACCGGCGATTTGCTCGACGAGCTGGTGAACATCCTGCGTACCATCCCGGAGCGCGAGGAAGAAGATTATTCCGATGCGATCAACGTCGCTATCATCGGGCGCCCCAATGCAGGCAAGTCCTCGCTCACTAATGCGCTGTCGAATGAGCAGCGTTCTATCGTGAGCGATGTCGCCGGCACTACGCGCGACGCCATCGACACCATCGTCCATCACGATGGGCGGGTGTACCGCCTGGTCGACACTGCCGGCCTGCGCAGGAAGAGCCAGATCGACGAGGCCGTCGAATACTACGGTTTCGTTCGCGCCATGCGCGCAATCGACCGTGCCGATGTCGCCCTCCTGGTCATCGATGCCACCTTGGGCTTGACCGACCAGGACCAGCGCGTTGCCGGCTTCGCTGCCGAACGAGGCTGCGCCATGGTCATCGTGCTGAACAAGTGGGATCTTGTGGAAGGACCCGAGGCGAAGGCCGCTATCCGCGAGCGCATCGAAGAGCGCATGGGCTTCGTAGGCTACGCGCCCGTTATCGCCATTTCCGCCTTGACCGGCAAGAACCTCAGGCGCGTCTGGGAAACCATCGACCAGGCCTACGCCAGCTTCAACCGCACCATCAGCACCAGCAAGCTGAACAACTGGCTTGCAGAGCTGCGTGATTTCGGCCACAACATCTCCAAGGGCAAGAAGATCCTGCGCCTGAAGTACGTCACCCAGACCGGCATTTGCCCTCCGTATATCACCTTCTTCTGCAACCATCCTGACATCGTGGATGATAATTACACGCGCTATCTGGAAAACCGACTGCGCAAGCAGTTCGATTTCACCGGCACGCCTATCCGTATCAAGTTCAAGCGAAAGGATTAATACGTGGTTCACTTCCCGATTCTTATTCTTGTCTTCGTAATCGCCTTCTTTCTGGGATCCATACCCAACGGCGTGATCATCGGTAAGGTCTTCTTCAAGACCGATATCAGGAAGCAAGGGTCAGGAAACATCGGAACCACCAATGCGATTAGGGCGATGGGGAAGAAGGGCGGCTATGCCGTCTTCCTGCTGGACTTCGGGAAGGGCCTTCTTTCCGGTGTCCTAGCCAACATCCTGTTCGCGCATTTCGCTGTTGATGGCGGCGTGTTCAGCCAGAACGCATGCCTGGCCTTTGCATTCATGGGGTGCGGACTCGGCCATATCTTCTCGCCGTGGCTGAAGTTCCACGGAGGAAAGGGCATTGCGGTGTCCGTCGGCTGCTTGTTCGTGACCTTCGGCGTTGTCCCGGCAGTTATCGAGCTTGCGGCCTTCGCGCTTGTCGTGGTCGTTACCCGCTATGTTTCATTGGGTTCGATCGTCGCGGCGGCGCTCTGCCCCTTTTTCGCTTCGTACCTTTTCTGGGGCGATATCGTCGCCATCGTTCCATGCGTCGTCATGGGTTTGATCGTCATTTGGGCCCACAGGGCCAATATCGAGAGGCTTCTTGCCGGCACCGAACGTCGTGTAGGCGACAAGAAGGATGCGGCATAGGGCCCGCGACCCTCAAGGGAGATGGGGAATATGAAGGTTGCAGTAATCGGTGCGGGATCATGGGGAACCGCTCTCGCCCATTTGCTCGGTGTTACCGGCAGCGAAGTGCGCATCTGGGCGCGTAAGGACGAAGTCGTTCGCGGCATCAACGAGCAGCACAGGAATGTGCGCTACCTGAGCTCTCAGGAGCTTTCGCATAACATCACCGCATTCGGCACCTTCGAAGAATGCGTCGATGGTGCCGAAGCGGTTGCCGTGGTCACCCCTTCCAAGATCATGCGCCCTGTGGCGCGCGAGCTCGCCGGCTTGGTTGCACAGGACATTCCGGTTGTGTTGTGCTGCAAGGGCGTCGAAGAGGGCACGGGTCTGCTTCCGATCGAGGTCTTCGCCGAAGAGATGGGCAACTCCGATCGCTTCGCCGTTCTCGCAGGTCCCAACCATGCCGAGGAGGTGATCAGCTGCGTTCCTTCTGCAACGGTCATCGCATCCAAGTCACCTGAAACCGCAGAGCTGTTCCAGAACCTGTTCGTCACGCCTTCCTTCCGCACCTATACCAGCAGCGACGTGGTGGGTGTGGAAGTGTGCTCTGCGTGCAAGAATGTCATCGCCATCGCCGTGGGTATCTCCTACGGCATCGGCCTGGGTGACAACACGGGCGCCTTCTTGATGACGCGCGGCCAGGCGGAGATGAGCCGATTGGTCTATGCCCTCGGTGGCGATCCTATGACCTGCATGGGGCTTGCAGGTACGGGCGACCTTATCGCAACCTGCATGTCGCATCATTCCCGCAACCGCTGCTTCGGCGAGTTCCTGGCCGAAGGCAAAACCCTGGACGAATACATCGAGATGACCCACATGGTGGTCGAAGGTTCTCTTGCCTGCAAGACCCTTCTTCCCCTTGCCGAACGCCATGGTGTCGATCTTCCCATCGCCCAGGCGGTCCGTGCGGTCGTTTGGGAAAAGGGAGATATCGGCGTCTTCACCGAAACCCTGCTCGGGCGTCCGCTGCGGGAAGAATTCTACGGCTTGGAATAGCGGCTTTTCAGATTGGAGGGTGCCATGAGCGAGAGCACCTTCTTCACATACAATACGCCGGTCGGACGCGTGACAATCGCTTCGAACGGATGCGCTATCACCGCCATCGCCATCGGCGAGGTGGGTCTGCCAGGTGTCAGGAAACCTACCCTCCTCACCAATGACGCCGCCAACCAGTTGCAGGAATACCTTGCAGGAAGACGGCGTTATTTCGACTTGCCCCTTGATCCTGCAGGTTCGCCCTTCCAGAAGAAGGTATGGCGGGAAATGCTCGATATCCCGTATGGCAGCACGAAGACCTATGGGGAGATAGCCTGTGCGGTGGGGTCGCCGCGCGGCGCGCGAGCCGTCGGCATGGCGGCGAATCGCAATCCCATTGCCATCGTGATCCCCTGCCATCGCGTCTTGGCTTCAAACGGTAAGCCCGGAGGTTATGCGTATGGGGTCGAAGTCAAGCGATTCCTGCTTGATTTGGAAAGGCGCTCCAACTAGCCATTCTTCCGCGTTAGAATAGAGGGGTTGAACGAAGAGAAAGGCTGAAACCATGTTCGACCAGGTGAAGATCTCCCCGTCCATCCTCTCTTCGGATTTCATGAACCTGGAATCCGAAATCCGCGACATCGAACAAGGTGGCGCCGATTGGGTGCATGTCGACGTCATGGACGGTCACTTCGTTCCCAATCTGACCATCGGCGTGCCTATCGCTGCACAGATCAAGGCCATCACTTCCTTGCCTGTCGATGTGCACCTGATGATCAGCAACCCTCTCGTGCAGCTTCCCTGGTATCTGGAAGGCAAGCCTGACGTGGTCACCGTGCACTGGGAAGCCCTCGATATCGAAGCCGGCGAGGCCGAAACCGCGTCCCGCATGATTCGCGAAGCGGGCGCCAAGGCGGCTATCGCGCTTAAACCCGACACTCCCGTCGAAGTGCTGCGCAACACCATGCACCTGTGGGACATGGTGCTGGTCATGAGCGTGTTCCCCGGCTTTTCCGGGCAGTCCTACATTCCCGAAAGCGCCGGCCGCGTTGCGCAGACCGCAGAAATCGCCCGCCAGGAAGGTGCGAGCCCCCTCATCCAGGTCGATGGCGGCATCGGTATCGAGACCGCGCCTCTTGTCTGCTGCGAAGGCGCAGACGTTCTGGTGTGCGGCAATGCCGTATTCAAGGCTGAAAGCAGGGCGGATGCCATCAGGGCGGTTCGCGAGGCGGCAAGCGCCCCTCGGGCGGAATAGCGATCCAAACCATCTGCCGCATGCGAGCCATGCGGCTTCTTGCGTTAAGGGTGAGAGATGACTTCTGATAAGACCGTATACCTCGATTGGGCTGCAACCACTCCGTTGTGCGAAGAAGCGGCATCTGCCATGGCCCCTTTCCTGTGCGGTGGTGCCGCCAATCTGGAATTCGGCGGCAACGCCAACTCGCTGCATAGCGTAGGCCGCAGGGCCTTTTCGGCAATGGAGCGGGCCAGGGAAGATCTTTCCCGTTGCATCGGCTGTCGTCCCGATGAGCTGTTTTTCACGGGCGGCGCTACCGAGGCGGATAATACCGCCCTATTCGGCATCGTATCCGCGATAAAGCGCAAGAAGGCGCTCGCTGGCGATGCGGCTTTCGTACCCCATATCATCACCACCTCGATCGAGCATGAGGCGGTGCTCGCTCCGGCGCACCTGCTCGAGCGTATGGGCGTGCAGTTGACCGTGCTCAAGCCCGATCGAGCCGGCTTCGTGAGTGCACGCCAGGTGGAAGAGGCTATCAGGCCCAACACCGTGCTCGCCTCGGTCATGCTGGCGAACAACGAAGTGGGTTCGGTGCAGCCCTTAGGGGAAATCATAGAGGTTGCCCACCAGCAGGGCGTGCTCGTGCATACCGACGCCGTCCAGGCGCTGGGCAAGATACCAATCGATTTGCATTCCCTGGGTGTCGATGCCGCAAGCTTTTCTGCCCATAAGATCTGCGGTCCGAAGGGCATCGGCGCGCTGTGCCTTGCGAAAGGGACCCCGTGCGACCCCTTCATGTTGGGTGGCGGCCAGGAATTGGGCTTCCGCAGCGGTACGCAGAATGTGGCCGGCATGGTGGGCTTTGCCGCTGCGGCGCAGAAGATGTGCGCGCCGGATGCCCTGCAGTCCGAGGCGATGCGCCTGGGTTCCTTGCGTGATTCGCTATATGAACGCCTGACTGGGATAAAAGGCGTGCGCAAGAGCGTTCCCTGCGAAGCGGGCAGCGCTCGCTATTTGCCCAATATCGCCAACTTCGTCGTCGAGGGCGTTGAAAGCGAGACCATGATCCTGCGCCTCGATCGCAGGGGCGTCATGGTATCCGGCGGTTCGGCGTGCAGTTCTAAGGACCTGTCTCCCAATAGGATCCTTACCGAACTGGGCTTCGATAAAGATAGCGCCCTGTGCAGCCTGCGCGTTTCGATGGGCCCCCTTACCACCGAAGAGGATATACGCGAATTCGAAGGGCATTTCAAGGAAATGGTGGAGTGGGCGCGCTCTTAGATGCTGCCCTGTTATCGCCGTTGACTGGCAGAAAGGTGCTCGATGGATCTGATCAACACGCATAGCCATACCACCTATTGCGGGCATGCGGTCAATACCATGGAAGACATGGTGGAGGCCGCCAGTGCGAAGGGTATAAGCCTGTATGCCGTGACCGAGCATTATCCCTTGCTTCCGCCCTTCGATACTTGGGGCTATGTGAGCATGCCCTATCACAAGCTCGACGATTACGTCGCCGAAGTGGAAAGGCTGCGGCAAAAGCATCCGGAAATGGCCATCCTCACCGGCGTCGAAGTGGACTGGCTGGGCGATCTGGAAAACAGGCCGCTTCAGGAAGAAGATTGGTCCCGCTTCGATATCGTGCTTGGTTCGGTCCATTACGTGGACGGCTGGGCGTTCGACGATCCGTCGCTCAAGAAGACCTGGGAGCACATGGGTGTGGATGATTGCTGGAAGCGCTATTTCGAAGTGTGGTGCGAGGCGGTTTCTTCCGATGCGCCTTTCACGGTCATGTCCCATCCCGATTTGATCAAGAAATTCGACTACTGGCCTTCCTTCGACCTGCTGCCGCTGTATAAGCAGGCTGCTGAAGCCGCAGCAAGCTCGGGAAGGCTGATCGAGGTGAACACCTCGGGCAAATACTATGCATGCGGACAGTACTTCCCTGCACCCGATCTGCTGAGGGAATTCTGCAAAGCCGGCGTTCCCTGCACGGTTGGCACCGACTGCCATCAGGTCGGCCACGTCGATAGGGACATCAGGGAAGCGTATGAATATATGTACGAAGCGGGTTATCGATACGTCACCGTGCCCCAACTGGGCGGAGGAGTGCGCCAGATACCCATCGAATAGGAGGTATGTCATGAGCGAAGTCGAAACCGGAAATGCTGCCATTACCCAGGTGAAGAAGGACGTCGTTTCCCGTATGGCGTCTGAATGGCCCTCGTGGTCGGTTGGCGCCTTGGAAGCCGCGTTGCTCGACCGGTTCCCGGCGGCAGATGCTGAATCCTGGGATAGGACCGGTCTGCTTGCCGGCGACCCTCTGCAGGAAGTGACCGGTGTTGCCGTTGCGCTTGACCCCACGGTCAAGGCGGTGCGTGCTGCGAAGGCACACGGGGCCAACGTGCTTGTCACCCATCACCCTGCATTCCTGGAGCCCCCTGCATCTTTCATGCCCCTTGAATGCGGTGCCTATGGTCCCGGATCGGTGATTTGGGAGGCCATCAGCTCCGGTGTCGCGCTGATGAATTTCCACACCACGCTTGATGTGAGTACCGAAGCGGCATACATGCTGCCGGGGTTCCTCGGCCTCGATCTGGTATCCATCCTCGATCCTGTGACCGAAGACGGGCGCGGTTATGGCCAGGTATGCCGCATTCGCAGGGAAGATGAGCCCATGACTCTGCGCAACCTTGCGGCGCGTTGCCTTTCCGTCTTCGGAAGGCCCGGCCGCATCTGGGGTGCGCCCGAAAAGCGCATCGATACCGTGGTCACTTGTACGGGGTCGGCGGGCAGCTTGATCGATGCTTGCGCTGCCCAAGGAATCGACTGCATCATCTGCGGCGAGAGCAGGTACCATAACGTGCTTGCAGCAACCGAGGCCGGCCTTGCAGTGATCGAGCTGGGGCATGACGTTTCGGAACTGCCGCTGTGCGCTATCCTTGCCCAGGCGATCGTGTCGATGGGCTACCCTGAAGGCGACGTCACTATCCTTGACCAGGGCTTCAACTGGTTCACTCCCGAAGCCGTTCGAAAGTAGGACGCATGAAAGCAAGCGAAGAGGAAATCCAGGTCCTCCAGAAAATCCAGGAATTGGATCGCACCATATTCAGGTCGCATAAGGCGCTGAAGAACCTGCCCCAGCCTGCCGAAGCGCAGCGCGTGCATGATCGCCTGGCAGAAGTGAGCGCGAAGCTGGAAAAGGTCGAGGCCATGCTGGCCAAGAAGCGCCGTGATTTCGGCTGCCTCGAACGCGAATACGACCAGCTGCACGAACGCATCGGGAAGGTCCAGGCGAAGATCGATTCCGCGCAAGGCGACTACCGAAGCGTGCAGACCTGGACTCGCGACATGGAGATCATGGGAGAGCGTTCGAAGGTGCTCGACGATAAGATGTCTGCTTTGCTGGAAAGCATCGAGCAGGTCGATGCGGTCCGTGCGCAGGCCGCTGCAGGAGTCGATCAGCTGAAGGCCCACGAACGCAGGCTCTACGATGAATTCAACGAGCAGGGAAATGCGCTCAAGGCCGAGATAGCCAAATGCCAGGAAGCGGTGAAGATGCTCGCCAAGCATGTCTCTCCGGAATTGATGAAACGCTACATCGATACCGTTGCGAAATGCGGTGGGGTGGGATTGGCCAAGCTTTCCGGCGGGTGCTGCGATGCGTGCAGGAACCGCATTCCGGAAAACCGGCTTCCCCAGATACGCGAGAATGCCCCCGTTGCGCAATGCCCTTCGTGCGGAAGGATGCTTATCGTCGAATGAGTCGATGACGATCCAGCGGATCGTTCAGGTCCGATTTCGTGTGCGGGGGTTGCTGCAATTGCGGCTCCCGCACTTTTCTTTACTCGTATCCATCCTTCGATATAATGTGCCCTATGTCTAAATCAGAAACCATCAAAACAGCCTTCAAAGCAGCATTCCCCGTCATGGTGGGGTATATCGCAATCGGATTGCCCTGCGGCATCATGGAAAGCCAGATCGGGATGAATTGGCTCATGGCCTTCGTCATGAGCATGACCTTCTATTCAGGTGCCGGCCAGTTCATGATTCCCAATATGTGGCTCGCCGGAAACCCCCTCGCTTCGATTATCGCGAGTGTTTCCTTCGTCAATACCAGGCAGATGCTCTACAGCGCCGCCTTCTCCCCATATTTCGAGAAGGTGAGCAAGCGCCTGGCGTTCCTGTTCAGCGCCACGGTGACCGACGAGAGTTTCGGCGTCAACATGATGCAGTATCAGAGCGGCCAGTGGAGCGCTTGGCAGGCCACTTTCGTCAACCTGTTCTCCATGACCAGTTGGGGAGTCTGCAATGCGCTCGGCGTCCTGATCGGCGATGCGCTGGCCATCCCCACGGCCATTGCCGCATTCTCCATGACCTCCATCTTCATCTGCCTCGTGCTCGACCAGAAGATGACCAGCCTCAACATCTTCGTCATCATCGTGAGCGCGCTCGGCGTATGCTTCTTCAAGCTCATCGGTTTGGCGGGTCCTGCAATCCTGCTCGGCGCCCTGTTGGGTGTTGCTGCCGGCATGGTGTTCAGGAAGGTGGTTGCATAAATGACGCTCAATCAGTTCCTCATCGTGTATGTATGCTGCCTTATTTCCATGCTCATCTGCAGGTGTGCACCCATGATGCTCATGAAGGGCAGGGATCTCCCCGAAAACGTGACTGCTGCCCTGAATCTGATCCCGCCGGCCGCTTTTGCCGCGCTGGTTGCAAACGATCTGTTCAAGCCCGATATGTTCGATGGGGGAATCACCCAGGGTATTGTTCCCCTGCTTGCGGCTTTGGTGGTTGTAGTCGTCGCACGCAAGACGCATTCGCTTATCGCCTGCGCCATCACCGGCGTCGTGGCATACGCTGCGTTGCTTTTCTTGCTGCAGTAGGGCCTTTTACCTGCATTTCTCCACAAGCCCACCATTGGCGTTTCAAGCGCTTGCATAATGTATGGCAGGGCGGTATAATTCCCAATCGCGTCCAATTAAGAATTCAATCTTTATGATGAAAGATAGTCAGAAGGAAGCAAGCAAAATGGATATTATTCGCGCTATTGAACAGCAGCAGATCAAGGAAGACATTCCTCAGTTCAACGTAGGTGACACCGTGAAGGTTCACTATCGCATTACCGAAGGCAATCGCGAGCGTATTCAGGTTTTCCAGGGCGACGTTATCCGCCGTCATGGCGCTTCTGCTCGTGAAACCTTCACCGTCCGCAAGATCAGCTTCTCCGTCGGTGTCGAGCGTACCTTCCCCGTACACTCTCCCAAGATCGACAAGATCGAGGTCGTACGCCGCGGTGCTGTTCGTCGTGCGAAGCTGTACTATCTCCGCGACAAGGTCGGTAAGGCTGCAAAGATCAAGGAAAAGGCATTCTAAGCCATTCCACATGCTTGTTCAGGAGGCCCCTCGGGGCCTCCTTTGCTATTCGGATTCTGCGCGCGTATCTTCGGCGGTATGAGCTGAAAGGTTTCTATTCGCGGTGTCCGATTCCCGCAAGGCCTGGTTGCAGGCCGTTATTTCTCCAAGGTTCAATTCGTGGTCGTTGCCCTGTCTACATGTAAGGAATTGCGGCATCGGGCAAAAGAAAGGCGAAGGCATGGAAACTCCCCAAACAGCTGCGAGCGTAGCGGCGATGTTCAAGGCGGCGGATGCCCAAGAGTTCGCCGTGCTCGAGCGCAGCTTCGCCGCGGATACGCGCAGAACCGTGCAGAATGCCATCAAGGCGGCACGCAAACGGCTCGAGGCGGAAGCGCTGGAGATGCAGCGTGTGCGCGAGATGCTTGAATTCCAGGATTCGCTGGCAGAAGGTCGCGTACTTGTCGGGCTGGACGAGGTGGGGCGCGGTCCTTTGGCGGGGCCGCTGGCCGTGGGTGCTGTCGTTTTGCCTCAGGATGCGTTGATTCCAGGGCTCAATGATTCCAAGCAGCTTTCCGAAAAAAAGCGCGGCGAGCTTGCCGAGCAGATCAAGGCGCAGTCACGGGCTTGGTCCGTGCAATATGTCCAACCGGCTGATATCGACTCCCATGGCATGACTGCTTGCCTGAAGGCGGCATTCTCTGCTGCTGTTGCGGATATCGAAGCCCAGGGCGTCGTGCCCCAGGTGGTTCTGCTTGATGGCAATCCGCTTCGCTTCGACCCGCGTGAAGTCAATGTGGTGAAGGGCGATGCGAAATGCGCAAGCATCGCTGCTGCAAGCATCATCGCAAAGGTGGAGCGAGATGCCCTCATGGTACGCTATTCCGCCGAGTACCCGCAGTATGGCTTCGATTCGAATAAAGGCTATGGATCTGCCCAGCATCAGGAAGCGATCCGCCGGTTCGGTTTGACCCCCATCCATCGTGCCTCGTTCTGCCGGGCATTTACTCAGGAGTCCTTGTTCTAAGCGGTATCTTCCCTTGTCGGATTTCCATCGATCGGGCATTGGCTTGCTGTTTCGAAGGACGATTTTCCGAATCGGTGTCGGCAAGATCCCTGCATCCATCCATCGGGCCAGGTTCGTTCCGAAGCATTGACGGGGCCAGGTTCGTCCCCGAACCTTGTTTCCCCTATGATTCCTTCTTGATGCGGCGGTCATCTTCGGAAAGGCTCGTGCGTTCTCCCGTTTGGCCGTTGCGTGGGTTTTTCGCTAGCTTCATGCCATCCTTGCATCTGATCGGCGTAGGTTTTTCGTTGGTGCAATGTAGTCGATCCGCAGGTTTTGCTCGGTAATCTCCCTGATAGAGAAAGGGGGATTCATGAGTATTTCAACCGATTCCAATAAGAAATCCCAGCCGATCGACCAGCACACGGAAGAACAGGAAGGCATGGGTGTGCCTAGTGCTGCCAGCCATGCAGATGATGCTGTATCCCAATCGGACTCCGATTCCTGCAGCGCTGCCGAATTGGGCAGGAAGGGCGAAAACGCAGCCTGCAAGTTCCTCGAACGCAAGGGATTCACTATCCTTGAGCGAAACTGGGTTTGCGCTGCCGGCGAGGCCGACATCATCGCGAGTATCGATTCCGAATACGGTTCGGAAATCCATTTCATCGAGGTGAAGACCAGGAAAAGCACTGCGAAAGGTTTCCCTGAAGAGGCGGTCAATGCCGAAAAGCGCCGTAAATACGAAGTCATTGCGGAAATCTACATGCAGCAGCATTATTGCGATGAAGCCAGGGTGACCTTCGACATCATCTCCATCCTGGTTACACAACCTGACAGGGCTTTTCTTCGCATGCACTGCGATGTGATCTCGAGTGATTGCTTTTAGCCATGGCGGTGTCATACAGGGAATGCACTGTGCTCAGTGCAACGATAGTCGGTGTGCAGGCGGTCGAGATCTCGGTCGAGGTGGTGTTGTCCAACGGCATGCCTGGTTTTTCCATCGTGGGTATGACCGATGTTGCCATCCAAGAGGCGCGCGAGCGAATCAGGGCAGCGCTCAGAGGATGCGGTTTTTCCATGCCTTCGGAGAAGATCACGGTCAATCTTGCCCCTGGTTTCCTCAAAAAAGGCGGTTCAGGCTTTGACCTGCCCATTGCGGTGGGCTTGCTGGTCGCGTCGGGCCAGGTTTCGCCACAATCGATTCAGGGAAGGATGTTCGTTGGAGAGCTTTCCCTGGAGGGAAGGGTCAGGTCGGTTCTGGGCATGCTTGCATACCAGGAGTTCGCCCGTGCGAATGATGTGAAGCTGGTATGCGGGAATTCGGAGGATTTCGCCTTCTGCGGCATGAATGATTGCGTGCTTGTCGCCGATTCCCTCCAGGCGCTCAGAAGCGAATCCTTTTCCCTTCCCAGCCTCTGCAAAGACGTGCAAAAGTCCGGAAGATCCTTGGATTTTGCAGACGTCGGTGGGCACGGGCAGGCGAAGCGTGCGCTTCAGATAGCGGCAGCGGGCAATCATGGCTTGATGATGATAGGCCCCCCGGGGTCGGGCAAGACCATGCTTGCATCGCGCCTTCCGAGTATCCTGCCTCCGCTCAGCGAACGCGAGATCCTGGAAACTGCGAAGATCTATTCGATTGTAGGGGAATCCGCTGAAGAGGTGCTGCGTGGCAATCGTCCCTTCAGGGCGCCCCATCATTCCGCAAGCTGCGCGGGGCTTATCGGGGGCGGTTCTCCAATAAAGCCGGGTGAGCTCTCGTTGGCGCATAACGGGGTGCTTTTCCTGGATGAATTGGCGGAATTCAAGCCGAGCGTGCTCCAGGCACTGCGCCAACCCATCGAAGAGGGCTCGATCGTCCTGGTTCGTGCAGATGGAAAGGTGAAGCTTCCTTCGCGTTTCATGCTTGTGGCAGCGAGCAATCCCTGTCCTTGCGGCTACTTCGGGGATTCGAGCGAAAAATGCTTCTGCAGCCATATGCAGGTGGTTAACTACCAGAACAGGATCGGCGGACCCCTCATCGACAGGATCGATATGTGCGTTGATGTTTGGAGAAGCGATTTCAAAAGTGTGATCGGGCAGGCTAGCGGTCCTTCCTCCCAAGAGCTTCGCGAGGGGGTGCTGGCAGCAAGGGAATTCGCCTTCCAAAGATGGCGTAAATGGGGTGAATGCTCCCAGGGTGCTTCGACTCGCGAGCTGGCGAAAGCCTGCATGCTCGATTACGAATCCC
>JBJEKU010000015.1:0-26275 GCA_051878795.1 Eggerthellaceae bacterium
TTCCATGGGTTATACCCTAAGAGCAAACCACCCGCTTTGCGGGTGGTCATGATTGTGCGCCAGGCATGGGATATGCAGAAGCGTCCAGTACCAAGGGATATCGCCTGCCGAAAGCGCCAGCGTGCATTGTCAACATGACCTAATGGAAAGAATCGTCGACAAGGACAACATGCGCGAAGCCTACATCAAGGTGAAATCTAACAGGGGCTCTGCCGAGGTGGACCGCATGAGCGTGACCAAGATGCATAGCTGTTTCAAGGAGCACGTTGACGGGCTCATCTGCCAAGTTAGGGAGGGCAAGTAGGCGGCAGACATGAGGAAATTGCTGTAATGAATAGACGAGCATATGCGAAGGCGTATTCGCATATGCTATTGGAAGCAGTGGAAGAAGGTGCGAACCCGCTTCAAGATGCTGAAGAAGTGCGGTATCAGAGAAGACAAAGCGTGGATGTTCGCCAACACGCGTAAGATTTTCTGACGTGCGGCGGCCTTCTTACCTTTCGAGGGATTGGACTGACGAGAATACAGAAAAAAGGACTAGAAAAGCACCCTTCTTACATCCTTTGCTATTACTTAAGAAGGAGATGCTTGTTAGGTGAACTTGTGCAGGCAGTGAAGCGATTAAACCCTTTCTATCCTTGGGGTTGGGTTGCAAGTAAGTCTTCCGGTGATTCGTCTGATTTTGAACCCAATGCCGTTCGTCAGTTCCCGCATTCGCATTCATGAGAAAAAGGTCGAGCGGAGGTTTTCGTAACGAAGTTAAGGCCATCCGCAAGACATGCATCCGCTTCTGCTTGTGAGATTCATGAGGACATGAGCTGCGCCACAGACCCGTTGAAAATGAGCGTCAGGTACTCTACCGTCTCCTCGTCGGTCCAGCAGCTCGGCTCGATGATGGCGTTGATCATGCACCCGGACAGAGCCTCCTCGAAGAACATGCACACGAACTCCATACCCTGCGGGGGCAGGGATTTTCCGCGGCGACAGTCTATCTGCTGGAACACGCCCTTGACGATGGCGTGGAAGTCGGCCCTGAAGAACCGCTTCACCGTGTCGTAGCCCAGGGTCTCGTAGGCGCTGGCCAGCATGGCCCGGTTCTCCCTCACGTACCCCACCATGAACTGAAAGGCTTCCCGGGTGCTAACCAGCAGGTCGATTCTGCGCATCGTCTCCACGGTCTCCTGCTCCAGGGTCCACCGCAGCAGGTCGTAGATGTCCTCGAAGTGGTAGTAGAAGGTGTTGCGATTCACGCCGCAGTGCCGCACCAGCTGGCTGACGGTGATCTTGGACAGGGGCTTGGTGGCCATGGCGCTCTTGAGCGCCTGAGAGAAGGCGAGTTTTGTGCGTTGCGTGGCTCGTGAGATGCCCATGGTCGGTCCTTTCTCCAGGCAGCCCTTTCCATTATGTCAACGGGGAAGGACCCTCGCAACAGTTAAACAGCTAGCGAATGTCTGGTTTTCTCCTTCGCCTTTATCTTGGTCAATGTGGGTGCGATTGTCTGTAAACGAACACCAGGCCCATGGTTGTCTATGTTTTTCGCTTCGTCCCGAGCCCACACTTATGCCAGAGGAGAGAGGGGGAGATGAGCCGATGATCCGATACGACGTGACGCTTCTAGTTCCCTTGGGCGTTCGCGAAGGAAGCATGGAGCTTGACATCGACGATGGCCGCCTGATGGGAACCTTGTTCATTCTCGAACAGACGACGGAGGTTAGGGGATCCGTGGACGCCACGGGCAACTGCCGGGTTGAGGGGAACCTGAGAACCCTCATGAGCGATACACGATTCCAAGGTTGGGGATTCATCGACGAGCAAGGGATATCTCTCCATCTTTTCACTGAGGAAGGCGCCTTTTTGCTTAAGGGCGCGAAGGTTGAAGCCTGATGTGCAGAAAGAGGTTACGATGCGGAATTACGACAGGGTCAACCCGACGAAGCCGGAGGGGATCGAGAATAGGAAGGCCTACATGCTGGGCGGAGGCATCGCCGGAGTGCCGCCTTTGTATCCGGAGCGCTGGGAGAACAGGTAGGTGAAGCCGTGAGAATCTATGATCTGAAATACAATGCGAAGGCCCCTGAGGGAATCGAAGAACGTCGGGCCTATATCATCGGCTCGGGCATGGCGGGCCTCTCTGCGGCGGCTTACCTGGTAGACGATATCCACATGCCCGGCGAGAATGTGCATGTCTTGGAGGCATCCGAGGACATCGGAGGATCCATGGATGGCACCGGCACCTATTCCGACGGCTACCTGTGCCGGGGCGAGCGGGAGCTGGAGCCCAACATGGAATGCCTGTGGGATCTTTGCTCAAGAATACCCTCCCTGCGCAACCCTGGCCGTACTGTGTTGGATGAGGTGTGGGAGTTCAACTACAAGTACCCCCTGCACAACGAGTATCGCTTGGTGGTGAAGGGAAAGCCCATCGACTGCCACGACTTCTCCATGGACGAGGAGTGCACCGAAGCCATGATGAGAATCCTGTTCTGCGACGAGACGGAGCTGGAGGGCAAGGCGATCGAGGACGTGTTTCCCGCCAGCTTCTTCCGCACGAACCTGTGGCAGACTTTCCACAACATGCTGGCCTTCAAGACCTATCACAGCGCAATCGAGGCCAAGCGGTATTTCCGCCGGTTCACCCACTTCATGCCGGAAAGCGACTACGAGCACGGCATCCTGCATACGGACATGAACGAGTACGACGCCATCATCAGGCCTATGATCGCCTGGCTGGAGGGTAAGGGAGTGCGCATTGTCCGGGGCTGCAAGGTGAAGGAGATCCTCATGAATGCCGACGACACGGTGGCGGAGGGCATTCGCGTCGTGCGAAGTGGAAAGGAGGAGACCATCGAGGTAGGCCGCCAGAACATGGTGTTCTTCACCAACGGGTCCATGGTCACCAACTCTAGCTTCGGCGATAACGTGACGGTGGCGAAGACCGACCGGCGTACGGACGACAGGGGCCTGTTCACCGTGTGGGAGAAGCTCGCAGCGCGTAATGAGAAGTTCGGCCGTCCCGAAACCTTCATCAGCGACATCGACCGCACTAAGTGGATGTCCTTCTTCCCCACCATCACCGATTTTCCAGAGTTCTACCGTCGTATCGAGGAGGCTTCGGGAAGGTCCATCGGCACCAACGGGGTCATCACCTTTCCAGAGTCGAACTGGGACATCTCCTACATCGCCTACCACAACCCCTACTTCCCCGACCAGCCGGAGAACGTGCAGGTGGGATGGGGCTACGGTTTGTGGGGCGAGCGCCCGGGCAACTACGTGGCCAAGCCCATGTGCGAGTGCACTGGAAACGAGATTCTGCTGGAGCTGCTGTACCACTTCGACATGTTGGACCTGTATGACGGCATGGTCAGGAGCACGTACATGTCCACCTGCATGATGCCCTACATCACCAGCCAGTTCATGCCACGCAGGCGCAGCGACAGGCCGAAGGTGGTGCCGGAGGGGTGTGAGAACCTGGCATTCATAGGCCAGTACGTCGAGACCCCGGAGGACGCGGTATTCACGGTGGAGACATCCTGCCGTACGGGGCTGTACGCGGCCTACGCCCTCACCGGGGTGGAGAAGAAGCCCCTGGAGGTGGCCTCCACCTTCTACGACATCAGGTACGTGATCGCGCAGGTGAAGAAAATCCAGGGCATCGAGGGCGATCTGACCATGCGGGACGTTCCCAAGGTGAACCCCGTCAAGCTGCCGGAGATGGCATCCTTCGCCCTGAAGACCATCAACTCCATCGAGAGATACCCCAGCCTGTATCCTGGGAAGGAGCCTCCTCAAGGGTTCTAGGGATTGAAGGTTGATGGCTGGCGCCCTCGGGGTGAGCGGCTGCGGTAGCAGGAGAAAGCGCACGTGAAACGGGCGCCTGCGGAATGGGCGACGGCCAACGACGTGCGCTTGTCCTGCAGCCGCACCGGCAACTGCCATGACGATGGGGTTGTCAAATCGTTCTCCGCAACGCTCAGGAATGAGATGTGCTACCGTGAATCGTTTGCCACGAGGGTCGATGCAAGGCGCGCCCTTGCGGGGTTCATCGAGTCCTATTACAACATGTGTCGGCCCCATTCCTTCATCGGTTGCAGGATACCGGGCCGTGTCATGGACGATTTCTCTAGGCGGACGGTGCTCGAACCGGAAAACCTTCCGATGGCGGCCTAGGATCTCGCAATCTCGTGTCCGAAACATTGACACATGTTACCTTGGGCGAGGCTGGTTTTCCGGACACGAAAATCTTACCCGCTCCCCCTGCATCTACCTGGGATTTTCATCTGCCCCGTATTCGGTAGCAACCTATAGAAACCCCCGAAGAGCTGATTATTTTCAGTGAAGGTTTCACAATTTGCAGCGGTTCGGGGAAGGGTGTCGACCTGGGTGGGCGCGTCTTTTCCGGTTTCTGTGCGGAAACCGCGACCTGCCGCGAACCTTCCTCCTATTGCGGGATGCGACCCATCTCCGGGCTCCATGCGATGAAAGCCCAGGTGGATATCCGTGCTTCCTTCAGTTTCAGCTTACCGGGGCATTCAGGGGTGGGTTCGGTGTTTTCCACGAGCATTTCCGAAAGCCATTCATCGAGCAATCCGTGGAAGCGCGCCAAGTCCCGGGTTTCGTCTTCCAAGTCCCACGCTTGTTCTTCGATGCAGCGCAGCAGCATGGCCCGGTAGTCTTCCTGCGCTTGCTGGAAGCTGTCATAGCCGCAATCGCGTGCGCTCGAGATGTAGTTGCAGGTGGGTTGGTATCCCAGGTTGATCAGGATATTCAGAAGGTATTGATGGGTGCGCAGCCCGCGCTCTTCCATGCTGCAGATGCCGATGATGCGGCTGTCGATGCGCGGGGTGGTGCCGATGCTCACCGTGGCGCAGCAGAGCCTGCGGGCGGCGCGGCTCATCTTGTGCACATGCTGTTCCAAGCTTGATGAGGTCGCAATCGAACGCGAGGCGATCACGGCATCGACGCAGGATTCGCCCACGCCGAATTCGTCCCAATCGTCTTCCCAGGCCATCTTCTTCACATCGATGCCATCCAGCTGCCGCGATTCCATTGCGCGGCGCAGCTGCCCGAGCATTCCCTTGCTGAAATCCGCTGCGATCACCATATGCCCGGCTTGGGCGAGCGGTATGGCCAAGTGCCCGGCGCCGCATCCCATATCCAGAACGGATTCGCCGGGGTGCAGGTTGGCAAGCCTGAGGAAGTCATGCACGTATGCACTCGGCGCATCCTTCACGGTGAAGCTGGCTGCGCGTGCATCCCAGGCACTGCTGTCCGAGGGGATTTCAGGGATGTTCGCTATTCTTCGGTACTCTTCGTCCCAATCCCGGCTTTGCAGGATACTGGGAGTGTCATGGGTGCTCATGGCTTCTTCCTTCTCTTGTTTGAAGCGGGCAGGCACATTGTAGTCGATACGGGGCTTCCTGCGCCGATTCACGTGAATGGCTGTGCCCGGGGTCTTGCATGTGGATGCCTTCAGCGGACGTCGATTGTCGCTTGCCGTACGGAGTCGTGCTCCCTTTGTGGCATCGGGACGCTGCGTTGCCGCATCGGTTACTATGTTCGATGGAAAATGAGGGTCGCCTGTCGGGGTGGCCTGCTTTTTATCAGGAAACGAAAGGAATGCGTGCATGAACGTCGAGCTTCTCTACCATACGCCCGATCCGGAGCGGGCCATCGCAACGGCGGCGCGCTTGTGCTATGCGCCAGTCGGTGCTTCCGAGTTGATGGAGACCATGTCCGAAGAGCGTGTTTACAAAGTGCTTTCAACCATCATGCAAAGCGGCCATTTCTCTACCTTGGAGCATGCGAGCTATACCTTTGCGGTCGAAGGCGTATCCCGCGCCCTCACCCATCAGCTGGTCCGTCATCGCCTGGCCAGCTACAACCAGCAGTCACAGCGCTACGTGAAGTTCGCCGACGGGGTGCCCGTGGTGACGCCCCATACCATCGCCGGCAACGAACAGGCGCTGAAAGTGTTCGAGCAAGCGATCGAACATTGCGAGCAGGCGTACGAGCAGCTGATCGCCGCGGGGATCCCTGCCGAAGATGCGCGTTACCTGCTTCCCAACGCCGCCGAAACGAAGATCGTTATCACCATGAACGTGCGCGAGCTGCTGCATTTCTTCGAGGTGCGTTGCTGCAACAGGGCGCAGTGGGAAATCCGCGAGCTCGCCCATCGCATGTTGGAGCTTGCCTCGCCTACTGCTCCCTTCATCTTCAAGGATGCGGGCGCTCCCTGCGTGAGGGGGTATTGCCCCGAAGGCAAGATGAGCTGCGGCAAGCCTTATCCCCGTGTCGAGAGGAACTGACCGTGCAGAAGCGCGAATCCGATTTCTCCAGGGCGTTTTCCGAAGACGGCGCCCGGAAAACCCATGTAGGCGGTCAGGCGCTGCTCGAGGGGGTCATGATGCGCGGGAAGCTCAATTGGGGGGTTGCGGTCCGCGAGCCAACGGGCGACATCTATCTGGAAGAGCATGATCTGGCCAGCGGCAAGGATAAGAACAAATGGCTGCGCCTTCCCATCATCCGAGGATGCACTGCCTTCGTCGAATCGCTCATGCTGGGTTTCAAGGCACTGGAGATTGCAGCGGAGCATGCCTTCGATGATGAAGAGGAAGGGCAGGCCGATCGCGAAGGCGGATCCGATGCTTTCGGCAAGGGTGCAATGGCGGTATCGATGGTCTTCGGCCTGGTGCTGGGCGTGGTGCTGTTCATCGTGGCGCCGGCGCTTCTGACCAATCTGTTGGTCGGGGAATACGATTCGGCGACCCTGCTCTGGAATATCGTGGATGGCCTGCTGCGCGTTGCCGTATTCGTGTTCTATATCTGGCTTATCGGCAGGATGGGCGAAATCAAGCGTATGTTCGGCTATCACGGAGCGGAGCATAAGGCCATCCATTGCTACGAGCACGGATTGCCCTTGACTCCCGAAAACGCACGGAGTTTTCCGCGCTTGCACGTGCGCTGCGGCACAGCCTTCCTGATCATGGTGATGGTCATCGCAATCGTGGTGTACACCGTGGTCCCTATCAAGTCGCTTATCGTCGCCTGGGGTGTGACTGATTCCGTTTTGAAGCTGACGCTCGTCATCCTCGTGCGTATCGTGCTCATGCCGGTTATCGCCGGCGTCAGCTACGAGATCACGGTGAAATGGGCGGGCAGCCATCCAGAAAACCCGCTTGTGAAACTGATCCTGTGGCCGGGTATGCAGATGCAGTACCTGACCACGCGCGAACCCGATGACGGTCAGATCGAATGCGCCATCAAGGCCATGCAGCTGGTTTTGGAGCGGGAAGAGGCGCAGGACCGCTTGGGTGTGTAGATGCTTCCGTTTCCGCGCGGATGCGGTGGATGCTCTACTTATCGGTGTTTACGGGGTTGAAGGGACAGCGCTCGCCGATGCACTGCTTGTTTTCGGCGAAATGGGTGCATGCGAGGTCTTCGGTGCCTTCCATTTCGACGCCCAGGTGTTCTTTCGCGAACTCGATTGCGGCTTTGATGGAAAGATAGGAATTGCGCTTGCAGCAGCGCGGGCCGCCAAGCTCTCCCAGGAATCGGAGGCTTTTCGAGGTCATAAGGTTCGAAAGCCCCCAGGCCTCGTTCGCCAAGGGAGTGGATTTGGTGACGATGGAGATGAACTGGCCGGACGAAATCGCCGCCCCGCATGCACCCCAATACCCGCAGGTGCCGCCGGGCAGCTTCCTTCCCCTGGAAAACCCTTCCTTCAGGGCCTCTTCCAAATCGATATCGCCTCCCGCATTCCTGTATGCAGTCAAAAGCGCGCAGTTCACGAATACGTGGTGCTCGGGACCGTGCATATGGCAGCACTCCAGGTCCATCAGCTCGTTCATGATGGTGAAGGGGTTTGCGGAGCTGTGGGCCATGCAGACGGCGAACAGTTGGCCTATGCCTTTCGTGTGGCATTCGTCGCATACGAAATGGCCGTCGATACAGCGTGTCCTGCTGCCTTCCTTCTTATGGCAGAGCATGCATTCCATTTCCTCTTCCCGCTCGAGGTATTCGAGCGGCTGTTTGCAGACGAGGCATTCGTCGGTGTCGTTGGCGGGCATGACGTTCCTTTGCTCGTGGGGTCCTGTCGCCCGATATACCATCCGAGAGGTTCTTTCGTCAAGTGTTGAGCGAATGGTGATGCGGATAGGCACAAGAAGCCTTCCCTTTCAGGTGAAAAGAGAGGATTCCCGCCTGCAACGGGAATCCTCTATCAAGGCAAAGATGTTACGGCGCGGGGAGGGTGCATGAAACGCCGAATCCCGCGCGGATGGGCCGAAGCGCGCCGTCCTGCGGACGGCATGCCGGCCTGGGACTCGTGCTTCTCCTGAAGTTAGGCGGCGTTCTGTCATTCTCCCTTTTCCAGGCTTTCCGGCTTTTGCATTTCCTTGCGTGCGTTAACGGGCGCGAAGGGGCAGCGCTTGCCGATGCACTGCTTGTTTTCGGGGATATGGTTGCAGGTAATCACCTTTTCGGCTTCCATTTCCACGCCCAGATTCTCTTTGGCGAAGCCGATCGCCTGATAAATCGAAAGCCAGCAATTGCGCTTACAGCAACGTGGTCCACCCACATCGGCGATGGCCGAAAGGCTGTTGGCGGTCATCTTGTTGCAGAGCCCCCAGGGCTCATCGGCCAAGGGGTTGGATTTGGTCACGATGGATACGAACTGGCCCGAGGAAACCGCAGCACCGCAAGTTCCCCAGAAGCCGCAGGTGCCGCCGGGTACCTTCGAGCCGCGTACGTAGCTTTCCTTCAGCGCCTCTTCCAGGTCGATATCGCCTCCCGCGTTCTTGTACGCTGTCAGAAGCGCGGCGGAAAGGAAGACGTGGTGTTCCGGACCGTTCATATGGCAACAGTCCATGTTCATCAGGTCATCTAAGACGGTAAAGGGGTTTTTGGACTGGTGGTTCAGGCATACCTTGAACATCTGGTCCATGCCTTTGGAATGGCATTCATTGCATACGAAGTGGCCATTGACGCAACGGCACTTGCTGCCTTCGGTCTTGTGGCACATGAAGCATTCCATCTGTTCTTCTGCATCGATGTATTCGATAGGGGCTTGGCACACGAGGCATTCGTTCGTGTCGCTCACTGTATGTTCCTCCTATAGGGCCTCCTCCCAGATGCACATGTCCAATGGTGCGACCATGCATGGGATTCGTCAAGGGTGAAGGCGGCTGCGGAGCGCTGAGCGGGGAAGGGGGCGCATGATCCCGGCTTGGTGCGAGAAACGGGTGCGGGATTCATGCAAGGAGGAAATAAGCGTGCGTATACCCTTGGATACGCTTGGCAAACGAGCTTTATCCGGGAAAGGCGGGACGCTTTTCGCCTATGCGGCGGCGAGTTCGGCCAAATCGCTACCTGCTTCATCGGGGCCGCGCAAGGTGAGGGTGCAGTCCTCGCTGGCAATCGTGACGTATTCGTCGTCGGGATAGGAATACGTGGTGATGGTGGCGACGTTTCCGTCCAACTCCATTTCGAAGCACTTTTCTTCGGCGGCCGTTTCGGGCAATGAAGTGGATTCCCAGTCCGTGATGCCCATATCTTCAACAGCGGCAGCGACTTCTTCGCTGCTGCTGCCGGTTCGTTCGGCGATGGTGTCTACATTGGCGACGAGCGCATCGTTCAGCTGGGATTTGGATTTGCGGGCATTGTAGACATCGCTGGGGTTAAGCGTCTCGGGGTCGGAATCCATGGAGACGAAATCGGTGACCACTTTCTTGGCGGGAGAGGAGTATTGCTCTTGGGGTTGCGCTTCTTCACCGAATGCGAACATATAGACTCCCACCGATGCGGGAACGATCACGAGAACGGAAAGAACGCCAACAAGCAATGCTCGCCTCATCCTAGCTGCTTTCTCTGGAGGGGTTTGTTTCGACGCAATCAGGATAGCGCCACGTGTGCTCGAATCCATTTGGATTTCCGATAATCCGCGAATGCTTCAATTATTGGCATCTGCAAGCTTCCCGTAAGGCGGAAGATGTCGTCCCCTAATCAGTAGAATGCTGTATTCTGTTGTATCCGTTGCCACCCTCCAGGGTAGATCACGCGTTTTCATGCTAGGGAGGTTTTCGCGTGAAGCTTGTTGTTACCGAGAAGAATATCGCCGCCCAGAAGATTGCAGAGCTTCTGGGAACGGGTAAGCCTAAAGCGGACAAGGTGTACTCCACGCCTGTCTACCGTTTTCAATGCGATGGGGAAGAATGGGTCACCATCGGCCTGCGCGGCCATATCCTCGAACCGAATTTCGCTCCCCATCTGGTGTATCGTAAGCGCGGTGGTTGGGCTGCCGTCGATGCAAACGGAGAAATGATCCCAGCCGATATCCCTAGCAGCCTGCCCAAACCCCCCTTCAAGAAAAAGAAGCCCTTCACCGAAGACGGTGTCGAGCTTTCAGCGTGGAAGATGGATTCGCTGCCGTATCTGGTTTATGCGCCTATCGAGAAACTGCCGAAGGAGAAGGACATCATCCGTTCGCTCAAGAATCTGGCAAAGAAGGCGGACAGCATCGTGATTGCGACCGACTTCGACCGCGAGGGAGAGCTGATCGGTGCCGATGCGCTCTCGTGCATCCGCCAGGCAAACGAAACCGCGCCCGTTTCCCGTGCGCGTTATTCCGCAATCACCAAGCAGGAGATCAACCATGCCTTCCAGAATCTGGTGGATATGGACATGGATCTGGCGAGTGCGGGACGCTCCAGGCAGGACATCGACTTGATCTGGGGTGCTGCCCTGACCCGCTATCTCACCTTGGTGAAATTCGCCGGATACGGCAATGTGCGCAGTGCCGGCAGGGTGCAGACGCCCACGCTCGCACTCATCGTGGAACGCGAGCGCGAGCGCCTGGCCTTCGTCCCCGAAGACTACTGGGTGATCAAAGGCGAGTTCGACGATTCCGAAATGGAGTTCAGCGCCCCCCATTCGACTGCGCGCTTCAAAGATGAAGCCAGCGCCAAGGCGGTCATGGAGCGTGTCCAGGGCCAAAGCCGCGCCCTGGTCGCAAGCATCGAGAAGCGCACGCGCACCCAGCAGCCCCCCGCGCCCTTCAATACCACTTCGTTGATGGCCGCGGCATCTGCCGAGGGCATTTCCCCTGCGCGTACCATGCGCATCGCCGAAAGCCTGTACATGGACGGTTACATCAGCTATCCGCGCGTTGACAACACGGTCTATCCTGCATCGCTGGACCTGGCGGCAACCGTGAAGAAGCTGGCGGGCAATCCGGCATACGCCCCCTACTGCAAGAAGCTGCTTGCGGGCGGTCCCTTGCATGCAACCCGCGGCAAGCAGGAAACTACCGACCATCCGCCCATCCATCCCACCAATGCGGCGACCCCCGATACCTTGGATGCCTCCGCATATAAGCTCTACAACCTGATCGCGCGCCGTTTCCTGGCGACTCTTTCCGGTCCCGCAACCATCGAGGGCACCAAGGTGGGCCTGAACGTGAACGGCGAGACCTTCATCGCGCGCGGAGACGTGCTGGTGAAGTCCGGTTTCCGCGAGATCTACCCTTACGGCCAGAAGAAGGACGAGCAGCTGCCCGCCTTGGTGGAAGGCTCCGAGATCGACTTCAAGGGCGCAACCCTGACGAAGAAGCAGACCGAACCGCCGGCAAGGTATTCCCAGGGCAAGCTCATCCAGGAAATGGAAAAGCGCGGCTTGGGCACCAAGTCGACGCGCCATAGCATCATCGAGCGCCTGTATACCGTGAAGTATGTGCAGAACGAGCCTATCGAGCCTTCGGCGCTGGGTATGGCGGTCTGCGATGCGCTGGGTTCCTTCGCGCCCCATGTGACCACACCCGACATGACCGCGCAGCTCGAGCGCGAGATGGATAGCATCGCCCAGGGAAAGGTCAGCAAGGACGAAGTGGTCATGCACAGCCGCAACCTGCTTTCGGACCAGCTGGCGGAGCTGCTTCCCCATTCCGAAGAGGTGAAGGATGCGCTGGCGGATGCGGTCGCTGCAGATGCCTACGTGGGAAAGTGTCCCAAGTGCGGCAAGGACCTGCAGTTGCGTGCGTCCCAGAAGACCCGTTCGATGTTCATCGGCTGTGCGGGTTGGCCCGATTGCGATGTCACCTATCCGCTGCCCAAGGGGAAGGTGGAATCAACCGAAACGCCCTGTCCGGTATGCGGGATGCCGCAGATCAAGGTCACGCCCTTCAGAAGCAAGCCGCACATGCAGTGCATCGATCCGGAATGCCCCACCAACAAGGAACCTGACGTAGTGGTGGGCATCTGCCCGGTGTGCAAGGAGCGCGGTGTCGAATCGAAGATGGTCGCCCGCAAGAACCCGCGTACCCTGAAGCGTTCGGTTACGTGCGAGAACTTCGACGAGTGTGCCACGCGCTACCCCTTGCCCCAGTACGGCAAGCTGGAAGCTGCCGGTGAGGTGTGCGAGTATTGCAGTGCCCCCTTGGTGGTGGTCACCACCAATCGCGGGCCCTGGAAGCTCTGCCCCAACTATGATTGCCCCGGGAAGGCCATCGAGGCGGAAGAGAAGGCCCGTAAGGCAGAAGAACGCGCCAAGGCGAAGGCGTCGGGAAAGAAGGCCCCTGCCAAGCGCAAGGCCCCCGCGAAGAAGGCGGCTTCGAAGGCCAAATCTGCTGCGAAGGACAAATAGCCCACTCGTGATAGAATCCCTGCTAAGAGGGAAACGAAAGGAGACATCCTATGTCCACGTATGAGCGTATCTTCGCGGCAATCGATGGTGGAGAATCCCAGCGCAAGGTGTGCGAAAGGGCGATCGAGCTGGCTTCTGCCAACCATGCCGACCTGTTCCTGGGCCATGTGGTCGATGCCGTGGCATCCGAGGCGAGCAAGGCCGACATGGATCTTCTGGCGCTGAAGGTGAAAGGTCAGATCGAAGAAGCTATCGGCGACCTGATCCAGAAGGCGGAAGACGATCCCAACATCAAGTCCGTGACCTTGAAGGTGGTTGCGGGCGGCCTGCCCGAGACCCTGGGCAATGTGCTTGCCGAGCAGTTCGAGCCCGATCTGGTCATCTGCTGCAAGCGAGGCTTCTCCGGCCTGCGCTATGCATTCGTCGGCAGTGTGAGCACCTATCTGGTGCGCAACATGGATTGCGACGTCCTGGTCATCGACAAGGCGTAGCTGCCGTCGAGCGAATCGCTGCCATTCCCGTAACGACTGCGCCCGCCGATCCGGCGGGCGTTTCGGTTGCGTCAGGGTAAGGTTTCAGCTGCTTTTTAAGTGCAGAAGCTACGACTATCGGCCTCGTGGGTGAATAAGATGCCTGCTTTGGGGTATTGTTATCGGAATATGCGGGCTCCGTGCGTTTTGCTGTGCGCTTTTTCGCGGCAAATCGGATGGCCTGTATGTAACGATTCCGCTGCATCGCATGCGATGCCGTTCGATAGGAAGGCGCTTTGACCCAGTCTGCACGACCCGGCGTGTTCATCACCTTCGAAGGTGGGGAAGGCGCAGGGAAAACCACCCATATCAGCTTCCTTGCGGATGCCCTGCAATCCCAGGGCGCCGAGGTGCTGCGCGTCCGCGAGCCGGGTGGCACTGCCGCGGGCGAAGCGCTGCGTGCCATCGTGCTCGATGCGGGTAGCGAGGGCCTTTCCGACCAGTCGGAGCTGCTGATCTTCGAGGCGGCGCGTGCCCAGCTGGTCCGCGAGCAGATCGCCCCGGCGCTCGAGCGGGGTGCGGTGGTGCTCTGCGACCGCTTCTGCGATTCCACGCTTGCCTATCAAGGCTACGGCCGCGGCCTTTCGCTGGATTTCATAAGGGCGGCGAACGAATTCGCCTGCCAGGGGGTCTATCCCCAGCGCACTGTGCTCATGCGCGCGTCCGATTGCGTCCAGGTGGGGCTGCAGAGGGCGACGCGCCATTCGGCGGACCGCATGGAATGCCAGGGGGGTCGCTTCCATACCGATGTGAACAGGGGATTCGACGAAATCGCCGCATCCTGCCCCGAACGCGTCCGCGTGGTCGACTCCTCGCAGCCCAAGCCCCAAACGGCCCGCTGCGTCTTTTCGTCCCTTGCCGACCTCTTCGGCTGGGATCCCGAAAACCTGCCCTTCGATGATGCCTTCTTCGACGGGGTGGAGTTCTACCATGGCAAACGTCCGAACGAAAAGCAGGAGCAGTAGCATGCCCGATGTGTTCGACGGTATCTTAGGCCAGCCCCAGGTGCGCCGTTTCCTGCGCTCTGCAGTGCAAGGCGGACGGGTCGGCCATGCCTATCTCTTTACGGGTCCTGCCGGCTCGAACAAGACCCAAGCGGCATACGCCTTGGCACAGGCAGTGATCTGCGAGAAGGGCGGCTGCGATGGATGCGATGCCTGCAAGCGCGTCGTGCGCCGTACCCATCCTGACGTGCACTACTACTTCCCGGAAGGGGCTTCGGGTTATCTGGTCGAGCAGGTGCGCGAAATCGTCGCTGATGTGGATTTGGCCCCCATCCAAGCCAAGTCGAAGGTCTACATCATCGACCGTGCGGATCTTCTGGGAACCCAGGCGGCCAATGCTTTCCTGAAAACCTTGGAGGAGCCCCCTGCGGGCGTGGTGATCATCATGCTGGGGCGCACCTTGGAAAGCGTGCTTCCCACCATCGTGTCGCGCTGCCAGGCGGTTCCCTTCCGCCAGATCCCCGTTTCGGAGGCTTGCGGCATCGTCTCGCAGAATACCGGCGCCTCGCGCATGGAGGCGGCGGCAGCCATCCAGGCGTGCGGGGGATCGCTTACAAGGGCCATGGAATTCGTGAAGAGCACCGAGCGATTCGCCTTCCGCGCCCGCGTCATCGAGGTCATGGAGCTTCTGCGCAATGCGGACGACTTGGATGTGCTGGGTTATGTGCAGGAGCTGCTCAACCGCGCCAAGGCGCCGCTCGATCTGGTGCGCGCCGCACAGGAGGAAGAGCTTGCCGCTTCCGCCGACTTCATGGCCAAATCAGCCCTTCGCCAGATCGAGATGCGCCACAAGCGCGCCCTTGCGGCGAAGACGACCGAATCATTGAATCAGATCACCGCCATCATCCGCTCGTGGCTGCGCGATGTGCTGATGGTGTGCGGGAATGCGCCCCAGCTGGTCATCAACGAGGATGCCAGGCGGGGGATTATGGATGCCGCCGAACTGACGGACGCCGCATGCGTGGCGCGCGCCCTCATGGCGGTCGACGAAACCGACGCGGCAATCGCGGCGAACGTTTCCCCGGAAACCTGCTTCGATGTGCTGCTGTTCCAGACTAGAGAGGTACTGTATGGTACGCATTGCACCGGTCACGCTGCAAAATAATCCCAAAACCCTCTGGTTCGACCCTAACGGCTTGGAAATCCACGATGGCGATTGCGTTATCGTATCGACCGAAAGGGGAACCGAATTCGGCTATGCAGACGATATCTGCGAGGTGTCCGAAGAAGCCGTCGCGAAGTTGAAGTGCCTGAAACCGGTACTGCGTGTGGCGACCCAGGAGGACATCGAACGCGCCGAGGAGCTGCGCCAGATGAGCAAGGATGCGCTTCCCGTGTTCAAGCGCATGGCGGCCGAATCCAATGAGGAAATGCACCCCGTCATGGTGGAATACCTCTTCGATGGGGATAAGGCCATCTTCTATTTCGAGGCCGAAGACCGTATCGACTTCCGCGAGCTGGTCCGCAAGCTTGCCGCCGAATTCCATATCCGCGTGGATATGCGCCAGATCGGCGTGCGCGACGAGGCACGGCTTGTGGGCGGTTTGGGCCACTGCGGCCAGGAACTGTGCTGCCGCAGGTTGGGCGGGGAATTCTGCCCTGTTTCCATCCGCATGGCGAAGGAGCAGGACCTTTCCCTGAATCCGCAGAAGATCTCCGGCGTCTGCGGGCGCCTGATGTGCTGCCTTCGCTACGAATACGAGGCCTACAAGGAATTCAAGTCCCGTGCGCCCAAGGTGAATGCGAAGATCCAGACCCCCAAGGGAGCGGCCAAGGTCGTCGAACTCGATGTTCCCCGTGAACGCGTCAAGGTGCGTATGGAAGAAGACGGAAAGAACGTGACCTTCCCGCTTTCCGCAATGGATGAAGCCCCCGAAGGTGCGACCAGGCCCAACAGCATCGGCGAGGACTTCCTGCAATACTACGATCCCGATCCCTTCGAGGGCGTTATCACGGGCCTGTTCGACACCTCTGCGTTTACGAGGGACGATAAGCTGGCAACTCCCGAAGCCCGCCGCAGTGCCCCCGTCAAGCAGGAAGCGCAGGAGCTCGAGCAGAAAGCAGGGGGCCGTAGGGTGCGCCGTCGCCGCTCCAAGCGCATCGAGACCTCGTCCCAGGCTGTCGGCAGCGCGCAGGAAAAGCGTTCCGGGCAGGCTTCGGGTGCCGCATCCCCGTCCCAGGGTCAGGCTGCCAACCCCAAAAGGTCAGGGCAGAAGCGTCCCGACCGCGCCAAGCAGCCTTCCGCGAAGGCATCTGCGGCCAGGGAAGCCACGATGGCGAAGATCAACGAGGGCAGCAGGTCCGTCGCAGCCGGCCAAGAAGGCCAGCGCGCAGGCGCCCGGCGCCGCCGTGCTCCGCGCAGGGTGAGCAACGACATCGCCATCGAGCAGGCCCAATCCGCGGCGAAGAGCAAGCAGCGCAAGGAAAAGGTCAGCAACCAGAAGGCGCAGATCCAGCGCAAGCGTGCGGCTGTCCGTCCCGGCCAGAAGTCGAGCGGCCTGCAGGCGACCCGTCCCGATGCGGTTTCCGCAAAGCCCCCCAAGAACCTCGATAAGCAGCCGCCCGCGCAGCATCAGCACCGCCGGACGCGCCGTCGCAGCCATAAGACAGGAGGAAATGGCAATGGATCCTGATTTCGCGCTTCTCACCGACCTGTACCAGCTCACCATGGCGCAGGGTTATTGGAAGACCGGCCTTTCCGAAGACCAGGCCTGCTTCCATATGTACTTCCGTGAAAATCCTTTCAGCGGCGGGTATTCCATCGCATGCGGTTTGGCCCAGCTGGCAGAACTGGTCGATAGCTTCTGCTTTTCGGCTGAGGATTGCGAATACCTGGCGGGCCTGAAGGCGCCGGGCGGCGGTGCGCTGTTCGAGCCCGAATTCCTGGAATGGTTGGCCGAATTGCGCCTGAGCGTGGACATCGATGCGGTCCACGAGGGCACGGTGGTGTTCCCCAACGAGCCCCTGGTGCGCGTTACCGGTCCTATCATGCAGTGCCAGCTTCTGGAAACCGCGCTTCTGAACTGCGTGAACTTCGAAACCCTTATCGCCACCAAGGCGGCACGCGTGTGCCTGGCGGCCGAAAGCCCCGTCGCCGAATTCGGCCTGCGCCGCGCCCAGGGATATGCTGGCGGCGTCTGGGCCAGCCGTGCCGCGGTTGTGGGCGGCTGCTCTTCTACCAGCAACGTGCTTGCAGGCAAGATGTTCGGCTTGCCCGTTTCCGGGACGCATGCCCATTCCTGGGTCATGGCATTCGAAAGCGAGCTCGAGGCATTCAGGGCCTATGCCCAGGCCTTCCCGAACAACTGCATCCTGCTGATAGACACCTACGATGTGCGCCAAGGTTTGGAAAACGCCATCACCGTGGGCTTGGAGATGAAGCAGCGCGGCGAGCGCCTCATCGGCGTGCGCATCGATTCGGGAGACCTTTCCTGGCTGGCGAAGATGTGCAGGGAGCGATTGGATGAAGCCGGTCTGACTGATTGCGGTGTGGTGCTTTCCAACGATCTGGACGAATACACCATCAGCTCGATCCGTCAAGAAGGCGCCCAGGTGATGTCCTGGGGCGTGGGTACCAAGCTGGCCACGGCCTACGATCAGCCCACCTTGGGCGGCGTGTACAAGCTTTCCGCTACGCGGGAAGGCGAGGGCGCGCCCTGGGTGGACCGTATCAAGATAGCGGAGAATTCGTCGAAGCTCACGTTCCCGGGCGTGTTGGGCATCCGCCGTTACTACCACGAAGACGGATTCATCGCAGGCGATATGGTCTATGACGTGAACGCCCCCATCAACGGAGAGGAGCGCATCGTCGATCCTATGGATCAGCTGCGTCAGAAGGTTCTTTCCGGGAAGCGCTTCGAGGAGCTGCTGCATCCTTTGGCCCGTAATGGGAAGTCGGTGCTCGAGCCCTGTTATCGCGATGCCCTTGCAGCCGCCGAGCGTGTACGCCAGGGTTTGGAGAACGTGCACGAGACCCAGAAGCGAATGCTCAATCCGCACAGCTACCCTGTCGGCCTGGAGTGCGGGCTCGCCCACCGCAGGCTCGACCTGGTGGCTTCTCGACGTGATATCAAATAGGAAGGAAATCCCCGATGGAAGCAAAATGCAATCTGATCTTGGATTCCTGCTGCGACCTGCCGTACCAGCTTCTGGACCGGCCAGGTGTGGAAGTCCTCAAATTCCCCTACATCCAAGAAGGCGTGGAATACATCGACGATATGTATGTCGAAACCACCCCTAAGCAGTTCTTCGCGATGATGCGCGACAAGAAGTCGGGCTATCCTTCCACCGCGCAGATTCCCCTGCCTGTGATCGAGGATGCCTTCCGCCGTGCCCTGGAATCCGGGATTCCCACAGTGTATCTGGGCTTTTCCAGCGGTCTTTCCGGAACCTTCGAAACCTGCAGGATGCTGGCGGAAAACCTTTCGGCGGAGTATCCCCAAGGAGATCTGCATGTGGTGGATACGAAGCTTGCGAGCATCGCCGAGGGCCTGCTGGTCTACGAGGCACTGAACCAGCGCGAGAAGGGCTTGACCGCCACCGAGATGGTGGAATGGGTGAAGGAAGCCCGCTTCTTCGTAAACGCCCAGTTCATGGTGGACGATCTATCCGCGCTGGAGCGCGGCGGACGTATTCCCGGCAATGTTGCGAAGGCGGGTGCGGTGCTCGACGTGAAGCCCATGCTCGGTTTCGACCTGGATGGCAAGCTTGCTTTGACCGGTGTGGTGAGGGGCCGTAAGAAGGGCATCAAGCAGCTTATCTCCTTCTATTCCAAGAACCATGACACCAATCATCCCGTCCATCAGGTGATTACCGCGAATGCCGATTGCCCGAGGGATGCCGAACGGCTCTGCGATGGGTTGAAGAAGGACGATGAGAGCGTATTCGTGCTGCAGTCCAGCGTCGGCCCGGTTATCGGCAGCCATGTCGGTCCCGATATGCTGGCCGTGGTCTTCTGGGGCCACGATCGCCGCAACGAGATCTCGGTTGCCGATCGCATTGCACGGAAAGTGAGGGGTGAATAAGAATATGTCCGAATCCTTTGTGTTCATCGGAAACTCCGAAGGCTGCGTGCCTTTGGCAACCAGCTTGATGCAGGCAGGTTACCGGAATGCGGAAAGCTTGGAAGAAGCGGATGTTCTGTTCGTATACTGCATCGGGCAGAGCATCCACGAAGATACCTTCTTCGAAGAAGAGGGCATATTGGCCGTTGCCGGCGAAGGCAGGTTGATCATCGACCTGAGCCCCGCTACCCCCAACCTGGCGAAGGAGATCTTCGCTATGTCCATCTTGAGCGGTATCGACTACGTAGAGGCGCCGGTTTCCCTGGTGGACATCGCTGACGAGCATGGATATGCCTATGCGGGCAATGTGGTGTTCCGAGTCGCGGGCGAAACCGATCCCTGCGACAAGGCGCAGGCTATCCTGGAGCGTATTTCCCAGCAGGTGATCCGTTGCGGGGGGGCCGGGTGCGCCCAAATGGCCAAGTGCGCGGAATCTGTTTGCCTCGGTGCCAAGGTAGCGGGCATCGCCGAGGCTCAGATGCTGGTGAATGCGATGAACAGCATGCCCGATAAGCCCCAGGCCTCCATCGCGCAGGCTCCCTATGGCCTGGTTGCCGACGGTATGGATGCGTTTTCGGAGGCGGTTTTCCAAGGCGCCTTCAAGGCCGCTTCGGGCTACACTCTGGAAACCTTCCTTGCCGAAATCACCGCAGCGCAGCTTGCCGCAGAGGACTTGAACCTTCCCCTGCCCATGTCCCAATCCGTCCAGTGCATTGCAGATCTGGTCGCGCGTGCCGGCGGTGCCGGCCTTTCCGCGGCGGCGGTAGCTCTGGTGTATGCCGAAACCGAAACCGCGCTGGACTATGGGGTGGATTGGATCCGCTTGGATACCGGCTCGAACGGACTTGATGATGAGGACGAATGCGAATGCGGTGGCCATGATCACGCGTGCGGCTGCGGGCATCACGACGACGAAGAGGAGCCTTGGGAAGAAGGCGGGGAAGCAGGAGGCCTTGGTTTCGACGACGGCTTCCATTTGGACTTCGATGGGGTAGATGCCTTCGATGCCATGTCCTTCGGCGAAAGCCCTTATCCCGAAGATCCTGCGAATCCCTTCCGAGGGTACGGAAATGACTGGTCTTCCAACTAGGTGCCGACTGTGCCCGCGTGCGTGCGGGGCGGACAGGGCATCGGGCGAGCGTGGAATGTGCGGTGCAGACGATACCCTGCGTATCGCGCGTGCCGCCCTGCATGAATGGGAAGAGCCCCCCATCAGCGTTGGCGCCGGCAGCGGTGCGGTGTTCTTCAGCAACTGCCCCATGCGCTGCATCTTTTGCCAGAATGCCGAAATCGCCTGCGGTGCCCATGGCACGCAGGTACCGCCCGAAAGGCTGCCCGGGATCTACCGCGAGCTGCACGACCAGGGTGCGGCCAATATCAATCTGGTCACGCCTACGCACTACCTGCCCTTCGTGGCGGATTCGATCAGACAGGTCAAGCGAGAAGGTTTCGACCTGCCGTTCATCTGCAATACTTCGGGCTACGAGACCGTGGAGACCATCCGGGAGCTCGATGGCCTGGTGGATATATACCTCACGGACTTCAAGTACTGGCGTGCAGGCGAAAGCGATGCGGCATTCAAGTACTCCCGTGCTGCCGATTACTTCCAAGTGGCGGATGCAGCCTTGAAGGCTATGCTGGAAAGCGTCGGCCCTCCGCGTTTCGATAGCTGGCATGGGGAAGAGAGGCTGGTTTCCGGTGTTGTGGTGCGCCACTTGATCCTACCCGGCAGATTGCAGGACTCCAAGCGCCTGATTTCCTACCTGTGGGGAGAATACGGCGACAGCATCCTGTACAGCGTCATGAACCAGTACACACCATTGCGCACGTTCGACCAGGCGCCGGAACTGAATAGCCGCGTAGACGATGCGGAATACGAACAGCTATTGGATTGCATGGACGCCCTGGGGATGGCCGACTACTTCTGGCAGGAAGGTGGTGCCGCTGAAGAGAGCTTCATCCCGGCCTTCGATTCGACAGGGGTCCTGTCTGGGTAAGATTTCCTTCCCGAACGATCCCAGCCGCAAGCGGCCGGAATCGTGCGCTGCGGTTTCGGGATAGGCGCCGGGGCGCGTGCCGATCGGTCTGGATTGCGGGATGCCCGGACTGCACTGCTTTCCTGCCGTAATGCATCGAAGGGTTTTTTCCAGTTGATGAAAACAACGGGAGCGGGGTGAATCCGCTCCCGTTTCTGTCCTGCCGTTTTTCAATATCGAGAATTGTTCGTCTGATGCTTTCGATTTTGGCACGACGGTTGCCTGAATAACCAAGCACTGCTTGGTCGAGTGTTATCGCGGAAGGGAGCAGAATACCTGTCATCGAAGCCGCAAGGCAAAACTCCCGACCGAAAGGAATGGTAATCATGGCACTGGAACTGAAGCGCGATCTGATGATTGAAAGCCCCTATTGCGAAGGCGAGATGCGCCCCGACCTTCGCGCGATGGACGAGCAGATGGAACAGCTCATTCGCTTCCGCGACGAGGGGGCGATGAATGACTCCGATTGGAAGCAATCCCTCCAGGACATCCTGGACTTCCAGCGCGAAGATGGCAGCTTCTCCTTCGTGAGCGACTATCGAATTCCCAGCGATGCACGTGTCGAGTATCTGTATCGGCCCAGCTATGCTTGCTGCCAGGCGCTGATGCGCACCCTTTTGAAGGATGGGGCGCTTAAGGATGGATGCGTTGCCCAGGTGAAGGAAGCCCTCGACCGCGGCCTGGCATTCTGCTGCACCCGAAAGCTCGCAGGCCATGGGTATGATTCCCTGGCTCAGCAGATAGAGGATGCCATCCTGTTTGCGGAATGCGGTGCCCAGGCCATCCGGTACGTCTATCCCGACATCGCACCGCAGTTCTTCCAGCTCCTTGACGAAATCGGGGAAGGGTATGCGCGTCGCATTCGCAACTGCCAGTTGTTCGGTGACTGGGGCGAGAACCTTGCCCTCCCCTTGATGCAAGCTGCCGAAGCGCTTGGCTTCGAGCAGAAGGCGCTTGTTTTCGTGTACGGCACCCTTATGACCGGCATGTCCAACGAGCACTATCTTACCCATGCGCCTTATGCGGGCGAGGCGAGGGTTCAGGACTATACCCTCTACGACCTGGGATCTTTCCCGGGAATCAAGCCTTCCGACGTGAATAGCTGCGAGTGCGAAGTCCAGGGCGAGATCCGCATGGTCGACGACTCCACGCTGGAAGCATTGAACCGCTTGGAGGGCGAAGGTTCCCTCTACCGCCTCACCAAGGTGACTGCGATAGTGAACGGCTTCCCTCTTCCCGTCTTGACCTACGTATACTGTCATGATGTCGACGTGGATTCCGAGATTCCTGTGCGTCTTCAGCCATATAACAGGTATGCGCAGCAACGTGGGAATCTGGTCTGGTACGTTGCATATGGGCAGGATATGCTCTTCGAGCACTTCATGACCGTTCTGCGCGGAGGGCGCTGCGATATCTCCGGGTTCGAATCCGAGGGCTGCACCGACAAGAACGCTCCTTTGATGAGCTCGCGTATTCGTTTGGATTACGGTTTGCACGTAGGTGAATGCAACCGTCTGTTCCTGAGGCTGGATAAGGACGGTTTCGCTTTTGCCCGCGCGTATCTGGTTACCCGCGAACAGTACAATCAGATTCGCGATGTCATGGGCACCGGTGAGGACGATTATTGCGACGAGGTCGAGCTGGGCATGTGGGGAGGAATCCCCTTGCTGGCAGTTACCAACGAAGCCTCGTATCGGCCCGTGCGCATCGACTATGGCAAGGATGTGGATACGAGCGACTGGGATGAGGAAGACCTCTTCGAAGAGCCGAGCGGGTATCTTGATATGGAATACTTCGATGCCTTTTCCGCGGGCCTGAGGGAGGCTTGGTTCCTGGTTCCCGAAAACCAGCTTGAAGCCTATGCCGATGGGTATTGCTAACCGGCATGTATGCGACGGGTGCATGCCCTGGCTGTTGAAATGCGCATCCTACCGGGGCGGCATGCCGCCCCGGTTTTCAACTGGAAGGGAACGGTGGGGCTTATGAAGCTGACCGATTTCATTGCGGGCGAAATGCCCGGAGCAAGCGAGCTTGCAAGCTTTTGCGCAAGCTCCATTGCGGGCGCGCAGCTTCGAAGGATAACGGCCTGTCCTTTCGAGGGCCGGGAATTCCGCAAGCTGCTTGCAGCATACGCCGGCAGCTCCGAGGGACCGTATGGCATGGGCAGGGTGAGGCTCTACCATCAGGTGTGCGATCTGTTCGAGGCTTTGCGCTTGCTGCCCGGAAACGCGGGTTTGAAAGCCTACGAGCTCAAGGACTCCTTTCTGGGCGGGCAGGAAGCCGATTTGGTGATGCTGCTTGCTTCCCACGAGGGGATTTCCCAAGAAGCGCTCGCCCATGACGTACTCCGTTGCTCCAAGAATGCCGTGGGCGAGCGCCGTGCCCGCATGAAGGACGGCATCCGTATCGGTGGTATGTGCATCCAGGCCGAATTCGGCTATCGGGGCGATTTCAGGTCGTCGGTTCATCCGGTTTCCTTGCCGCTCAACCTCTCGGAAGCCTACGTGCTCTTCGATGCTCTGGCGGAATACTCGGCGAGACGTGACTTTCGCGATCCACACAGGAAGTCGGCGGAACGTGTTGCCGGCATGCTGAAGGCGCAGATGAGCCCCTATGCGAAAGAGAGGCTTGCGCCGCGTCTGGATGAGATGGGTTTCGGTGCCCTTCCCGAGGTTCCGCCCTGCTTCGCTTTCGACGTGCCCCAGGTTGGGGGTGCTGATACTGCGTGCGCGCCCGATTCCGGGCATTGGCTCTACTTCCTGAAATCCGGTGAGCTTGCGACCGTCGAGCTTTCAGGTGGCCGATGCCTGCGCGGAGTGGTGATACCCAATGCGAAGGTGCCGGCGTTTCTGGAAGGGCGCGATATGGTTCAAAAAGACCGAAGGCCGCATTGCGTGGTGCTGCACGAAGACGGGGATTTCACACTTGTTCCCTGGTCGGATGTGGTGGATATCCGCGTTGCGGAGTGATCTTTCCATTGCGATAGGCATCGTGGATCGGCTCGTACAGGTTGATGAGCAGGCCCTTGTAGTCGGGACACCATGATTCGAGCACGTCGATGCAATCCTGCGCATCGAAACGTGCGATGAAGCGCGTTTCTTCCCAAAGCGTTTCGAGCCAGGCCTGCAGGTAATCCAAGCCTTTCAGGGATTCCGGGATGGGACGATGAAGGGGGTAGTCGATGTCGCAGGGAACCTGGTCGGCAGCGAATAGGGTGTCGTAGCGTGCTCGGAAGCCCCCGATACTGGCCAGGGTGTCGCGCAGGGCTATATTGTTGATCGACGGCATGGCGATGCAGATACCCCGCCAAAGCCCCTCGACTTCGTCGTAGCGCCCATGGAGCTCTTCGAGCTTCTGCCGGAATGCATGCATGGGGTCATCGCAGTCCAGAACCGCTGCAGCAGGATCCTGCAGATCTTCGATTCCCAATACGAAACAGGCCGACTGCATCAGGTCGTAGGCTTCGGTGTGGGATACAGACGAAGACCCGCCGCAGGTATGCAGCTCCATCAGATGGTTCAAGATCGTCCAGAGCGCACCCGCGCGGCGTTCGAGCAGCCCTTCCTTGCAGGAGGTCGCAGGGGTTTCGGGCGATGCGGATGCGAAACTAATCCCAGTCATCACCCCACCTTTCCCCAGACCAACCGGGTGCGAGGATGTTGTCTTCCCATGAATCGGGGTTCCATGAGTACACCCTGCCTTCGTCGTCGGTGATGGAATAGGGTTCGTCATCTGCGGGCTCGCGGTCGTCGTGGACGGCGAGTTGTCCCAGTACCTCCGTTGCGCTGAGGGCTGCGAGTGCGTCGCAATCGCCTCCGCAGCTGCCTTCGAATGCCAGGAACATGCCTTCGATCAGTTCTTCGTCGGGGATGTTGCTCGGTACGTCGCTTCGGAGCAGGTAGAAAGTCTCCTGTACGCTCTCGAGTGTTTCGGCGCAGTTCTCCTCGAAGAGGAACGATGATGCGGAAAAGGCACGTGCGATCTGCACGATGGCGGGCTGGCCGAATTCCAACCTGCCGGTTTTTGCGAGTGCCTCTTGGCGGGCTTGCCCCAGGTGTTGGATTTCAGCACGTGTCAACCCCAAGCCTGCCTGCTCCAGTTCGGCGAGCTGCCTTTGCCCCGCTGCCTGTCCAAGGTGCAGCTGGACCAAAACCGTGTTGGGGGAGGTGTTCTCTCTTGGCATCTGCTTCCTTTCCTCGTTTCGGTGCAATGCTTATTACACCTGCGGGGAAAAAGATGCCAGACTGCAATTCCAGTGTGTTTCGTGGTAATGTGGACCTTATAGAAGCGGGGGAATCCCCGCTTTCTTCATTTTTCTTGCAAGGCATCCAAAAGCCGGATTTTCATCTGGCTTGGGCTTTCCCAGGGGTGATTCTCATCGAATAGGTCCTCCAGGCACTGGCGCAGCGCTTGGGGGATCCTCAACTCCTCGCGCCATGTCGCATCGATTCCGGGGATGATGATCTGCGGGTCGGAATAGAGCATGAAAAGCACCACGCAGGCAAGGCCGTCGCGGTCTATCGAGAAGGCCGTGCCATCTTGAGCATCCAGTGCCAGTCCGAAGTCGATGAGCGAGATGCGCTCGCCGTCGTAGAGGACGTTTGCAGGGCGCAGGTCGCCGTGGACGATGCCGCATTGCTGGAGGTGGCCGATCGTATCGCAGAGCTGCCCTGCAATGCGTGCGATTTCTTCCCTGCTGAATACATGTCCCGCCTTCTGCAACCAGTAGGCTATCGAGGCGCCGGGCATGAGCTCTTCCACGATGAAATACGGCTTGCTTCCCAGAAGGAGACCCGAAAAGGACGTTCGTTCGCAGCGGGCGGTGTTCACGATGCCCAGCCATTGCGGGATCGAGGGGTGGCTGCATGCCTGCAGGGCGCGGCATTCCGCCCAGACCGCCTGGAAATCCATGCATCCCTTGCGGGGTTTTACTAGCTTTAATGCGACAGGTCCGTGGGGGCCTTGCGCTCGGAAACAGCTTCCGAAGCGTCCTTGCCCCAGAAGTGCTT
>JBJEKU010000016.1:0-4448 GCA_051878795.1 Eggerthellaceae bacterium
TCCCAGGATGAAGCGGCTGTTGAATTCGCGTCCACCCAAGATGAGTTTATCTGAGATAAAAGTCCTTTCGATTGCGAAGGATGGTGGTAGTGGGTGCGTTTGGAGGCTGGTCTAGATTCCCGCCTGCTGCAGGATGAGCTGGATGACCTTATTGGCCTGGTGACCTGCGCAAACAGCAACACGTGGGGCCATGAGCCCGATGCCGTTTCCCACGTCGGTGCTCTGGTCGCCGCATACGTACAGGCGGCCCAGGCGCCGTTCGGTGCGGATGCCGTTCGCTTCGCCATAACCGGCCATGCCGTTGCCCGAGACCATGGTGGTGGCAGGGCACCGGGCGAGCACCGTGGAGATGAGCATGCTCTTCTGGTCGGGCTTGTCGAAGGCCTCGCACAGGATGGGCCAACCGGAAAACAGCTCTGCGGCGTTTCGCTCGGTCACGCGCACCTGCTTGGTCTGGATGTCCAGGTAGGGGTTGATGTCTGCCAGGATCTGGCGGATTGCCTGGGTTTTCGGCATGTCCAGGTGGCTGATGCCGTAGGCCTGGCGGTTCAGGTTGGTGGTGTCCACCGTGTCGAAGTCCACCAGCAGCAGGTGTCCCACTCCGCTGCGCGCCAGCATAACGGCGATGTTCGATCCCAGTCCGCCCAGTCCGGCGATCGCCACGTGCGCATTGCGCAGCGCGTGGGCGACCGAAGCGGGGAAGCGGGCGTCGAACGCGGCGTCCAGGTCCTGTTTGGAGATGGGGTATTCGCGGGAAGCGGCAGCTTCTTCTCGCACGGAAGCGATGGCGTCCATTATCCGCCTCCCACGAAGCAGAGGATTTCCAGCAGGTCTTCGGCCAGGATCACCGTGGTGGCATATTCGCTTTTCGGCACGATTTCCAGGTTGCGCTCCACCACCACGCGGGCGGGGTCGTAGCCTGCGCTTTCCAGATACGCCTGCACGGTCATGCCTTCGGCGTTGACGGTTTCTCCGTTGATTTTGGCCATATTTCACCTCCAACTAACGAAAAAGGGCACCGCAAAGCGGCCCTACCCATGGTGGTAAGCCCCTTCGCGATGCCCTGCGGGTTTCATCACTCTGTGCGCGAGTATAGCAATGCCGCGTGTTCATGTGAAGAACCGTGCCGAAACGGGGCATTTTGCCGGGCGGATGGTCGATGCGCGACTGCTTATGCGTACGTGCGAAAGGCTGGGAAGGCGAGTTGTTTTGCCGGGCGGACGGTTGGGTCGGCGTTCCCTGGCGCTTCCGGCTGCTTGGTGGAAGGTGTGAAGAATGGCTTGCGAATGCACCGATATACGGGTAGGCGGTTAGGGGTTGCGGCCTCGCGATTCGCAGTGGTCCGCATGTTGCGGATGCGGGTTTAGTCGCAGCGCTTGGTTGCAGCCTAGAGCGATTCGTAGTGGGTCCACATGCTCAGCACTTTGACGTAGCCTTCGAATTGCTGTCCTTCGCGCTGGAATGGGGCCTCGATCACCTCATAGACGAAACGATGCTGCCTGTTGATCCGCCTGGAGTACATACCTGCCAGATTGCCGACAAGGGGTTCGAAGGCGGGTGGGTATCCGAAAGGGTCTGCCGCAACCACGGAAACGAGCTGCTTGGCTTTTCCATCGAGGCCGGCTGCTTTCAGCTTTTTCGCGTCCTTTGCCGCCTGCTTGGTGAATACGACGTCGTACATGCTCTACCAATCCAGGGAATCGGCGGATACGCAGTCTTCGATGTCCTCGTTTCGCGCTTCGGTGAGTTTTTCGGTCATGCCGGGAATGCTTGCGAGATAGAGGGTTTCTTCGATGGAGGCCCAATCGTCTTCTCCGATAAGCACCGCGCCCTTCCCCTTGCTGTTGGTGATCGCGATGGGCTTGCAGTCTTCGTTGACGCGCGCGATGAGTTTATAGATGTCTTTTCGTGCTGCGGTTGCGGTGACGCTGGTCATGGATGCTCCTCCGATAGGCCTAATGCCATGAGGATAACGTACGTAAAAACGTACGTCAACTGAACCAGATACCCTGTTGGGGCATTGCAAGAATGGGGCTGTTGGGATAGCCGATAGTATTCAGTTTCTTCTCAGTAGTCGTTTGATTCTGGCAACCGCATTTGCCTCATGACGTTTTGCAGCATCTGGAAAGTGTTTGCTCGCGGTTTTGATTCCTTCCACCAGCTTTTCGAGGCATTCGTCAACGATTTCTGCAGCTTCGTTTTCTGCGATCCCCCAGCTTGTTGCTTCGGTAAGGACGTGTCCTCTGTTGATTTCTTCTGGAGTGATGCATCCGTCTACTCTCATAGAGAGAAATCGGGTTCGTGGTTCAACTTCTGAAATGGGTAGAACGTCGTAGAGCGGTGCCACTGTGGGAAGTTGGGGCTCTTCGTATAGGAAAGAGGTGTTTTTCGCATGGGCATCCCAGTTTCCTAGGGCGAGATTGACAACCATTTGGCGCAATAGCTCCGAGAGCTCTTTGTCGGGATTCTGGGCGTGCCTGATGAGAAGACTCGCAATGGCTTTATACGTAGGGTCATTCCCTTTTGCTTCGCGGTGGTTTGCGTATTTTTCCGAAGGATCCAATCCCAATGCTTGGCAGGTATCTTCCTGGTGGATGCGAATAGCGCCTGAAGGCCAATTTTCTCCAGCTCGGTCATATCGTTCGACAACCAGGGTTTTCGGTGCATTTGGAAGGATCAGGAGAGCCGTCTTTGCGCAACGACATGCAAAAGAAGCGGAATGCATGGCCCAGGCTTCCGATTCGGCTGAACCAGGGTAATCCTTTTCGTTTTCCGGTTTAAGGATGTGCGTGCTTGCCGCCTCTCCTTCGGGAAGAAGGATGTGCTCGGTGTGGATGCGCGTCAGTTCGGAATCAAGCCTTGGCATGCAAACGCAGAGCTTCTCCTGGAAGCCGCCAAGCGACATGCGGAAGGTATCATTGGTTCCGTTTGGAAGTTGTCTTGAGCAATTCGATAGCCTTTCAGCAAGCTCATTGTTTGAGATTTCATGGTAGCTTGCAGGATGCGTTTTTGCGCTTCCATGCGAGAAGACCTGCACCGATCCTGCGCACTCCCAGCCTATTTCCGCAAGGAGTCCCATCCAGTCGTAGGGGTTTATCCCCAGGTTCTTGCAGATTGCATCGCGGCGTGGTCCTTCCGGTAGAAGGCCGTTGAACCAGCTTGCGGTTTTCGACTCGCCGAAAGGTTTTTTCTTTACAGGGAATGAGAGCGACAAGACCGGGGATCCCATATAATTCCGGATGATTTCGGGCTCGTACGCGAAACGGCCCCCTTTCCGGTTTTCCGAAATGGTCCCAACGAGCGATCCTCCCAGGTAGATGTCGAGCACCCTCATTCGGCAACCTTGACTTTCGCCGATTTGGGGACGATTACGATGCGATAGCCGAGCATCTGCAGGTAGAGCTCGATTTTCTGGCTGGAGACGTTTTTCCCCGTCTCGAGGGCGGAAAGCGTCACGGGGGAGAAGCCTAGCTTCTTTGCCATTTGGGCCTGGGTGATGCCTTTTTCTTTCCGGGCATCCTTAAGGAATTCTCCGACGTCTTCGACGGAGTAGGCGTTCGTCCACATGGCTTGGTCCATTCAAAATACTTAATAATTAGCGGATAGTGAAAATATACAGAATACTTAATAAAACTGCAAATTAAGAAATATTAAGTATTCTGTATATGCTTGCGTTTGACCTGGTGCTCTTCGGTGGGGCCGGGATGAAGTGCTTCGCTTCATTCGGAGTGAAAGGCAAGCGCAACCCAGCGGCCTTCGGGCGGCAGACCTAGAAGTCGAACAGGTTGGTGGGGAAGACGTCGTTGCGTTCGTCTGGGGAAGCGGCGGGGGCTTTGGCCCGGGGGTTGGGCTCCGGCGTCTTTGCACCCGGTGCGCCTTCGACCGGTTGGGCTTCCAGCACGATGCCCGAACGGTCGGCGAGGGTGCGGTATTCGGGCCCGAACCAGATGGGCAGTTCTTCCTGGCGGACGATGAGCGGCATGCGGTGATGGATCGGCGCCATATGGGCGTTGGCTTCGGTGGTGACCATGGAAAAGCAGTCTTTCCGCCAGATGCACCCGATCAGGATAACGGGGCTTTCTGGCATGCGGAATTCGTACTGCTGTTTGAGCGGTTTTCCCGTTTTGGGCGAGGGGTAGGTTTCTTCTCTGTGCGTTTCGAAGAAAGCGGGGACGGGGATGATGCAGCGCCGATGTTCCATGGCGTCGCGCCACGTGGGTTTATCGGAGCTCTCGATGCGCGTGTTGAATACGACCCCGGGCTTCCAGGACTCTTGGAATCCCCAGCTCAACTGAGTGACGTGGAGTGATTCCGCTGTCAGCATCGGCGAAGGGAGTGCCGTATCGAAACGGGGCACGATGATGGGGGCGAAGGATTTGGGGTAGGCGAAGGGGATTTGTGACATTTTTAGGATATAAAGGATATCCGGATTTTTTAAGGGATACACA
>JBJEKU010000017.1:0-4389 GCA_051878795.1 Eggerthellaceae bacterium
GACGACGGCGCCGTGGCGCCCCCCGATGCGGCGGGTTTCACCATGCTCAAAGAGCAGCTGGATAAGGTCCTGGGCGGATTGGCCGAGCGCGAGCGCAAGGTCATCACCCTGCGGTTCGGATTGGAGGACGGGCACCCCCGTACGCTCGAGGAAGTCGGACGTGAATTCGGCGTCACCCGCGAGCGCATCCGCCAGATCGAAAGCAAGACTCTCACCAAGCTCCGTCATCCCAGCAGGTCCGCCAAACTGAAGGACTATCTGGAAGAGTAGAGCCAAGTTACGCTCCTGTATGCGCAGGCGCAACCGAACAAGCATTCCAAACGGCGGCCCGTCCTTCGTGCGGGCCGCGTTTTCGTAAAGGATTCCATCCATGCAAGAGCAGACCTCCGAAACCTTCGAGATCTTCGAATTCTATGCACGCTGTGCGAGCGGCTTCGAGCCTTTACTCGCCCAGGAGCTGAAAGACCTGAATATCAAGCGTATCCGTCCCCTGAAGGGCGGGGTCGCCTTCTTCGCATCGCTTAAGCAGATGTACCGCGCCTGTCTTTGGCTGCGCACGGCCTCGCGCGTGCTTTTGGTGCTCGACCGCGTACGCGCGCGGGATGCGGATGAGCTGTATTCACAGGTGAACCAGATGCCATGGGAAAAGCACGTTGGTTTGGGCAAGACCCTTGCCGTTCATGCGCATGGTGTCAACGATCAGCTGCGCAATACCCAGTTCACTGCCATGAAGGTGAAGGACGCCGTTTGCGACCGTTTGCGCCGCTTGCGAGGAGAGCGTCCGGATGTGAACGCGAAGAACCCCGATGTGCAGATCGACGTTGCCGTGCGTTACGACAAGGCCACCATTTCCATCAACGTATCCGGGCAGCCCCTCCACCGTCGCGGTTACCGTGAGGACGGGGTTCAGGCCCAGGCGCCGCTGAAGGAGACCCTGGCGGCCAGCATCGTGCTCTTTTCCGGCTGGAAGGAAGTCCTTTCCCAAGGCGGCATGTTCGCCGACCCTATGTGCGGATCCGGAACGCTTGCCATCGAGGCGGCCATGATCGCGGCCGACATGGCGCCCGGCATCACCCGCAGCGAATGGGGATTCGATGGTTGGGTGAAACACGACGAGGATTTGTGGAACGAGGTTCTGGAAGAAGCCGACGAGCGTATGGAAGAGGGTTTGGCCAATCTTCCGCGCATCGTTGCTGGCGACATCGATCCAGACATGGTGGAGATGGCGAAGGCGAATGCAAAGCGTGCCGGCCTGCTTCCTTACATCGAGTTCTATGTGGATGATGCGTCGCAGCTTTCGAAGCATCTTCTTCATGAGGGCAAGATTCCCAAGCGCGGTCTGGTGGCGACCAATCCTCCATACGGTCAGCGACTCCTGGAAACCGATCAGCTTCCTGAAGTCTACGAAGCCCTGGCAAGCGGCTGCGAGAAAATCGATTCGGGTTGGAATCTTGCGGTCATTACTCCTGACGACGCCATCGATACGGCCCTGGGCTTGGTTCCGGAAAAAACGAACCCCCTGTTCAATGGAGCAATCGAGACCTTATTGCGCGTCTATCGGATCGAGCGCGGCAAGCGCCTGCAGATTCTGATCGACACAGCATTCGGGCATTCCCTCAAGGTCCATGTGGCAGAAGAAAATACCACCCAGTTTGCCGACCGTTTGCGCAAGGTGGCGCGCGAACGTTCGAAGTGGGCCAAGAAAACCGGTGCCCGCTGCTATCGCGTGTACGATGCCGACCTGCCTGATTATTCCGTGGCGGTGGATTTGTACCATGGTTCCGGCCCTGACGAAGGCAAGCTCTTTGCCCGTGTGACGGAATACGCGCCCCCTGCGACTATCGATCCATTGCGCGCGCAGCGCCGTTTCCACGACGCCGTTGCCGTGGTGGCTGCGTATTTCGAGCTGCCCGCAGAGCACGTTTTCTCTAAGACGCGTCGTCACGCGAAGGGCGGCGGGCAGTATCAGGATGCCCGCGGCGAATCCTTCGTCGCCTACACGGAGGAAGCTGGCTTCCAGTTCGAAGTGGATATGGGCGGCTATCTGGATACGGGCATCTTCCTGGATCATCGCGACACCCGTTGCATGGTCGGCGAAATGGCAGAAGGCAAGCGCTTCCTGAACCTGTTCGCTTATACCGGAACCGCAACCGTCCATGCGGCGGCAGGTGGTGCTGCGTCTACCACTACGGTGGACATGTCCCAGACCTACCTGAATTGGGCGCGTCGCAACATGGAGCACAACGGTTTCTACGGCGTGCAGCATCGCTATTGCCGTGCCGATGCGACCAGCTGGGTGTTCGAGGAGGCGAAGGGGCTGAACAGGTACGATCTGATCTTCTGCGACCCGCCTACCTTCTCCAATTCCAAGACCATGGGCGAACGCACGTGGGCTATTCAGCGAGATCATGCCAAGCTGATCTGCGCTTTGGGTAGGATCCTGAGCCCGGAAGGTGTGCTGGTCTTTTCCTGCAACCTGCGCAATTTCAAGATCGATACCGAGCGTTTGGCCCAGGATCATCTGGAGGTGGAGGATATCACCGCGCGTACCATCCCACATGACTTCGAGCGTAACCCCAAGATCCATCATTGCTACTTGATCAGGCGCGGTGCCGACTACGTCGAGCCCCAACCTAAGCCCGAAAAGAAGAAGGGCGAGTCTCGTCGCGATGGGAAGAGGGGTTCCTTCGATGGCAAGCGCAGCGGCTTCCGCGGTAAAGGTGCTGATCGCGGCCGCGGTAAGCGCGAGGGTGATCGCAAGAACGGCAACGGTGCATGGGGCAAGCGCGAAGGCGGTCGTCGCAACGACAAGAGTGGCTTCCGCGGCAAAGATGGCGGTTTTCCTTCTGAGGGAGGATACCGCACCAGGTTTGAAGGTCCCTCGCACGAACGGATGGAAAAACCTTGCGACAAGCGCGATTCCTTCCATAGCGGGAAGGGCGACTCGGGCTATGGCGTAGGTAAGGGGAAGCGTTCCTTCGACGGTCGTTCGAAGGGTGCATCGTTCGACAAGCGCGATGGCGGTTATTCCGGAAAACGCGGCGCATCGCGTAGCGGGAATTTCGGCAACCATCATGGAAAACGTCCCGGTTCCCCCAGGGGCTAGCGGCGGATTGGGCCTCTGGTCGGCAGAGTGATGAAAGGGGAGGCAAAATATGGCTGATGACCTGGTGATACGTTTAGCGACTCCCGATGACGCGCAGGCGGTGCATGCGATTTATGCCCCGTATGTCGTCGAATCGGTTGCTACTTTCGAAATAGAACCTCCCACGGTCGAGCAGATGCGCGAGCGTATCGGGCATGTGTTAGAGCGGTATCCCTATCTGGTGGCAGAACGCGAAGGACGCGTCATCGCGTTTGCGTACGCAAGCGCTTTCAGGACTAGGCCCGCCTACGACTGGAGCGTTGAAACCACCATCTACGCCGCACCGGATGCCATCGGAACGGGTGTTGCGCCCTTGATTTACGCTCGTCTGGAAGAGCATCTTGCAGGTATGGGAATCCGTTCGATGTACGCATGTATTGCCGATCCGAACCCTGCGAGCGAGCGCTTCCACGAAAAGTGCGGCTATGTGAAGGCGGGAAGTTTCACGAATTGCGGCTTCAAGCATGGCATGTGGTTGGGGATAACCTGGTGGGAAAAGCATATCGGGACGTTTATGGGACAGGCTGAGCCTGTTTCCTTCAAGTGCTGGCTCGATGCCTGAATTGGTATGGAATAATCGGTGGCGATTGCGTAAAGTGTGACGAGCAGATTGCTCATGCTTCGGATGTGCCACTTGGAAGGGGTTGATCGTGTGAAATTATATAGCGCCCATTACCAATCTCCTCGCGGGGCCAACCCCGTGAACGGCACCTTCGAGTTCGAAAGCGCCGCGAATGCCGGCTCGAAGAAGAACATGTCCGATGCTCGCATCAAGATGCTGGAGTTGTTCGGCAACGAAGCGCTTTCCTGGACCATCGATCATATCGAGCGCATCGGCAGCGGGGAAGCGAACCAGTACGTGCAGATGCAGCTGGATTTCCGCGAGCCGAAGAAGGCGCGCGTGCGTCGTACCGTCGATCGTGGAAAAGTGGGACCTTCCAACTAGCAGCTGTGTTACTGGAGCTTTTCGTATTGGTAGTGTCCATCTTTAAGACGCGGGGCGATGCCCCTAAACATAAAAAGAGCCGTCGCAACCTGTAACCCTGCGACGGCTTAGCTAAGAGGCGCGCCCACTCACTACCGAGGGCGTCCGCCAGGTCCAAGTGTAGCATAGTATCGCTAGTGCGAACGTGAGGGGATCGTTCCTTACAGCTCTCTGTGGGGGGGTGTTTCTCTGGGGCAAACGAAGAAATCATGACCACCCGCAAAGCGGGTGGTTTGCTCTTAGGGTATAACCCATGGAA
>JBJEKU010000018.1:0-4194 GCA_051878795.1 Eggerthellaceae bacterium
TGCTCTGGGCGCAGAAAAGGGGGCTGCACCAAAATCGCTTTTGATACAGCCCCCTGCTTGCGTACAGTAGGGACTGGAAACGTATTCCGAATCTTGCCCCTTGCAGACTAGCGCTTGACGTTGTAGAAGGCGTTCATGCCGGCATATTCGGCTGCATCGCCCAGCATGTCCTCGATGCGGAGCAGCTGGTTGTACTTGGCGATACGGTCGGAACGGCAAGGAGCACCGGTCTTGATCTGGCCGGCATTGGTGGCAACAGCCAGGTCGGCGATGGTGGTGTCCTCGGACTCGCCGGAACGATGGGAAACCACGCAGGTGTAACCGGCACGCTGTGCCATCTGCATTGCCTCGAAGGTCTCGGTGAGGGAGCCGATCTGGTTCACCTTGATCAGGATCGCGTTGGCAGCACCCAGCTCGATGCCCTTCTTCAGGCGGGCGGCATTGGTGACGAACAGGTCGTCGCCAACCAGCTGGACCTTGTCGCCGATGCGCTGGGTCAGCTTGACCCAACCATCCCAGTCGTCTTCAGCCAGGCCGTCTTCGATGGAGATGATGGGATACTTCTCAACCAGGGCTGCCCAGTACTCGACCATTTCATCGCTGGTCAGCACGCGGCCTTCGCCTTCCAGGTTGTAAGTGCCGGTTTCGGCATCGTACAGCTCGGTGGTTGCGGGGTCCATTGCCAGCATGAAGTCGGTGCCAGGCTTGTAGCCGGCAGCCTCGATTGCCTCCATGATCAGCTGCAGGGGCTCTTCGTTGGTCTTCAGGTTGGGAGCGAAGCCGCCTTCGTCACCGACGCCGGTAGAATACCCGGAAGACTTCAGAACGCCCTTCAGAGTGTGGTAGACCTCGCAGCACCAACGCAGTGCCTCAGCGAAGGTAGGTGCGCCTACGGGCATGATCATGAATTCCTGGAAGTCGACGGTGTTGTCTGCATGCACGCCGCCATTCATGATGTTCATCATGGGAGTGGGCAGGGTGTGTGCGTTGGGGCCACCCAGATAGGAATAGATAGGCAGGCCGGTGGACTCTGCAGCGGCACGGGCAGCCGCCAGGGAGCAACCCAGGATGGCGTTTGCGCCGAAACGGCCCTTGTTGGGGGTACCGTCGGCTTCGATCAGAGCCTGGTCGATGGCGCGCTGATCGGTAGCGTCCATGCCCAGCAGGTTCTCGTAGCATTCGTTGTTGACGTGATCTACCGCCTGCAGAACGCCCTTGCCCAGGTACTTGGTCTTGTCACCGTCGCGCAGTTCCACAGCCTCGAAAGCGCCGGTGGAAGCGCCGGACGGAACGATGGCACGACCAGCAGAGCCGTCATCCAGCAAAACTTCGACTTCGACGGTGGGGTTACCGCGGGAGTCCAAGACCTGCCTGCCGTAAACATCGATGATATCGCTCATTATCAATCCTCCTGATATGTAGGTTTCCGCGACGGACATCGGGTCCGGCGACTGCCAAAAGGGCGCAGCAACCAGACCCACATCGCGTCTATTAATAGACTACCGCAAAGCCGCACGCACGCAACAGACGCAACGGCGGATTACAGAAAATCAAGCACCTACATGCGAAAACAAGGCCGCTGCTTGGCGAAACGCGCCGAATCAGGCACACGGTAAACCGCTATCGATAGCACTGCATGAAAAACGGCACCCAAGCGGGCGCCGCAATCATGCCGGATTTCCTTAATCCAAATCGGCGATACCGTAATGATCCTGCACGATCTGGGCGGCATCGCGCACTGCAGAAAGACAGGGCCTGCTGGCGTAATACGCCTCGTCGCGAACCGGAGGCTCGGAAAGCACCTGGCCAGGCTGAAGCCCCAACAGCTCGCGGCAGATCAAGCTTTCCTGCTTTTCCAGGAAGCGGGCAGTCAGCTGCTTTTCGGTACCGTACACGCGCTTCTTCTCTTCTGCATCCGCGGGGTCGTCGTAGCCGTCAAGCATGCCCACGAGCATGGTCATGCCGCAGACCGCACCGCATACCTCGCGATTGCCGCCGAATCCGCCGCCGAATGCACTGGACGCGCGAAGAGCCTGGTCAAGATCCATCCCCACGACATCGCAAAACGCGCCGAATACCGCCTGGGAGCAATTGAAGCCCTTACGGAACAGCTCTTCCGCCCTATCTGCCCTGGTTGTCATAGCCGATACCTGCCTTTCCTTGCATTGGATGCTGCTTTTCCAGTCCCGCCCATAATAGCGCGCAGCCCAGTCAGATGGAGGCTCATTCCCGCTGGTTTTACCCCTTCGATACCAGCCGAATAAGAGCCATCGCAACCGGCAGGCCGCAGGCTCAGCTACCCGCTTGGGCTTATGCGCAATCAGGAACGTGAGCCTCCCCCTGACGGAAACGGATTCCGGGTCGGTGCTCCGCTTTCGGCCCAACAGCTTTCGCCCCGGCAGCGTCGATCGATCCCCTTTTTAAATCTGGTCCTATCGTTTTTTCTTCTTTTGGTTCTATATCTAGAGCCAGTTTGGCGTAATCTACCTACTGTTCATATAGATGAAAGCGCGCCGACCCTCCCCTTCTACGGCGCAAACCGATCAGGAAAGGAAGCAGGCATGACTACTCCCGAAGAACAGGTAGCACTCAACCGCCAGCTGGCCCAGATGCTCAAGGGCGGCGTCATCATGGACGTCACCACCCCCGAACAGGCCCATATCGCCGAGGCAGCGGGCGCCTGTGCCGTCATGGCCCTCGAACGTATTCCCGCCGATATCCGCGCAGCAGGCGGCGTCTCCCGCATGAGCGACCCCGCCATGATCAAGGAAATCCAGGCCGCGGTTTCCATCCCCGTCATGGCAAAGTGCCGCATCGGCCATTTCGCCGAAGCGCAGATCCTGCAGGCCATCGAAATCGACTATATCGACGAATCCGAAGTCCTTTCCCCCGCCGATGACATCTACCACATCGACAAGACCCAGTTCCGCGCACCCTTCGTCTGCGGCGCCCGTAACCTGGGCGAAGCCCTGCGCCGTATCGAGGAAGGCGCCGCGATGATCCGCACCAAGGGCGAACCGGGCACCGGCGACGTGGTGCAGGCAGTCCGCCATATGCGCCTTATCAACAGCGAGATCCGCCAGGTCCAGAACATGCGCGAAGACGAGCTGTTCGAAGCCGCCAAGCAGCTGCAGGTTCCCTATCATCTGGTCCGCTACGTACACGAAAACGGCAAGCTGCCCGTCGTCAACTTCGCAGCAGGCGGCGTGGCCACCCCCGCAGACGCAGCGCTGATGATGCAGCTGGGCGCAGAAGGCGTCTTCGTGGGCAGCGGCATCTTCAAGTCCGGCGACCCGGCCAAGCGCGCATCCGCCATCGTCAAAGCCGTCACCAACTACAACGACGCCGAAATGCTGGCAGCCCTTTCCGAGAACTTGGGCGAGGCCATGGTGGGAATTAACCCCGCAGAAATCCAGATCATCATGGAAGAGCGCGGTCAGTAATGTGCAACGCCGAAATCCTGGCTCCCCAAAACAAGCCTGCGAGCGCCCCCATCGTGGCGGTGCTCGCAGTTCAGGGGGCCTTCATCGAACACGAGCAGCGTTTGCAGCAGCTGGGCGCTGAATGTTTCGAGCTGCGCCAGGCATCAGACCTCAAACGTCCCTTCGACGCATTGGTCCTGCCCGGCGGCGAAAGCACCGTGCAAGCACATCTGCTCCGCGAACTGGGGATGCTGGAACCGTTAAGGGACAAGATCCTGGGCGGGATTCCCGTGCTGGGCACCTGTGCCGGTCTGATCCTACTTGCGGAAACAATCGATGGCGCATCCGGAGACATGGAAGGCCGCAACCAGGAACTGGCCCAGAAGCGCACCCGAGTCGATGGGCTGGGGACCATGCCCATCACCGTTCGCCGTAACGCCTACGGCAGGCAGCTTGCCAGCTTCCACACGCAGGGTTCGTTCGCCGAACGCGAGGTACCCATGACCTTCATCCGTGCACCCTTCATCACGCAGGTTGAAGACGGAGTAAAGGTTCTTTCGGAAACGGAAGGCTGCATCACCGGCGTGCAATACGGAAAGCAGATTGGCATCGCCTTCCATCCAGAACTAGACGAGGATACCTTCGTGTACGAGTATTTCCTCGGCTTGATTGGATAGTTGGAAATATCGCATATGCGTATTCGCCCCGCTTCGATTGAGGTGGGGCTATTTTGTATATAGCGACTCATAAACGACTAGTTAAATGGAATATC
>JBJEKU010000019.1:0-4088 GCA_051878795.1 Eggerthellaceae bacterium
TATGATGGCGAGGAGCCTGTTGAGGTTGGCAGAGTATTGGATCTTAATGACGACGGTAAGCCTGTAGTCTATATCACATATGATAAAAACGACCATAAAGAGAATCTGTATCATTTTCGTGCAGTTGTTTGCGAAGATGAAGATGGTGAATATCTTCATATTATTCTTGGAGATAGATATCGGAATTATTTCATTGATAAACGAAATCTGTTCTTTGCTGCGGTTTTGCACGAAATCGGACATTGGAAGTGCGGTCATATCCGCGCCGATTATTTAGCATCGTTAGGATATAAAGGCTTACTGACCCCTGACATTCGCAATGAAGTATCGCGTGAGATTCGCATGCAATATATTATCGAAGGACGTGTCGACCCTCGTGAGCTTGAAGCGGATGCGTTTGCGTGTCGAGAGGTCGGAAAATCTACTTTTAATGCAATGCTTCAACTTTTGATTCGAGATAGGAAAGAGAGGAATGATCCTGCAGCTCCGTTGGCAATTAAGGAATTTGAACTGCGCAAGAAGGCAATAAGTAAGTTGTAAGCTTCAAGCTTATTTTTCGTTGTAGAATCCGAGTGTTAGAACTTTTATAAATGATTATTAATAATCTATTCTATTATTTGAGATATTTTGTATGGGCGGTTATGTAATCTTTAGGCTAGGAGAGATTTTTCATTTTGCGTTAACGTAGTATCTACCAATTATTAGAGCGTAGAATATTGAAGAAGGGGTGGTGGCAGGTAGTACGGACTAATAGCCGGACTGATCCAGCCTGGCTATTAGCCCCAATCATCTTTCCGGCTATTGCATCCAAAAATAGGCTGCAGCTCTACGCCATCGTCGCTATTTGAGAAATCTAGCCACGCATCACCAGCGCAACCTTCAACCTCGAACTACCTACGCTCCCCACGCACCGCTTCGATAACCTGCTCAAGCGTTACCTCGTTCGCCCTAAGGATGGTCCAGCCTTCGATCCCATCGAAGTCGCCGAAGCATTCCTCAAAGCCAAGCAGATCCTCGTTGCTCAGAAGGAGCACCCTCTCATCCTGCCAGCACAGCATGGCTAGGGATGCGCCTCCCTCCGCATCTTCGAAGGTCACCTCGGCGCTTGCCAGGCTGCCTTCGAACCGCTCGCTTGCGTCGGCGATGTCGTCGAGCAGCTGGTCTTCGTCGGGGGTCAGCTCATCGCGATCGATCCTCTCGATAGCTTCCGCAACCCCTTCCGTTTCCGCGTCTTCGAAATCCGCCTCCAGGGCTAGGATGATCCGATTGCTTTCGGGGGCGTTGTAACCATCGCATTGGTCGCTTTGCTTCTCGAACGCCGACGCGGGAGCGCAGCCGGCTTGCGGATCGGCCTGAGCTTGGCCTTTTTCAGCGTTCGCGGCATCAGAAGCAGCCCTGCCGTTCTTGCTCTGCTTCGAGTCGTTCTGTTCTTTCCAAGTGTGGTAGATGACCGCTTTCACCAGCTCGATGTCTTCTTCTTCGAAATGGTACGAAACGGAAAGAAGGTCGCCGTTTTCAGCCTCGTGCTCCATACAGGCGAATTCGATGTCAACGCTTTTAAAGCCCCTCTTGAAGGCGGCATACGCATAGCAATGGGCCTGCAGACGATGCTTGCTCTTCAGGTAGGTTTCCGTATCTTCCTGCTCTCCGCCGGTCTTGTAGTCAACGATGAATGCATGGGGGTCATCGTCGATGTCGTTATAGCACAGCAGGTCGATCTCGCCCGTGAAGTAGATCGGCTTATGCCCTTCCGCTCCCTCCGCCTCGTCTGCAAACCGGATATAGAAGGGTACCTCCGTGTCCACATGCGCGAACGACTGCGTCCTTCTTGCCAGATCGCTGCTGTTCCAAGCTTCGATCGCCTTGCGAAGGCGTTTCTGCTCCTTGGGGGCAAGTTCGAATTGCGCGGCTATCTGGTTTATCTTCCCATCGTCTGCGGCGTCCCGATCGGCGAGGGACTTGCCGGTCAGGACCTGGTATTCCATGTACGCATGCAGGGCCTTACCCAAGGCGAGGGCGGTCGAACGGATTTCGTCCATCTCTTCGCGGCTTCTGGGTCCCCTCTTGGATTTCTTGCCGGTGAGCATCTCATTCTTGATACGCGTACTGTCCTTGCCGTTGTATTCGGGCAGGGTGGAGTAGGAGAACTCATGGTAGTCTGCGTTCTCCAATGCGCGATCAACCGAGGGGTTCAGATGGCCCTGAGGCAGACGGGATGCTGCAAGCTCGCGCTCTTGTTCAGGTTCCTCGCCGAAGTGCTCTTCGTAGATCGCGCTATACAGGTCTTGGGCATGCCTGGTGTCTTCGACCCGGATCAACCGGTAGTCCAGCTTCCCCCCGTCGTTCAAGTCGTACAATCCGTCCTCTGTCGGGAAGGTGCTTCCGGGGAACATCTCCGCCATATCCTTCCTGATGATGGAATCGGCGTTGATGCCCTTTTCCGTTGCGGGAGGTTGGATGGCCAGGACCAAGGCATCTCGGGCGCGTGTCGCACCGACGTAGAATAGCCTGCGCTTCTCTTCCTGCTCCTCGTTCAGGATCGCGGCTTGCAGGTAAAGGTGGTAGCGCAGTCGGTTTGTTTGCTGGGGGACCAGGTCCTTGGCAACGGAGGCAACGTCGTTGATGCGGATGCCTGCTGGAACGTAATCCGTAGCCGGCTTGCATCCCTTCCATCTCTTGGCGATTTTGTCGCCCTTGAGGGATACGTAGTCCCTGTCGCCGAAATCCTCGAACATGAACTTGTCGTCGGCTTTCGCTGGGGAATCGAATCCTCCCAATGCGACGATGGGGAATTCCAGGCCCTTCGACGCGTGGATGGTCATGACCTGGATGGCGTTGGGGTCTTCGGTGGAAAGCACTCCCGGACCATGCTTGGGCTCGCTCTTCATCAGCTCGGAATAGCGCCATGCGACGGTAGACCTTGAAGCGCTCGAGTCCTCCTCGATCTCCTCGACGAAGCGCAGGGCTTTCATGAAGTTTGCCGCCTTCTGGGCGCCGGCCATGCCTTCTTCGGAAAGGCGGGCCAGGTAGCCGCTTTCGTCTGCGAACCGGCGAATCGCCTGGGAGGGCTTTTCGGATCCGTCATGGAGCAGGCTTTCCAAAAGCCGGATAGCCCGCTTCGCCCGATCGCCCAGGTCATCGAATGTTTCTTTGCTCACGAGCGATGCGTAGAGGGAGGGGCGGTATACGGTCCCCCTCGCCGATTTCTTCCACTGTGCCAGCACCGCCAAGTCGCGGGGCTCCAGGTCCAGCATCGGGGAAGACAGGACGAAGTAGGTTGCCTCATCGTTGTTGGGGTTTGCCATGAACCTTAGGATGTGCCGCATTAAAGCGGGTTCGTACTGCTTCCAGAATATCGTTCCCCCCGTGATGACCGCATCGAAGCCTATCTCGCGCAGGATATCGGTGTATTCCTCGACGCGGTTCAGGGTCCGCAACAGCAGCGCCATGTCTCGCGGCTGGTAGCCCATCTTCCTGTAGTGGTCGAAGGCGACGGCTATGCGAAGGGCTTCCAGGCGGGCCATGATGTCGGCTGCTTGCCTCAGCCGCTCCGCTTCGGACGGTTCTTTCCGGACTTCCTGCAAGCCCGCCTTCACGGCTTCGAGTGATTCTTCGGCGAAATCGATGGTCAGCAAAGTCGCGCCGGTCGGCTTGGCTTCGGCTTTGAGGGCGCAAAGCGTTTCATCCAGGATGCCGATGGCTTCTTCCAAGATATCGACGGCGGTTTTGGGCTTGGGGCCAAGGTCCATCGGATGCTCGGCGGCGTTGATTGCCAGGCTGCGCTTCCTGAGCATTTCCCCCGAAATACCCGTCACGCTGAAGGAGTCGTAGCCCCTGCTGTCGACCTTGTATTCGCGGAACAGGGGCTCGTACTTTCCGCCGGCAGTGCTCAGCACCTGGTTGATGGCCTGCGCCTGCAAGCTTGCCACCGTGTCGTCGGTGCAGATGTTGAACTTGGGGTCCGTTCCTATTTCGAGTGCGCTGTCGCGGAGTATCCTTGCGCACATGCCGTGGATAGTGCTTACCCAGGCGCTGTCTACTTTCTGCGCTTCATCGGGGCGTCCGTTTTCCTTGAGGACGCGCCTTAA
>JBJEKU010000020.1:0-4017 GCA_051878795.1 Eggerthellaceae bacterium
CAGTCCGGCTCCGCCAGCAAAGACCTCCGCATATGGCATACCAATCAGGTTATTCTCAACCATAATCTCCCGAATCTGCGGATAAATCTTGGTCTTACCGCCCGGATAGCGGACGGGCGTATATGTCGTAGCCATCAAATCACCCCCTTTTTCATCAATAACGGTATCGAACGCTATCGAACTATTTTACTCACCTTTTGTCTCATACGAGTGGCGCCTGATAACACCATCCACCCTCTTCCCGAATTGCTCACAGAAAGCATCAATCTCGACAGCATGTTGATCTTTCCACAGCTTGATTACGTCAGCTCCGTTGGCGCCCCAAAAGCCTTCGGCCTTTTCCTTCTTAAGCCATTCCTTGTTGTAAACGCGGACCTTCTTTCCGCCACGAGAATCGAATTCACGCTCACCCTCCTCGTGGCGCTTGGTCATCAGCTGCTTTGTATATCCGCGATACTTCCCCCAGAACTCGTGATCGTCAGACAAACCGACCAGCATCTGATAGATGGATTCTTCAGGAGAACTATCGCCGCCGGGCAGCACAAAGCGTTTATTGCAATCCCTAACCTTCTTCGAAGCGCCCTTGTTCGAGTCAGCATCGACGCAGAATAGGACATAAGTCAAGGCGGGGATATTCCGAATTGCGAGCTCACCCAATTCACCACAGCTTAGACCCGCCGAAACGATGTGGCACTTCTTATTCAACTTCGGGGGCAATATATTCCTCAGGACCCAGGCGGCCTCATCGTCCTCGCACCAAACTTCCACCTTGTAGTCGGCGGGTGCTGGCAGAGGTTCGACCAGCAAATCCGCCTCTATCTCGTCCAGGGGAGGGTTCAGCGAGCAACGTATTCCCGATTCGCGCTTCCTGAGGTAGACGACGTTAATATCGCCTTGCTCTGCGCTAGCCTTTTCTAAGCATTTCTCGATGAGTGAAAGAGAATGGGTGGTAAAGATGACCTGAAGCTTCAGATTGGGCGCCACCTCGTAGACCAAATCGAGCAGCGAGTTCTGGGATGAAGGGAACAAGGTGGCATCAAATTCATCAATGAGAAGCAAGCCGCCCTTGTATGCGTCACCAAGGTCGTCCTTCAACCTTCTGAACGATATAAGAGCGCCTAGTATCTGACCAAGATTGTCCTGTCCAGCTGAATTCGCCAAATAGTCGTACTCGTCAGAGTTGACCAGCAAGGTCTCCTTCTGCCCCTTGCGAGACATCCTGACCGGATTGACGCTATCTCCGGCAATCATGATTCGCGAGTACCAAGTGGTAAAAAGCTCGAGCTCCTTATCAGTAAAGTCCGTCTCCGTCGCCTTCGGGTTAAGGAACTCGCCAACTGGATAGGTTCTCTTCAGACCAAGGTACACCACTGGGTAATCTATATTGCCCTCGCCCTTGCCACGACTAGACCCAGTAACAATCCTGATGTGACACTTGTCTGTTGGGGGCCGTTTGAAGGACTTGACCTGGATGTGCTGGCCTTGTGAGCCGGGAATTGATTCATCGTTGAAATCGACGAAATACAGATGTTCCCCGGGTATATCGTGGTTCGGCGACATGTTGAAGATGTCGGTGAATTTCGCGCTGAACGTCTTATCGAAAATGGTGCGAGCGTCCCGCAAACCGAAAGGCTGCCCCAACATGCCGAGAAGCGTAGACTTGCTGGTCCCGTTCTGACCGGCGATGACCGTGATGCGTTGACCGAGATCAATGTCCAGGTCGTTCATGGCCCTGAACTTCTCAACATGGATACCTTTAATCCCATACGGCTCGATAGTCTTTGCTTTCCTCGCCACGATGCGTCCTAACTGCCGTTAACGAACACAAAATACACTCAAGTAGGAGAGGCAGCGGAAAAACCAAGCCTCATCGATTCTGTAATGTTACTACTTCGAGGGACACAAGAAGAAAGCTCAAGTGTCCTTCAACACCAAATAGGAAAACGGCAGAGCGGTGATCGGGTGAGTCCAGAAGACAGCTCGTACGAAAACGTATTCCGAAGGCACATAAGGGAGAAGATCGCCCCGCTGTTCGGCTATCCGGTAAAGGCGATGGATATCTATATGAGCGGCCTTCTTCACCGCGTAGCCGATAGATTGCACGAAGAAGGCTATTCGCTGTACGACGGGTTCGCAAAGCATTTCCCAGATCAAAGGCCCCGTGAAATCCTCAAGGAGGAGCTGCGTCGGTGCCATCACGATGTCGCCATCGACAACTTGAGGAAAAGCGTTACCGGGCATCTTCGCGGAATCGCCACCGAGACGACGAGCAGAGGATTGCTGCCGAGAATATCAAGTACGAGCCCTGAAAGAATCTTGGCCGAAGAGGAAGCCGATGACGACCTTATCAGAAGCATCTCTCTCGCCGACAACATACCTTTCCATGATGTCATTTCAGAACCGAAGCCGAAAAAGGAACTCAGGCCGCTCAAAGGCAGAATGGTCTATCCCAGAAGCTTGGCCGTTGCTTTAGGAGCCTTGGATCGTGCAGGTTATCAGTGCGAGGTAGACTCAGCTCATGCTACGTTCATATCCAAACAAACAGGTAGACCATACATAGAAATACACCATCTCGTCCCGATTGCATATTCGGATTGCTTCGACTGCGATTTGGATGTCCATTCGAACGCAGTTGCACTCTGCTGTAATTGCCACAGGATGATTCATTACGGGCGAGAAAAAATTAAGCTGATTCAGAAGCTCTACTTGGCGAGAAGGGATTCGCTCGCACAATCAGGAATCAGCATCGACTTTGAATCGCTTCTGAGAATCGACGGCATCAATCAACAGGAGTGAGTTCCGGCTCGCATCCTAAGGCAGACGAAGCGATGAGGCATTCCTACGAGATAAGCATCCAGCCCGGCCACACACACCTCCAGATGTTGAAGAAGGTTGTGGAATCCGATGAGTGGTATGCCGAACGCAAGAAGCTCTGACGGCATAAGTGCAGGACAGCGATGTCCACGATTTTGCTACTGCAGTACGGGCACAACCCTTGTGCGCTGCCTCTCCCCCGCCCTCCACGGTCACGCTCTTGGCGAGGTTCCTGGGCTGGTCGACGTCACACCCGCGGAGCAGGGCGATCGCGCGGGCGAACAGCTGCAGGGGGACGCTGGCGACGATCGGCACAAAGTACTCGCGCACCTTGGGGACGTAGATGACGTGGTCCGCATGGGCCCTGATGTCCTCGTCGCCTTCCGTGGCGACGACCACGACCTTGGCACCGCGGGCGCTGGCCTCTTGCAGGTTGCTGACGACCTTCTCGTACACCGGCCCCTTCGTGGCGATGGCGATGACGGGAAAGCCCTCGCTGATCAGGGCGATGGGGCCGTGCTTCATCTCGCCCGCGGCATAGGCCTCCGCGTGGAGGCAGCTGATTTCCTTGAGCTTCAGCGCGCCTTCGTAGCTCGTCACAGCGCCCATGCCGCGGCCCACGAACAGCGCGCTGGCGGCGTCCTTGCAGGCAACGGCGATCTCTTACTGGCCTTGGTGTTGATAACGTCGTCACTTTCCATGGGGTCTCTCGTCATCACTAATTCTGGCCGTTTGATTAATTAAAGGCCCCTGCGTAACGATGACTTTGTCGCCTTCGATTACTCCGGTCGACATCCCTATTACGCGCTTGCCTTCTTCTGTGAACTCGTTGATCCATTGCTGTTCTTCGCGCGGGAGCGGGGAATAGCCCTTCTCGCTGGCCAGGATGTGGGTGTAGCCGGGGACGCTGCGCAGCGCCGCGGCCAGGGCCTTGGGATTGCTGCTGTCCACGATGACGTAACCCGGGAAGAGCGGCTGCTCCACCGTCTTCCACGCGCCGCCGATGCGCTTTTGCATGCGGTACGTGGGGTTGAAGCACTCGCGGCAGAGCTCGCGCGGCACCAGGCGCCTGATGTTGGAGACGGCCTCGTCCTCCTTGCCGGTGAAGACTTGAATCACGTACCACATGCGCGACTCCTAACGTGCGGTCTTGCGGGTCAACCCGGGAGAGGCTGTCTTGCAGCTCAACCCGAGATTTCTCCA
>JBJEKU010000021.1:0-23584 GCA_051878795.1 Eggerthellaceae bacterium
ACTTCGCAAATCTCTAGATGTAACACGCTGTTCTTTGCCCTAATATCAGGCAGCGGCGGGGCAATCTGGGAATTGTCTCTGCGCATGCTTCGGATCAGGGACTGTACTGCATTCCATCGGTAGAGGGCTCTTTTCCCGTCTGTTCGTGCACTTGCGAAAGAAGGTATACCGGTGCGTTTTCTTTCGAAACGGAAAAACAAGCCAGAGGCAACGCCTCTTGGAGATGGTCCAGCATCGAGCCATGCTGCTGGATGCAGTTCATCTGCTTGCGACGACACGATCATCCTTGCCAAGGATATCGTGAAGAGCTTCGGAGCGAATATCGCCGTCGATGGCCTTTCCCTTTCTATCAAGCGTGGGGAAGTGTACGGCTTCTTGGGTCCTAATGGAGCCGGCAAGACGACGACGGTGAATATCCTCACCACCGCGGACCTTCCCGATTCGGCAGAGTTGTATATCGATGGGGTAGATGCGCTTTCCAATAGGGTTGCTGCTCGCAGTGACATCGGTATCGTCCAGCAGCAGAACAGCTTGGAGAAGGAAATCTCCGTTCGCGAGAATATCGTGCATCACGGGCTGATGCAGAATATGAGCCGCAAGCAAATCGAATCCCGCATGGAAGTGCTCTGCGAGCGCATGCAGCTGACCGGGCGCTTGGATTCGCTTGTACGCGATCTTTCAGGCGGATGGAAGCGCCGCGTGGCGATTGTATGCAGCCTTATCCATAATCCCAAGATCCTGTTTTTGGATGAGCCTGCAACGGGGCTTGATACCCAGTCGAGGAACCTGCTGTATTCCATGGTGAAGGCCATCAACGCCGAAGGCACGACCATCTTCTTCACCACACACTATATATATGAGGCGGAAGACCTTTGCCATCGCATCGGCATCATCAACGAGGGGAAGCTCGTCGCCGAAGGGACGCCCGCAGAGCTGCAATCGATGGTTCCCCCTTCTGCCTTGGTGGTTACCTTCGAAGATGGTAGGGAAGAAGTGAGCTATCACGAAAGCCATGAGGCTGCTCAACGTGCTGCCTTGGAGTTGGAAGGTGCAACCAGCATTTCGGTACGGCAGTCCAACTTGGAAGATGTGTTCTTGGAATTGACGGGAAGAAGTCTATGAGACCCTACAATATCTTTTCCGAGGCCCTGCGCGTTGCGTATGGCGACCTCTGCTTCTTTCGAAGAAATATCATCCAGATCATCGTGTCGTCGCTAATCGGCCCCTTGCTTTACCTGGTTGCCTTCGGATACGGAATGAGGTCGGGTTCCACGGGTGGTGCCGATGTTTCCTACATCAGCTATATCGTCCCCGGTATCGTGGCCATTACCACGCTCACTGCCGGATTCGCCTCCACTTCCCAGAAGATCTTGATCCAAAGGCTTTTCTACACCAGTTTCGATGAATTGATCCTAAGCCCCATGCATACACCCTCGATTATCCTGGGTAAATCTATCATCGGCATGCTCAAGGGCCTTGTAGGAAGCGTTGCCATGCTGATTTTGGGCGTGGCGCTTTCCGATACGCTTTTCATCACACCTACGCTTATCGGCTGCATCATCCTGGCGAGCTTCACCTTCTCCCTAATGGGCGTGATGGCCGGGTTACTTGCTAATTCCAGCCCGACATTGACCATGCTGAGCAGTATCTTGATCACCCCTATGACCTTCCTTTGCGGCACGCTGTTCGCGGTGAGCGCGCTCCCGGAGCTATTCGCCATGATCATCTGGGTGCTTCCCTTAACCCACGCTTCGGAGCTGATCAGGAGTGCTGCCTTGGGTTGGAGCTTTCCCTGGTGGTCGCTGCTCACGTTGCTTGCCTATGCCATCGGCTTTTTCGTTATCAATTGCAAGTTGATCAAGGAAAAGCTGTACTGATGAGAGGAAATGCGATGTTTTGCCGATTCGGGGACCATATGGGTAGGATAGCGGCGTCGATTACAATGCTTGCATTCGCATGCGCATTCCTACTGGTGCTTCTTTCGCCCAACGATGCCCTTGCGCAGGCGGGTACCCCCGCAAAATCCACGGATTACGGTTCGCGTATCGCCATCGATGCGGGAAAGCTTTCCCCGGTAACCCCGGATATGATCGTCGATGGGGAATATACCGTTGCCGTAAGGACGGATTCATCTATCTTCAGCATCGAGAAATGCGTTATCAAGGTTCAGGAGGGTAAGATACAAGCCACGCTCACCATGGCAGGGCATGGGTATCGCTGTCTGTACATGGGAGTTGGGGAAGATGCTTGCGTAGCAGGGGAGGATGGTTATTCCGAATTCTCCATGAACGAGGATGGCAAGTACGAATACGTCATCCAGATCGATTCGCTTAACACTGCGATTGACGTGAGCGCGCTTTCCAACAGGAACGATCTTTGGTACGACCACCAGCTTATCTTCCTGGCCTCCTCGCTTCCCGGTGAAGCCCTAACGAAAGAAGGGAGGCTTGCCGCTTATGAATCATCCCCGGCAAGCCAGTTCGCCGATGGCGTGTATACCTGCACGGTCACCATGACAGGCGGTACGGGAAGGGCATCGCTTTCCGATCCCTGCACGGTCACCATCAGGGATGGAAAGGCAACAGCCAAGATCGAGTGGAGTAGCCAGTACTACGACTATATGATTGTAGACGGAAAGAAGATCTACCCCATCAACGATGGCGGCAATTCGGTCTTCGAATTCCCAATCGAATCCTTCGACAGCCCTATCGAGGTAGTGGGCGACACCACGGCTCTCAGTCAGCCTTATGAGATCGACTATGTGCTCACCTTCTATTCCTCGAGCATGATGCAGAAAGAAGGCGGTAAAGGTCCTGGTTGGCCGGTCCTGGCATGCGTCGTCTGCCTGTTCGCCATCGGTTATGCTGCCGCCTGCGTTGCCGCAAAGCGGGTCCATCGCACTGCCCGTGCACGGAGGAAGTGAAGCGCTTCATTCCGAATGAAAACTTATGCAGCAGTGGGAGCCGAATATCCATTTTGCATGAAAGGATGGATTCCCTTAATGCCTCAACCTGGGCTTATCTTGGTGGCTTCTTTATGTAACTATGCATAAAAGTCTCTGATTTTGGATGAAAAATGCATAAGCATTCAACAATATGAGTTAAATTCGGTCCACTTGGATGAAAATCAGGCTATTTCAACGTGATTTACCACTAGTCTGTGGTAGAGTCTTCGCGTATTAATTTCCGCAATTTATGCAAAAAAATGCATGAAAGGGGTAAATGCAAATGAAGAAGCTCAGCAAGGTCCTGGCATTGGGCTGCTGTGCGGCAATGGTTGCCGCCAGCTGCGTGATGCTGGCTGGTTGCGGCGGTTCCGCTGATTCCGCATCCGGAGACACCGAGTACAAGCTCGTGAACGAAGGTCAGCTGACCGTCGGTTCCGACCTGGACTTCCCTCCCATGGAAGCTCTGGACGATAACGGCAATCCCACCGGTTTCGGTGTTGCCATGGCCCAGGAACTGTGCGATCGCCTGGGCTTGGAAATGAACTTCCTAGATCCCCAGAACTTCGATTCCCTGGTAACCCAGGTAAATGCCGGTGAGACCATGGACATCGCAGTCAGCTCCATCACCATCACCGACGAACGCGCCGAAATGGTTGCATTCAGCGACCCCTACTATGATTCCAACCTGGCCCTGGTCGTTTCCAAGGGCGCTTACACCGACAAGAAGGAACTGAATAACTCCGACGTTATCATCGGTGTCCAGTCCGGTTCTTCGGGTGAGGAATGGGCGAAGGAAAATCTGCCCGAGGCCACCATCAAGGCTTTCGGTGGTCCCACCGATGCAATGACCGCACTTACCGCGGGCCAGGTCCAGGGTGTTGTCTATGACGAGCCTGTTGCCGCAAACCACACCGGTGCTAACGGCCAGTTCCCCGATGCGGAGATCCTGGAAGTCATCGCGACCGGCGAGCAGTACGGCATTGCCGTCAACAAGGAAAACACCAAGCTGCTGGAAGACATCAACGCTGCACTGGCAGACATGGAAGCCGACGGCACCATGGATAAGATCCGCGCCGAGTACATCGGTTAACGCAGAATCTTAGGTTGGTTCTCTGACGAGGATTTAGCGGAATACGAAAGCGGGGATTCATATCCCCGCTTTTCCCGTGAATAGAGCCTCCGGAAATCCGTCAAAGTATCCTACCCACTTAATCATCTAACCACCTCGATTCCATAAACACTGGAGTAGTTATGGGAACAATCCTGAAACAGTATTTCAAGCCCATGGCGGTGACGGCGCTGGCTCTTTCGTTCGTCGCTGCCCTTATGGCACCGCTTTCGGCGGATGCTCTCACCAACGACGTTGCGACAGCAAAGTCGAACGAAACATCCACCGGCAGCGTTCTGGGCGGTGTACCCACCCGCATCACTTGGGAAGCGGTAGTCGACGAGGGAGAGCAGGTTGCAAGCTTGACCGTCCAGCTTCCCGAAGGTTCTTCTTTCACCGATGAATCCTCCGTCAAGCTGACCGTTCTGGATGGCACGGAAAGGTTGCGCGTGAGCGATACCCCTGTCATCAACGAGGCTGACGCGAGCGTGAGCGTCGATTTCTCCGAACCTGTCGATGCGGGGAAGCGCATCCGTCTTGAGATGTATAAGACCGCCCTTCCCAACACTACCGAGGAAGTGACCATCCCCGCGACCGCCACCGATTCCTCTGGCAAGAGCTTCGATGTTGCGATCGATGAAGAATCGAACGTGAAGATCAAGATCCAGGAAGCATCCTTCTCGACGAAGATCACCACATGGCTCGATGAGCAGGAATGGGTGCAGGCTTGGAATTCCAACACCTTCCTGCGCACCTTCTTGAAGCCGCAGGTCATCATCAGCTCCATTCCCGTTGTTTTCAAGGGCTGGCTGGTTTCCCTGTTCCTGTGCGCCATCGGCTTCCCCTTGGCGGTTGTCTTCGGTCTGGCATTCTCCTTCGCGAAGATCTCCCCGTATCGCATCCTGCACGGCATTGCCGGTTTGTATACGGGTGTTGTCCGCGGTACTCCTCTGTTCCTGCAGATTTACATCGCCTTCTTCGGATTGCCGATGCTGGGCTTGAACCTGAATCCGTATCTGGTCGCCATCTTCGTGCTTGCGTTCAATTCAGGTGCGTATCTGTGCGAGATCTTCCGTGCGGGTATCCAGTCCATCCACAAGGGCCAGTTCGAGGCGGCTCGTTCCCTGGGTATGAATGCCGTGACCACCATGTTCAGCGTTATCATCCCCCAGACTATCCGCCGTGTTATCCCCACGGCAACTTCCGAGTTCATCCTGCTGTATAAGGACACCTCCCTGCTTGCCGCTGTCGGCGTTATGGAACTCATGCTGTTCTCCAAGTCCGTCGTTGCGAATACCGGCTCGATGACCCCTTACATCGTTGCAGCATGCTTCTACCTGCTGGTTACCGTTCCCTTGATCCGTTTCGTTACCAACCTGGAAAACAAGCTGGCGGCTGCAGACGGTGCAGGTGGATCTTCCAAGTCCAAGAAGAAGGCCGCGAAGGCAAAGCGCATCGCTTCCAAAGCTGCTTCCAAGGAAACCGCAGCCGAGCAAGTCAAGGCAACCGAGGTTTCCCAATCCGGTGCCCAGTCCGAAAAGCAATAGGAGGTGCCGCATGACTACGAAACCCGATTACATGGTGAGCATCCAGCATCTTGAGAAGTCCTTCGGCGAAACCAAGGTCCTGCGTGATGTGAATATCGATGTCAGGAAATCCGAAGTGGTTGTCGTGCTGGGTCCTTCCGGTTCCGGCAAGTCCACCATGTTGCGCTGCATCAACCTTTTGGAAACCCCTACGAGCGGTCATATCTACATCGAGGGTACGGATATCACCGATCCCAAGACCAACGTTGATAAGCTGCGCGAGCATGTGGGCATGGTGTTCCAGCAGTTCAACCTGTTCCCTCACTTGACAGCCAAGAAGAACGTCATGCTTGCCCAGCGCAAGGTTCTGAAGCGCAGCAAGGAAGAGGCCGAGCGCGTTGCCATGGAATGCCTGAAGAAGGTAGGAATGGCCGACCGTGCAGATTTCATGCCCAGCCAGCTTTCCGGTGGCCAGCAGCAGCGTGTCGCTATCGCCCGTGCCTTGGCCATGGATCCCCATGTCATGTTGTTCGACGAGGCAACTTCTGCACTCGACCCCGAACTGGTGCGTGACGTTTTGGACGTTATGCGCGACCTTGCGCGTTCCGGTATGACCATGATCGTCGTTACCCACGAAATGCAGTTCGCGCGCGATGTTGCCGACTACGTCATCTTCATGGCGGATGGTGTTGTCGTAGAGGAAGGTACCCCTACCGAGGTGTTCGACCACCCCAAGAACCCCCGTACGAAGGACTTCCTGGGACACATCAAATAAATCACTTTCAAGCTTTCGCGCATAGCAGGCGTCGGCAGAAGCTGGCGCCTTTTCGATTCCGTATGTTTGCGGTTGGATCTTGCCAATACCGAAAACCCCCTGGAATCCTTTCGGATACCAGGGGGTACTTGTTTGCTTGGTGTCCCCAGCAGGATTCGAATCTGCGTTTCCAGCTTGAGGGGCTGGCGTCCTTGGCCGCTAGACGATAGGGACATTTTTACGGCCGCCGGTACGGCCTGATTATGCTGTGAAGGTGTATCTTACAGCTGGGACAGGACCTCGTCGGCTGCAGCGATGAAGGAATCGATGTCCTCTTCGGTATGCGCTGCGGAAACGAACAGGCACTCGTACTGGCTGGGTGCGATGATGAACCCGCGTTCGGTCATGCCTTCGAAGTATTTGTCGAACAGCTGGATATTGCTCTTGGATGCGCTATCCCAATTGGTGACGGGACCGGGTGTGAAGAACAGGGTCAGCACAGAACCGCTGCGGTTGACGCAGCAGGGCAGGCTGTACTTTGCAATGATGGCATTCAGGCCGTCTTCCAGGCGTGCGCCCAAGGCGTCGATCTTTTCATACACGCCGCCTTTTTCCAGCACGGTGAGCATGGCCAAGCCTGCTTCCATGGCAACGGGGTTGCCGGAAAGGGTGCCAGCCTGATACACCTGTCCGGCAGGAGCTAGGCAGTCCATAATCTCCGCACGTCCGGCGAAGCATCCCACGGGGAAACCTCCGCCGATGATCTTACCCAGGGTGGTGATGTCGGGCATCACATTATAGAGCTGCTGGGCGCCGCCCAGAGAGGCACGGAATCCGTTGATGACCTCGTCGAAGATCAGCACTGCGCCGAATTCGTCGCAAAGGTCGCGCAAACCCTGCAGAAAGCCCTCGGCAGGGGGGACGCAGCCCATGTTGCCAGCGATGGGTTCGACAATGATTGCTGCGACATCTTCGGGATATGCCTCGAACAGCGCACGGACGCTTGCGAGGTCGTTGTACTTTGCGATCAGAGTGTCGGCCACGGCACCGGGCGTGATGCCGGGGTTGCCGGGGATGCTCAGGGTTGCAACGCCGCTGCCTGCAGCGGCCAGCAGAGCGTCGGAATGGCCGTGGTAGTTGCCCTCGAACTTGATGAATTTATTCCGGTGGGTGTAGCCGCGTGCAAGCCTGATGGCGCTCATGGTCGCTTCGGTGCCACTGGAAACCATGCGGGCCTTTTCAGCGCTGGGAACAAGGCGGCAGACGGTTTCCGCCAGCTTGGTTTCGGCAACGCAGGGGGCACCGAAGGAGTAGCCTTTCTCCAGCTGGGCTTTTACGGCGTTTTCGACCGCTTCGGGGCGATGTCCCAGGATCATGGGGCCCCAGCTGCTGATGAAGTCGATGTATTCGTTGCCGTCCACGTCCCAAATGCGGCTTCCCTTGGCGCGGTCGTAGACGATAGGCTCTACACTCACGTTGCCGAAGGCGCGGACGGGCGAATTGACGCCGCCGGGTATGCACTGCTTTGCTTCGGCGAAGGCGTTATGGGAATTCACGTGTTCCATTGATTGTCCTTTCGTATTAGCGTGCGCTCAGCCAGCGGGCTGCGTCTTTCGCGTGGTAGGTGATGATCATCTTGGCGCCGGCTCGCTTCATACACAGCAGGGATTCCAAAACCACACGCTCTTCATCGATCCAACCGTTCTGAGCTGCGGCTTTGACCATAGCATACTCACCCGAAACGTTGTATGCCACAAGTGGGAATTCGAATTCGTCGGCAACGCGGCGCATGATGTCCAGGTAGGCGAGCGCGGGTTTGACCATCACCATGTCCGCACCCTCTTCGATGTCCATCGCCACTTCGCGCAGGGCTTCGTTGGAGTTGGCGGGGTCCATCTGGTATGCCTTGCGATCGCCGAAGGCGGGCGCGGAATCCGCAGCATCGCGGAAGGGGCCGTAGTAGCCGGAAGCGTATTTTGCCGAATAGGCCATGATGGGCAGGTTGGTGTAACCGTTTTCGTCGAGCGCCTTGCGTATTGCTGCGATGCGTCCATCCATCATGTCGGAGGGGGCCACCATGTCGGCACCGGCGCGTGCATGGCTCAATGCTTCTGCTGCGAGCAGGTCCAGGGTGGGATCGTTCAATACATATCCGGATTCGTTGAGCATGCCGCAATGCCCGTGGCTGGTGTATTCGCACAGGCAGACATCGGTGATGACGTACATTTCGGGGCAGCAGTGTTTGATCTGTCGAATGGCCTGCTGGACGATGCCGTTGTCATCGTAGGCTTCGCTGCCGCATTCGTCCTTATGTTCGGGCAGGCCGAACAGGATGACCGCCTGGATACCCAGGCTGCGCAGCTCTTCCATCTCTGCTTCGAGCATGTCGATGGAATATTGATAGACGTCGGGCATGGACGAGATCGCGTCTTTGCAGCCCGTTCCGGGCTTGACGAACAGCGGGTAGATGAAATCCTTTGCGGAAAGGGTGGTTTCGCGGACGAATTCCCTGGTTACGGCATTTGCACGCATCCTACGGGGACGGTATGTGGGGAAGTTCATTGCTGGCTCCTAACGCGTTATCGGTTCATGCGGTCTTGCAGTATCGCATCGATCAGTCCATCGATAGTGTAAACCTGCGCCTCGGCTTGGGGCTGCAATCCGTTTTCACGAAGCGTCTCGCTGGTAACCGGGCCAATCGAGTACAGGTCCATTTCCGATAGTATCCCCGTTATCTCGCTGTCGGGTAGTTGCAGGGAATCCGCTCGGTTTTCGAGAAGCCGGCAAAAGTTCCGTACGGTCGAGGAAGACGTGAAGGTGACCGCGTCGACTTCACCTGCGAGGATTCTATCAATCGATTGCAGGGTCTGCGGGGCAGCGGAGGGGACGGTTTCGTAGAAGGGCACGGTTTCCACGGCAAGTCCCGCCTGGGTCAATAAGTCGGGGATGGCATTGCGCGCCTCCTTCGCCCGCGCGAGTAGCACGCGCTCGCCGGGCGCGGCACCGGCTTCGAGTATTTCCCGCACGACGGCCTCGCCGCGGTATTCGCTGGGAACCAGGTCGGTTGCGATCCCGTGTTCGGCGATGCGGTCGGCGGTAGCCGAGCCGATTGCTGCCACCTTCACGCCGGCAAGTGCGCGCGCGTCCATACCTAAGGCGCCCAGGCGCTGGAAGAAGAAGTCCACGCCATTGGTGCTGGTGAGGATGAGCCAGCTGAAGGCGCCCTGCGCAAGGTTTGCGAGAGCCCGGTCGGCATCCGCGTAGGAATCGAGCGGCTCGATCTGGATGGTGGGGCATTCCAGCACGTCAGCGCCCAGATTTTTCAATCGTGCGACCATTCCGCTTGCCTGGGTGCGCGATCTGGTGACGGCAACGCTCATTCCCTTCAGGGGCAGCGGGGTGCTGGGTGCGATCGTGTCGCGCAGACCCACCACATCTCCGACCACGATGATGGCGGGAGCTTGGAAGCCGGTTTCGGCAGCCTTCTGCGCGATGTTTTGCAGGTTGCCGAAGAGCTCTTCCTGCTTGGGGGTGGTGCCCCAGCGGATCAGCGCGACCGGCGTTTGGGGGCTGCGCCCGGCAGCGATGAGCTTTTCGCAGATGGAAGGCAGGTTCTTGATGCCCATATAGAAGCAGAGCGTCTGGGCGCCATGCGCGATGCCCTTCCAGTCGATGTCGGATTCTGCTTTGGTGGGATCTTCGTTTCCCGTGATGAACGCGACGGAGGTGGAAACCCCCCGATGGGTGACGGGAATTCCGGCGCTTGCAGGTGCGGCGATGCCGCTCGTCACGCCCGGAACCACTTCCACATCGATTCCATGCTGCCTGAGGGCCTGGGCTTCTTCGCCTCCACGACCGAAGACGAAGGGGTCGCCGCCTTTCAGGCGCACGATCACACGTTCGCCCGATTCGGGGGAGTCGCTTTCTGCTAGGGCCTCGTCGATGAGGATGCGGTTGATCTGGTCCTGGGTGATGTGCTTGCTAAAGCCCTTCTTCCCCACGTAGATCAGCTTCGTTTCCGGGCGTGCGTGGGCGAGCAGGGTCTCGCTTGCCAAGTAGTCGTAGATGATGACATCTGCCCGCTTGATGCGTTCCAGGCCCTTGATGGTGATAAGGTCGGGGTCCCCGGGTCCTGCCCCGATCAGGTAAACCTTTGCTGCCATTGGCGATCTTCCTTTACCTGGTCTAGTATCCGCGGATTTCTGCAAGGATCTGGCAAGCTCCCTGTTCGAGCAGGTCCTCGTGCGCCTGCTTGGCGATTTCTTTCCACGATCCGGGTTCGCCGCTCTGCGTGCTGCGGCAGATCTTGGAGCCGTCCAGGCTTGCAACGAGCGCGTCGATGACGAAGCGGGGCTTGCCCTGCTCATCCGCCTCGATGCGCGCATAGGAGCCGATGGGCACCTGGCATCCGCCTTCGAGGGCGCCCAGGATATAGCGTTCCGCAGATACGCAGATCCAGGTTTCGGGGTCGTTGAGCTTCTGGCAGAGGCTGCGGACGAAGTCGTCGTCTTCGCGGATCTCGATGCCGATCGCACCCTGGCCCACTGCGGGGGTGATGGTCTGATGCGGGATGTGCTGCGCGATGCGGTCGGTCCACTCCATGCGCTCGATGCCGGCGGAAGCCAGGACCGCAGCGTCCAGCTCGCCGGAGGTCACCTTGCCGATCCTGGTATCCAGATTGCCGCGAAGTTCGCAGAATTCCAGGTCGGGGCGCAGGGCCATAAGCTGGGCGCGCCTCCTGAGCGAGCCTGTTCCCAGCTTCGACCCTGCCGGCAGGTTTTCCAGGGTGGTGCCGGGGGCGGCGACCAGCACATCGCGCACGTCGGCGCGTTTCAGGATTGCTGCCAGGCACAGCCCTTCGGGGAAGTAGGTGGGAACGTCCTTCATGGAGTGCACGCACAGGTCGATGCGGCCTTCGATTAGGGCCTGCTCGATGTCTTTGGTGAACAACCCGCGGTCGCCGATCTTGGAAAGGGCGACATCCTGGATACGGTCGCCCTTGGTCTTCACCACTTCTATCTTTACTTCGAGTCCGGGTTCGGCTTCTCGGAGCAGGGTAGCGACATGGTTTGCCTGCCACAGCGCCAATTTGCTTCCTCGCGTGCCGATGACCAGCTTCCTAGTTTGAGTGCTCATTCGTTCCCATCTTCCTCGTCGATCTTGTTTCCGAAGGGGCATTCGCCGATTTCGGCGACGGAACAGCCCGATCCCTTCTCGAGCGCGCAATGGTCGCTCCTGTTCCCGCAGGGCAGTCCCAGCGGATTGGTGTCCAGCCCGAAAAGATAGCGCGCCGATTCCGTATGGATGTAGGCATCGGGATCCTTCGCCTGCTTGCGAAGGCGCACCACCGGACCGTGCAGCTGCTTTTTCGCGACTGCGGTGGCCAGCGCCATCAGCACGCGTTCGTCTTCTTCGGTGACCACGCCGCTCGTCTTGCGCAGCTCCTTCACCGCCTTGGCGACCTCGCGTTGGCAGATGCGTTCGGCCTTGCCGTACAGCTCCTTGATGGTGGGCACCACCGCACGTTCCTGCATCCAAAGCAGGAAGGCATCCACTTCGTCGTGGATCATCGCGCGTACCTTTTCCGCTTCCAGTTCGCGTTGCTGCTTGTTCTGGTCGATGATGGCGCCCAGGTCGTCGAGCGAATAGCAGTAGATCCCGTCGACGTTTGAGCAGGCATCGTCGATATTACGGGGGAGTGCGATGTCCACGAGCAGCAGCGGGCGGTCGATGCGGTTTTCGCACGCCTTCTGCACCAGCTCCTTGGTGACCAGGAAGCCTTCAGGGTAGTATGCCGAGGCAATGACGATGTCCGCCTGGGAAAGCGCATACCCCAACTCATCCAGGCCGAAGAACCCCTCGCCTCCCACGCGTTCGATCAGGTCGCGGGCGTATTCCCTGGTCCTGTTGGCAACGAACAGGCGCGAGGTGCCGTTGCAGCGCAGGTAGCTTAAAGTCAGCTCCGCCATCTCGCCTGCGCCTATGACCAGCACGGTCTTGCCGTCCAGGTTTCCGAAGATGCGCTGCGCCAGTTGCACGGCCACGGTGGATACCGATACGGATTGGGCGCCGATTCCGGTCTTGCTGCGTGCGTTCTTGCCCAGCTCCAAAGCCTGCTTGAACAGCTTGTTGAACAGCTCCTTGGTGGCACCGCATTCCTTCGCGGCCTGGTAAGCTCGCTTGATCTGCCCCTGGATCTGGGCTTCTCCCAGCACGAGCGAATCGAGCGAGCAAATGACGCGGAACAGGCGGCCGATAGCGGCACGCGATTGGCGGGCGTACATGGCCGCCTGGAAGGCTTCCATGTCCTTTGGGGAAAGCTGCTTGTAGTCCCTTACGAATTCGGTGAGCTCTTCGATGCCCTGATTCGCCGATTTGGCCACCGCGTACAATTCGGTGCGGTTGCAGGTGGAAAGGATGACCGCTTCGGTCAGGTTATCCGTAGATGAGAGCAGCACTTCCAGCGCATGCGGCAGCTGGCTTTCGGGGAAGGTGATCTTCTCGCGCAAGGCTGCGGATGCGGTGTGGTGGTTGACTCCGATAACGATAATCGCCATCGCCTACGAATCCTCCCTTTCCTTCAAACTATGGCAAGCATCGGTGAAAAGCGCCTCTGCCGTGTAATCTTCGTCTCCAAGAATCCGCTGAACCCAGCGGTCTTCCGCGATCAAGCGGTTGAGCCTGTGACGGGTTTTCGGGTCGTCCACCCGTTCCAGGATCATCAGCCTCGCCTGCCCGATCAGACGGACAGCACGGCCGAGGTTTCGGGGGAAGGCCCCTTCCAGCCCGCATCGTATCCTGCGGGCGAGGGCAGGGGATGCACCCGCGGTGGAGACCGCGACTTGCAGGTCGCCCCGACGCAGGGTAGCCGGGATGGAGACCTCCGGTTCTTTCGAATCGACGCAGTTCACCAAAGCACCCGCCGCTTCGGCTATTTCCGTGACTCGCCGGTTCAGCTCGGGCGAATCGGTGCACGCGAAGACCAGGAATGAACCCTGCACGTCCTTGCTATCGAACGAACGCAGGATCAGCTCGATCGAACCCCGGTCCGCGAGGTCGCGGATCTTGTCGGTTGCTTCGGGGGTAATGACCGTAACCTGGCAGCCATGATCGACGAGCGTTTCGATCTTGCGCTGGGCGACGCAGCCGCCTCCTACGACAAGCGCCCGTTTGCCCCTCATGTCGACGAAGAGCGGTAGGGGAGAATAGCCCGTCTTTTCCGTGTCGTGCATAGGGTCCTGCATCAGCGATCCTCCAGCGCCTTGAGCGCGTGATCCACGTAGATGCTGCGGATCTGCTCGTATTCGCCCAGCCCCCTCATGATGCAGCGGACATCGAATCCGGCGCCTTCGCACAGCGATTTCCAGCTGTCGGGGCCGTCGCCCGCCATGTCGTTTTGGGCGTGGTTGCCCGCCACCAGCATGAACGGCGCCAGGCAGACGCGGGTGAAGCCGTCGCGTTGCAGTCGCTCGATGGTCTGCTGGATGCTGGGGTAGCCTTCCACGGTGGCGACGTATACGTCGTCCATCCCCATCTGGATGGCTTCGAAGTTCAGCGCCGCATAGGCGATATCGACGGGATGGCTGGTCCCATGCCCCATCAGCACCAGGGCCTCGCCCTGCTTGCGCGGGATTTCGGCTGAGACCGCCTCCAGGGCGCGGCGATGGTCTTCGAAGTCCGAAAGGAGCGGCTTGGCCATGCGCAGCTCGTCGAAGTCGTAGGCGAACTTATGGCAGCTGGCCGCCACCTTCTCGAATTCGCTTCCCGCGAGCACATGGGTGGGGACCACCAGCACCTTCCTGAAGCCCGCCTCGCGGATCGAGGCCAGCGCCTCTTCGGTGGAGGGCACCGCGGCGCCTTTCTTGGCGAGCGCCTTGCGGATGAACGAGCTGGTGAAGGCGCGGAAGACCGTGCAATCGGTCAGGGCCCGGCCCAGGCTCGCCTCGAGCGTGGCGATGTTGGCCTTGATGGCTTCGGGAACGGTGGTGCCGAAGCTCACCGCAAGCACCGCGGTTTTCGTCTTATGCATCTATTCGCCCACCAATACCACGACGAAATAGCCTTCGTCGCCCTGTGCCTCGATGTGGTCCACGACGCGTTCGTTCGGCAGACCGCAGTTGACCACCATGGATGCCTTGTCCGCCATGCCCAGCTTCTCGAGGGTTTCCTTCACCTTGGGCAGGGCGCGCCCGGACTTCATGAGCACCTTGGTTCCGGGCAGCTTGAGCTCTTCTTCCAGGTTCTCGGAAAGGCCGGGGATGATGTGGAGGGGATGCTCCATGACGGTCAGGCTCACATGCAGCTTTGCGGCGCTTGCGCAGAAACTGGTGACACCCGATACGGTTTCGGTTTCGTAGCCCGCATCGCGTGCGAGTTTCTCGATGTAGGACCAGGTTCCGAACAGGGTAGCGTCTCCCAGGTTCAGAAGCGCGACGTCAAGGCCTTGATCCAGCACGGAGAAGACCTGCTGGGCAAGGCGCTTGTGGGCTTCGCTGCGGCTTCCGGTTTCGTCTGCCATCTTGAAATCGAGGTAGATGATCTGCTTCCCCTCGATGTTGGCGGCGCCGGAGGCGATGTCCAGGGCGAGGGTGTTCTTGCCCTTGGTGCGCGGGGCTGCGATGACCGGGCATTGTTCGATGACGCGTACGGCCTTCAAGGTCATGAGCTCGCTGTCGCCGGGGCCGACGCTGACCCCGTAGAGGATTCCCTTTTCCACACTAATCTCCTTGTTGCTGGGATGAGGAGGCCGAATGCCCTCGCGTTCGTATGCGGCGAAGTCGTCCTGCAGTTATTGATTAGTACCATATCAATATAACATTATCGCGGTAACCGTATAGAGAATACATGCTTCGCCGCAAGCGTTTTCGAATGAATCAACTCGGGTAATAGAACTTGCCCTCTTATTGGGTACCTTTATAATTTCCGCTTGCCCATCCTGCTTGTCTTTTCGTCGGGTTGCGCCTACGCCCTTGGATATAAGGGTGTTACTTTGTCTGACATGGCTTATGCCGTGGGTAATCATCCGTTTGTGAAAGGGAAAGGAGAGACGCGTGCAATTGATAGGCTTCCTTATCGTATTCCCGATGCTTGCTGCGCTTCTGTTGCTCGTCATCCGCGCCAATGCGGCACGTAATGCGATCGCATATGCATCTGCAGCGATCATCGCGGTGGTCACGCTGTTCGTCTTCGGTACCAACCTTGGCACCGAGGCAGTTTACTTCGAGTTCTCATCAGGGGCGATAGACCTTATCTGCACCCTGATCAGCATCGCTATCGGCGTGATCATCATCGGATACGCCGTTCGCTACAAGAACATCATCACCCTGGTCCTGGGTATTGCCCAGCTTGCGGCATCCCTGGTGTTCGAATTCGCCTTCGCGCATGGCGTCGAGGTCGAGGCCGGTCTGTATATGGACTCCCTGTCCCTGATCATGGCCTTCATCATCGGCATCGTGGGTTCGGGCATCTGCATCTATGCGATCGGGTATATGGAAGACTTCCAGGCAGAACATGCCGACGAGCGTGACCGCCGCCCCGTTTTCTTCGCGATCATGTTCCTGTTCCTGGGCGCGATGTTCGCAATCGTCTTCAGCAATAACATGTCCTGGATGTTCACCGCTTGGGAAATCACCACCGTGTGCTCCTTCCTGCTCATCGGCTACACCAAGACCGAAGAAGCTATCCGCAATGCCTTCCGCCAGATCATCATGAACATCCTGGGCGGCATCGCATTCGTCGGTGCACTCTACTATTGCGCCATCGGCCTTCAGACCCTGTCCTTCGCCGAGTTCCTGCAGATCGGCACCCTGGCACCCGTCATGGTCGTGCTGCCCGTCACCTGCCTGGCCTTCGCCGGCATGACCAAGGCAGCCCAGATGCCCTTCCACACCTGGCTTCTGGGTGCGATGGTTGCCCCCACTCCCACAAGCGCCCTGCTCCATAGCTCCACTATGGTCAAGGCGGGCGTCTTCATGCTCGTCAAGCTGGCTCCCGTCCTGAACGTCTGCTGGATTCCTTCCCTTATGACCGTCCTGGTTGGTGCCATCACCTTCTGCCTGTGCTCCTTCATGGCTATCAGCCAGAGCAATGCCAAGCGCGTTCTCGCATATTCCACCATCGCCAACTTGGGCCTGATCGTTGCCTGCGCCGGCGTCGGTACCGCCGAAGCCGTTTGGGCGGCCATCTTCCTCATCATCTTCCATGCAATCGCCAAGTCCCTGCTGTTCCTGTGCGTCGGTACCGCCGAGCATCATATCGGCAGCCGCGACATCGAGAGCATGGACCTGCTGTTCGACCGCATGCCCCGTCTGGCCCGCCTCATGATGCTGGGTATCATGACCATGTTCGTCGCCCCCTTCGGCATGCTCATCTCCAAGTGGGCAACGTTGGTTTCCTTCGTCGAAACCCAGCAGGTTGCCCTGCTTATCCTGTTGGCCTTCGGTTCTGCAGCGACCTTCATGTTCTGGGCCAAGTGGCTCGGTAAGCTCTCCGGTATCGCCGGCAGCCCCGAAAACGTCGAGAAGACCGTGCATGTCAGCGAGTGGATCGCTACTTACGTCATGGCCGGCCTGATCGTAATCTGCTGCGTGCTGCTGCCTCTTATCAGCGAGTACGTGGTCATGCCCTATGTGGCGAGCGTCAACCTGAATGCCGTCGCAACCCTGAGCAACGACATCCTGTGGATCACGAGCATCCTGGCTGCCATCGTCATCATCGTCCTGTTCGCCGGCCTGAAGAAGTCCTCTAAGTCCAAGCAGGTGAACGTCTACATGGCGGGCATCACCGTAGACAGCGACGACCGCAGCTTCCGCAATTCCCTGGGCGGCACCACCAAGGCAACCGCCAGCAACTGGTATATGACCGAGTACTTCGGGGAAAAGCGCATCAAGCCCATCGGCGAGATCAGCTGCGCGATCCTGATGGTCGCCGCATTCGCATTGTCCTTCGCCTACTTCATGGCGCTGATCTAGAAAGGAGCGGAAATGGCAACTTGGATCGCAACCATCATCGGCATCGTCGCCTTCACCGTGCTTGCGCCCATCGTGGGCTGCCTGCTCGACGGCATCGACCGCAAGATTTCCGCACGCATGCAGGGCCGTGTGGGACCTTCCATCCTCCAGCCCTACTATGACGTCCGCAAGCTTCTGGAAAAGGAACGCGCCAGCGTCAACACCGTCGAGGGAACTTACATCGCCTGTGCGCTGTTGTTCGCCCTCGTAGCCGGCGGCGTCTTCTTCAGCGGCGGCAACCTGCTGCTGTGCATCTTCGTGATCACGCTCTCCAGCCTGTTCTTCATCATGGCGGCCTATTCCACCAGGTCTCCCTATGCAGAAGTAGGCGCCCATCGCGAGACCCTTCAGGTCATGTGCTACGAGCCCATGGTCCTGATGATGGCCATCGTGGTCTTCCAGGCAAGCGGTTCCTTCGATATCGCGGGCCTGTTCGACCTTGACACCCCCATCATCGCCACCACCTTCGGTGCATGGGCCGGCCTGCTGGTCATCCTGACCATCAAGCTGCGTAAGAGCCCCTTCGACATCTCCAGCAGCCATCATGCCCACCAGGAAATCGTCCGCGGCATCACCACCGAGATGAGCGGTCCCACCCTGGCGAAGGTAGAGATCCTGCACTGGGTGGAAAACGTCCTGTTCATGGGCTGGGTCGGTATGTTCTTCATCAACGCCAACCCCATTTCCATCGTCGTCGCCATTATCGTTGCGGTATTGGTGTACCTCTTCGAAATCTGGATCGACAACAATTTCGCCCGCGTGAAGTGGCAGGCCATGTTCAAGATCGCATGGTTGAGCTCGCTCGTGCTGGGCGGTGTGAACATCGCAATCATCGCGTTCATCTAAAGGAGGAAGCTAAATGGCATTTGCATCTAAATCGCCGTGGGTTATCCACTATGACGCTTCCAGCTGCAATGGCTGCGACATCGAAGTGCTTGCAACCCTGTGCCCCGGCTATGACGCAGAGCGCTTCGGCGTCATCAACACCGGCAATCCCAAGCATGCCGACATCTTCCTGGTGACCGGCAGCGTCAACGAGCGCAACATCAAGGTCATCCAGGAAATCTACGACCAGATGCTCGAACCGAAGGTCGTCGTCGCCTGCGGCTGCTGCGCCTGCACCGGCGGCGTGTTCCACGACTGCTACAACGTTTTGGGCGGCGTCGACAAGGCCATCCCCGTCGACGTCTACGCGCCCGGATGCGCCGTCCGTCCCGAGACCATCATCGACGCGGTCGTTGCGGGCGTTGCTGCACTCGATGAGAAGAGCAAGGCGCTCAAGGCAAAGAAGAAGGAGGCGTAAGGCATGCCCACTATCGAACGCTTCACCGATATCGCGTTGGCGGACCTGCTCAACGTCGCCAATGAAAAGCACAGCGGCGGCTGGCGTGCGGTCCAGGTGCTGGCAACCAACACCGAAGAAGGTATCGACCTGACCTATACCTTCAATCAGGACAATGTTTGGGAGAACTACCGTATCAAGGGCGTCACCAAGCAGGACAGCGTTCCTTCGCTGCAGCAGATGTACCTGTGCCTGTTCCCCTTCGAGAACGAGGTCGTCGACCTGTTTGGCGTGAACATCACCGGTATGGCCCTGGACTTCGGCGGACGCTTGTACGATGTGGCCGTCAGCGAGCCCATGACCATCATCTCGCCTGAAGTGAAGGCAGCCCGCGACAAGGCCAAGAAGGCCGCCCAGGCAGCTGCCGCCAAGGCTGCCAAGCCCGCAGCCGAAGAGCTGCCCAAGCCCCTGACCGACGAGGAGATCGAGGCCAAGGTGGCTGCTGTAGCTCCCGAAAAGCAGGATAAGGTGCGTGCAGCGCTCAAGGCCAAGCAGAAGAAGGACCAGGATGCGCTTGCCGAGGCCCAGGCCAAGGCAGCTCAGGCGGAAAAGCCCGCCGTTCCCGTTCCCATGACCGACGAGGAGATTGAGGCCAAGGTTGCTGCTGTAGCTCCCGAAAAGCAGGACAAGGTGCGTGCAGCGCTCAAGGCCAAGCAGAAGAAGGATATCGCAGCGGCCCAGGCCGGAAAGGATGGTGAATAAGGATGGGACAGCATACCGTTATTCCCTTCGGCCCCCAGCACCCGGTTCTTCCCGAACCCTTGCATCTCGACCTGGTCGTTGAAGACGAGAAGGTCATCGAAGCCATCCCGCAGATCGGCTTCGTGCATCGCGGTTTGGAGAAGCTCACCGAAACCCGTGACTACAACGCGTTCATCTACATCGCAGAGCGCATTTGCGGCATCTGCGCATTCGGCCACAGCCTGGGCTATGCCGAAACCGTCGAGAAGCTCATGGGTGTCGAGGTTCCCGAGCGCGGCGAATACCTGCGCGTGATCATGCACGAGCTCTCCCGCGTCCATTCCCATCTGCTCTGGCTGGGCCTGGCTGCCGATGCATTCGGTTACGAGAGCCTGTTCATGCATTGCTGGCGCCTGCGCGAGCGTATCCTCGACCTGTTCGAGAAGACCACCGGCGGCCGTGTCATCCTGTCCGCCGTCGTCGTGGGCGGCATGGTCCGCGATCAGGATGCCCAGATGCTCCGCTATATCCAGGAGAAGCTGGAGGGCATCCGAGAGGATTACGCTCAGATCTGCAAGGCTTTCCTGAATGACAACTCCGTCAGGAACCGTCTGTGCGGTGTCGGCTATATCAGCCCCGAAGATGCCCGTGCCTTAGGTATGGTCGGTCCCTTCGGACGTGCTTCCAATCTTCCCTGCGACCTGCGCCAGTACGGTAACGGTGCCTATGGCAAGCTGTCCGACTTCCAGCAGATCCTCTCCACCGACGGCGACTGCTTCGGCCGTGCGAAGGTCCGTGCCGAAGAAGTGCTTCAGAGCATCGACATCATCAACGAGCTCATCGCAACCATTCCCGACGGTCCGGTTTCGGTTCCCGTCAAGGGCAATGTCCCTGCTGGCGCCCAGGCATCCAACGTGCTCGAGCAGCCGCGCGGCGAATGCTACTACTACGCTTTGGGCAACGGTACCAAGTACCTCGAGCGCATGCGTATGCGCACGCCCACCAGCGTGAACTTGGCCGGCATGGCAACGGCCCTCAAGGGTTGCGACCTTGCCGACGTCAATATGATTATCCTGACCATCGACCCCTGCATCAGCTGCACGGAAAGGTAGGCCGGAATGGGAAGCTTCAAACTGGGTAAGATGACCCTTCGATCCTTGTTCGGAACCCCCGAGACCACTTGTTATCCCGCAGTGGAAAAGCCGGCTCCTGCAGGTTTGAAGGGGCAGATCCAAAACGACATCGAGACCTGCATCCTGTGCGGAATCTGCTCGAAAGGCTGTCCCGCACATGCCCTGGCCGTCGACAAGAAGGCGGGTACGTGGCAGATCAACCGTTTCTCCTGCGTCCAGTGCGGGACCTGCGTGAGAGCCTGTCCGAAGAAGTGCCTTACCATGGATCCTTCCAGGGTTCAGATCGGCACCAAGATGGAGCCCGTCATACTGACCAAGCCTCAGGAATCCGAAGAGGAGAAGGCTGCTAAGGAAGCCGCGAAGAAGGCGAAAATTGAAGCAGCTATGAAGGCTAAGGCACAACGCGAAGGCAAATAGGGAATTGCCATTTATATGCGTTATAGTAAAAACCGGGTGTGAGAACACCCGGTTTTTTAGTGGAAGGAAGTAATGGGCAGCACGGAACCGATCAAGCCTGAAGAAGTGAAAACCGCAATCGACTCCCTGGTTTCCAGCGAGCCGGGTGTCGTTGCGTCCGATTCGCAGGCGAGCGACAGAATCTTCACCGTCCCCAATCTGATCAGCTTCATCCGGCTTTGCATGATCCCCGTCTTCTTCATGCTCCTTATCAGTGGAGACTCTCTTGCTGCCGGTGCTATTTTCGCGATTGCAGCATTGACCGATTTCCTCGATGGATTCATTGCCCGCAGAACCCATACCGTAACTAAGTTGGGAAAGCTCCTCGACCCTGTTGTGGATAGGACGCTTATGATCTGCGGCGTAGTCGGCTTGTACATTGCAGGGCTTCTACCGCTCTGGGCGATACTCTTGGTGCTCGCCCGCGATTTTCTGATGCTTCTGGGCGGTGCCATCATCTTGGACAAATTCAATGTCCGTGTCGATGTGATCTTCGCCGGCAAGGTGGTGACCACTTTGCTGTTCACAGGGTTCACATTGCTGATGGTGGGTTTCCCCACTGTTCCCGGGTTGGGTATCGCTACGGTATCGTGGCTTCCCGGCCTTACTTCCGATCCTAGCTGCCTGGGAATCTGGCTTGTGTACGCAGGCTTGTTCCTGGGTATTCTCACTACGTTCTATTACGTTACTACCGCGATAAGGCTCGTTCGCGAGTCCATTGCAGCAAGGCAAGGTAATGGCAATGAATAATGAAGATCGTCGATATATCAGCGGGCAACCGAACGGGCCCTCTCGTCGAAGGACCTCTCCTTCGGCGGATCCCTCGCGTCGATCTGCCCGTTCGCAGCGGCCTTCGGGCGAAGAGGCCCCGAGGGTGCAAGGTGCCTCCAGGAGGGGCAGGGTTCCTTCCGGAGCAGGTCAGCATCGCACCACCCCTCAGGGCACCGGCTCGGTACGTTCCGGGTCCCAGGTTACAGGTTCGTCCCGTCCCGTTTCCCGCGAAGGCTCCGCAACGGGCCGCATCCCTGCATCGCAAGATCGTCGCCGCAGCGCACAGCGCGATTCCTATGCGGGGAATTACTCGCGGTCCGGGCGCAGAAACGGTGCTGCCGGCGCATCTCGCGGCAATCGCCCTGACAATCGAATCGCACCCGACAGGCCTCCTCGCCGTTCTGGTTCGGATGATCTGTTCACGGTGATAATGAACTTCCTCAAGACCGCGTTTGCGGCTATCGGCGGTTTCCTTTCCGCCGTTGCGCGCAGGTCCAAGGTCGCCTTTGCCGCTATCATCGTCGTTGCCCTGGTGGTCCTAGGCGGTGCGGTCGATTCGCTTGCGAGCGTAGGCAAGGTTCATAGCCGTGTCATGGTTGGCGACATCAAGGCCAGGGGGATGACCGAAGAGGAACTGGCGCAGGCGATCCAATCAGAATACGAATCCCTTATCTCGGCGAGCGATGTCACCATCTATCGTTCCGAAGAAGCTATGAACGAGCAGGCCGAAAACCCCGTCGATTCCGGCAACCTATCCGTCGAGGAGCAGGCTGCCCAGACCAACTACTGGACTGCCAACTGGGAGACCATGCAGGCTCATATCGATTACGATAGCCTGGCGCATGAGGCATTCGAAGCCGGCAGGGGAGGCCCCCTCGACCGCCTGGGCGTCTTCTTCTTCGGAAAGAAAATCGATGTGACAGTGCAGTTCAACGAAGCCGCGCTTGAAAGCCTGGCATCCAACATCGACCTGGCCTTGGGCGAGTCCTATACCAATTCCGAAGTAGTGATCGAAAACGGTACGGCACGGGCCACTGAAAGCTCGAGCGGCATGATGGTGGACCGTAAGGAATTGCAGCAGAAGCTTTCCGAGCAATTCACCAGCAAGGACGTTCAGAACCGCCAGTTCTACGAGACGGTAAAGGAGACCGAGCCCCAGATCAGCACGGAGGAGGGCCAGAAGGCTGCCGATAAGGTGAATGCCGCCATCTCCAATGGTGCGAAGTTCACCTACAACGACACGTCCTGGAGCGTCGATTCGTCGGAATTGGGATCCTGGGTGGGGACCTATATCGTTACCGACGATAAGGGTGAATCCAGCCTGGTCGCATACTTCGACCCCAAGCTCGCCACCCCTGATATCTCCGAGCATGCGAAAGCAGTTTTCCCCGATGGCAACGAGGGCGTGCGTTTCGAAGACAAGGGAAATGGCGAAATCGTGGTCAAACTGGATTCCGAAGGCACCATGCCCCAGATCAATTCCAGTATCTCCAAGCTCAACGACCAACTGTTCGGTGACGGAGCCGATACCTCCACCACTCCCACAATTGAAGTGGAAAGCGTGCAGGTTCCCTCTGAAATGAGCTTCAACGAAGCACTCAATGCGAACGTGATCGGCCTTATCAGCGAATACACCACGGAATTCACCGCAGGTGCCGCCGAACGAAACCACAACATCAGGCTTGCCGGCGAGAAGATCAACAACAGCATCGTCGAAGCCGACGGGGGAATCTGGTCATTCCACGAAACCGTTGGCGAAAGCAACGCCGAAAACGGCTTCCAGTCGGCTGGATCCATCGTTGCGGGCGAGATGTCCGAAGAAATCGGCGGCGGTATCTGCCTTGTTGCAACCACCGT
>JBJEKU010000022.1:0-23449 GCA_051878795.1 Eggerthellaceae bacterium
CGTAGAAGTGACAATCGAGCATATTACAGGCAAAGAAGGCCTGGAGCTGGTGAAGCTGCGAAAGTGATGGATTCGAGAGGCTTGCAATCCTCTTTGCGAGAGCAGAGGGTGTTCGGGGGTCGAAACCGTGCGTGGTTTGGATTGCGTGGATATTGCTTTCTGATTTGTTGGAAAATGCTTCTCGGTGATCCTTCTTTCTGACGCCAGGGGATTGAAGGCCCGTTGCAACGTATAATCCGCCTATGGATATTACTCAGAACAACTTCTTACCCATTTCCCGTGCGGATATGGAAGCGCGGGGGTGGGAACAATGTGACTTCGTCTACGTGTGCGGAGATGCGTACGTGGACCATCCTTCTTTCGGTGCTGCGATTATCGCGCGAACCCTGGAATCGAATGGCTATAAGGTGGGCATGGTGTGCCAGCCGGATTGGCACGATCCCGAAAGCGTGTGCGTGTTGGGCCGGCCCAGGTTGGCATTCCTTGTGAGCGCCGGCAACATGGATTCCATGGTGAATCACTATACGGTTGCGAAGAAGCGCAGGAACCATGACAGCTATTCGCCAGGCGGGGAAATGGGTTTGCGCCCGGATAACGCCACCGTGGTGTACAGCCAGCTGATCCGCCGCACATACAAGGATGTTCCTATCGTGCTGGGCGGCGTTGAAGCTTCGCTGCGGCGATTGGCGCACTATGACTACTGGTCGGATAAGCTGAAACGATCGGTGCTGCTCGATAGTGCTGCGGATCTGCTGGTGTATGGCATGGGGGAGCGCGCCATCGTGGCGGTTGCCGATGCTCTAGCCGCGGGAATAGAGGCAAGTCAGATCACCTGGATTTCCGGAACGGTGTTCCGTGCGAAATCGGTTGATGCGGCTGCCGAAGACGCTGTGACCCTGCCCTCTTGGGAGGCTATGGCGGCGGACAAGCTGGAATATGCGAAGAGCTTTCAAACGCAGTATCGCAACATCGACCCCTTTGCGGGGAAGCAGCTGATTGAACCATATGAGCGCGATGGCCTGTTTGTGATCCAGAACACGGCAAGCGAGCCCTTGAGCACCGAGGAGTTCGATGCCGTGTATCGCCTGTCCTATATGCGCACCTACCATCCTGTCTACGAGAAAGCAGGTGGAGTGCCCGCTATCGAGGAAGTGAAATTCAGCATTACGAGCAATCGTGGGTGCTTCGGTGAGTGTGCATTCTGCTCGCTTGCATTCCATCAGGGGCGCATCGTGCAATCGCGTAGCCATGAGAGCATCTTGGAAGAGGCTCGCCTGATGACGCAGGATCCGGAATTCAAGGGATACATCCACGATGTCGGTGGACCGACTGCGAACTTCCGTCATCCTGCCTGTGCGAAGCAGCTTGCCCACGGCGCCTGCGTGGGCAAGCGCTGCCTGAGCCCCAAGCCTTGCAGGAGCATGAAGGCTGACCATCGCGATTATCTGGATCTGCTGCGGAAGCTACGTGTCCTCCCAGGTGTGAAGAAGGTCTTCATCCGCAGCGGGGTTCGCTTCGACTATGTGATGCTCGACAAGCATGGGGACAAGTTCATCGAAGAGCTCGTGGAGCATCATGTGAGCGGGCAGCTGCGCCTTGCCCCCGAGCACGTGAGCGATTCGGTGCTCGATGTGATGGGCAAACCCGGCAATGAAGTGTACCGGCGCTTCACGGAGCGTTTCGATGAAGCGAATCGCAAAAAGGGGAAGAAGCAGTTCGTTCTTCCATACTTGATGAGCTCTCATCCCGGGTCGACCATGAAAGAGGCGGTGGAGCTTGCGGAATTCTGCCGAGACATGGGTTTCAATCCGGAACAGGTGAGCGATTTCTATCCCACCCCCAGTACCATTTCCACCTGCATCTACTATACCGGTGTGGATCCGCGCACTATGAAGGAAGTGTATTGCCCGCGCAGTCCGCATGAGAAGGCCATGCAGCGCGCTCTTATCCAGTATCGCAATCCCAAGAACCGCGACCTGGTCGAAGAGGCGCTGACTATCGCAGGTCGTCGCGACCTGATCGGGTACGGTTCTGAATGCCTGATCCGGCCACGGAATGGTGCTGGCCAGGGCAACAGGGGAAAAGCTTCCGAGGGGAAGGGCGGCAAGTTTGGAAAAAGCGGTGGAGCTGGTCCGAAGCGAAGCGGCAAGTTGGCGGCGATGACGCCCGAGTCCTCGAAGGATGGGCGGCATGCTGGAAAGGGTGCTGCGAAGTCGGGTGGACGAAAGCGTGATGCGGGTGGTCGCGGAAAGGTTTCCTATTGCGATTCGAAGCCCGGGTATTCGGAAAGAAGCAAGCAGAGTCGTGTTCCCAAGAGGGACTCGCACGCAAGAGACGGGAAGGGGAGGAATCATGCTTCAGGAAATGCTGGCTCGCAGAAGCGTAAGGAAGTGCACGGGCGAGTCGATCGAGGAAAGCAGCTTGGAGCAAATCGTTCAAGCGGGACTTTCCGCTCCAAGCGGTAGGTCGATACGTCCCGTCCATCTATTCGTGGTGCGGGATTTGGAAAAGGTCCATACGCTTGCTGCATGCCGTCAGGGCGCTTCCGCGCAGATGCTCGCTCGCGCAGGCGCCGCTATCGTGGTTGCTGCGGAAACCGATTGCTCGGATACCTGGATCGAGGATTGCTCTTTGGCTATGGGGTATATGCACTTGATGGCGTCGTCGTTGGGTTTGGGAAGCTGCTGGGTCCAAGGGCGCGGACGCGAGGCGGCAGACGGAAGGCCAACGCAGGATTTCGTGTTCGACTTGCTGGGAATTGACGAGAATCTGACCTTGGAGGCAGTGCTTGCTATCGGTGTCCCGGAAGAGCCCGTCCATGCGCGCACCGCTGTCGATTTGGATGCTTCCAAAGTGTGTTGGATGTAATGTTTGATTATGTTCTCGAAAATGAAGACGCCTGGATATTCAGGCGTCTTCCCTGTTGGTTTACGGCCGGTTTCATATTTCCTTCGGATGAGTGAATGTCGACTCGTTGCTCCTTCCGTCAGCCCGACACGATGTCGGACGCCGATGAGGCCCTGCCTCGATTGCGCCGAATGGGTTATCCTCTGTACCAGTGTGTCATCCCGATTGTGAGGGGTTTCCTATGAACGTATCCCAAGCCGGTTACCTGAACCTGCTTTCCAAGTCCTATCCCACCGCGGCCGAAACCGCCGCAGAGATCGTGCGCCTGAACGGCATCCTGAACCTTCCCAAGGAAACGGAGCACTTCGCTTCGGACATCCACGGAGAATTCGGCGCTTTCTCCCATACCCTGCGCAATGCTGTGGGTGGTATCCGCCGTGCAATCGACGAGACCTTCGGCGATACTTTGACCGAAGACCAGAAGAAGCTGCTCGCCACCATCATCTACTATCCGAAGGAAAAGGCGGCCTGCGAACTCGCTTCCGTCGAAGACCCTGCAGTGTGGCTTGCCGACGCCATCGTGCTTTCCGCTGCGGTGTGCCGTACTGTTGCGAGCACCCGTGACCGCGAAACCGTCCAGGAAGCCATGCCCGAGGGTATGGAATACGCCATCGACGCACTGCTTTCTGCGCCCATCGACGGCTGGCAGTGCCAGGACCCCTTCCGTGCTGCGGTCATCGCAAGTGCGATCCAGGTGGGCAATGCCGTGCAGCTGCTCGACGATATATGCTCGCTGATCAAGCGGCTTTCAGTCGATCACTTGCATCTGGTGGGCGACATCTACGATCGTGGCCCCAATCCCGAATCCATCGTCGATATGCTGATGAACTACCATTCGCTCGATATCCAGTGGGGTAATCACGACGTGGTTTGGATGGGCGCCTCACTGGGCCAGCGCGGTTGCATCGCCCATGTGGTGCGCAATTGCGCCCGTTACGGCAATCTGAACATCCTGGAGGATGCGTACGGCATCAACATCCGCCCGTTGGCCATGTTCGCGCAGGAGGCGTACAAGGACGACCCCTGCGTCGCCTTCGGTTTGAAGATAAAGCCCGAGGGCCTTTCCGAACAGGAGCTGGATCTGAATGTGAAGATCCAGAAGGCAATGGCGATCATCCAGTTCAAGGTGGAAGCCCAGCTTATCGACGAGTACCCCGGCTTCGACCTGGAAAGCCGCAAGCTGCTGGATAAGATCGACTACGAAAAGGGAACCGTGGTCTGCGATGGCGTGGAGTACGAGCTGACCGACAAGGTTTTCCCCACGGTCGACCCCTCCGATCCCTACAAGCTCACCGACGACGAAGAATATGTCATGCAGTGCCTGGAAAAGGCCTTCCGTGGTTGCGAGAAGCTCAGCCGCCATATGCGCTTCCTGCTGGAAAAGGGCAGTCTGTACAAGATCTGCAACGGCAGCCTGATGCTGCATGCCTGCGTGCCCCTGAATCCCGACGGCAGCCTGATGGAAACCGATGTCTTCGGCACCAAGTACAAGGGCCGCGCCCTCTACGACGTGATGCAGGACTACATCCGCATGGGCTTCAACGACTCCGACCCCGCAAAGCGCAAGCTGGGTGCCGACATGATGTGGTACATGTGGCTGGGTCAGGGCTCGCCTCTGTTCGCCAAGAGCAAGATGGCAACTTTCGAGCTGTACCTGATCGCCGAAAAGGAAGCGCGCAAGGAACACAAGAACGCCTTCTATTCCATGATGGACAATGAAGAAGTGATGGCGGGCATCTTCCGCGACTTCGGGCTTGATCCTGAAACCTCCCGCATCGTGTGCGGCCATGTGCCCGTGAAGGTGAAGGATGGCGAAGACCCCATCATGTGCGGTGGCAGGGTGATCCGCATCGACGGCGGTTATTCTGCCGCCTATCAGAAGACCACCGGCATCGCGGGCTTCACTTTGGTGTACGACGCCGAAGGCATCGTGCTCGCCTCCCACGAACCGCTGCCCTCCATCCGTGCGGCTGTCGAAGATGGTTTCGACATCAAGTCCGAAAAGCGCGTGGTCTGGCAGCCGGACCGTATGCTCACCGTCGCCGACACCGATCGCGGGGAACGGATTCGCAAGCAGATCGCCGATTTGGAATGGCTGCTTGAGGCGTATCGCGCGGGCGAGATCCAGGAGGCATAAGGACGAATCCTCGTCGTTGATACGATGATTCCAACGGGTGCGGCGCCTTGCCGCACCCGTTTTTCGTATGGAATGGATTCCCTTGTCGTCTGGGGTGGTCGCAGAATGGTGCTGGGCGGGATTGCGGTCGGGCTCTCAGGGTTCGGCTTGATGCCCATGTTGTGCCTCGTTCCGTCGGAGGGTGGCGGCTTGGGATTCGCTTGCGACTCTTCAAGAGGCTACGGTGCTTTTCCAACATGAATGCTGTGATTTCAGAAATGACAATTCAAAACTTTACACTTGACTTGACAGATAACTTGACGTGTACTGGTAGCCATTGAAAGAGCAGCGCTGACAGAGGGGTGGTTGCCGAAGATGAACATGACCTGCGATGTCGTCATCGTTGGAACCGGCGTTGCCGGCCTGTTCTGTGCACTGAATCTTCCCCGGACCCTCGATGTCCTGGTTGTTACCAAACGAAGCTGTGAGGAGTCCGATTCCTTCCTGGCCCAAGGGGGCGTCTGCGTCCTGCATGACGACGATGATTTCGAAAGCTTCTTCCGAGACACCATGGATGCAGGGCACGGCGAGAACGATCCGCAGGCGGTTCGCACTATGATCGCCCAATCGCGCGAGGTAATCGATGATCTGATAGCGTGCGGTGTCCGCTTCGATAGGCGGCCCGATGGCAGCTTGGACTACACGCGCGAAGGGGCCCACTCACGACCCCGTATCCTCTTCCATAAGGACGTTACCGGCCGCGAGGTGTCTTCCGTGCTGCTGAAGGCGGTCCGCGCGTTGCCCAACGTGCGCATCATGGAGCACACGACCATGCTGGACCTTATCGAAGGGGAGGATGGATGCTGCGGGATCGTAGCCTGCGGTGGGCGCGGCGAGGCCTTTGCCGTCCGCTCGCGTGCGGTGGTATTCGCCACCGGAGGTGTTGGCGGCCTGTACCGTGCGAGTACGAACTTCCCCCATATCACAGGCGAGGCCTTGGCGATTGCGCATGAGCATGGGGTGGTGCTGCAGAATCTTTCCTACGTGCAGATCCATCCCACGGCGTTGTATTCGCCACGGCAGGGGCGCAGCTTCCTGGTTTCCGAGTCGGTACGGGGCGAAGGTGCCGTGCTTCTGGACAAGGAAGGACGAAGATTCGTCGACGAGCTGCTTCCTCGCGACGTGGTAAGCCGGGCGATCAGGCGCCAGATGGAGGCGGATGGGACCGATTTCGTGTGGGAGGACCTGCGGCCTTTGGGCGAGCAGGTGATACTGGACCACTTTCCGAACATCCGGCAGCGTTGCCTGGAAGAGGGCTATGACGTGCTGCGTGATCCCATTCCCGTTACCCCGGCCCAGCATTACTTCATGGGGGGCATTAAGGTCGACTTGCAAAGCCGCACTTCAATGCCCGGTCTGTATGCCTGCGGAGAAGTGAGCTGCAACGGCGTGCATGGGAAGAACCGCCTGGCAAGCAATTCGCTTTTGGAATCGCTCGTGTTCTCCAAGAGGGCGGCGCATGATATCGCCGCTTTGTTGGGTGGCGATGCATGCGGGGCACGCCCGTGCGAGGGTTTCCCCGAAATCGACTTGGAACAGTACTCCGATCCAGAGGGCTTGCTCGCCGAATATGCCAGAATCGCGAAAGAACTGATCGAAAGGGATGGTGAGGTGCGTGGATAGCATCACCATGACATTGAATGCGGACCAGCTGATCTTGCAGGCACTGCGCGAGGATATCTCGAGCGAGGATGTGTCGACCAATGCCGTGATGCCCCATGCTTGCCTGGGCGAGGTCGATCTGATCTGCAAGCAGGATGGCGTCATTGCCGGTATGGGGGTATTCGCGCGAACCTTCACCTTACTGGACCCTTCATGTCGGATTACGGCCTTGTGTTCCGATGGCGACCGCGTGTGCGCAGGTCAGAAGCTTGCCGTACTGCGGGGCGATATCCGTGTGCTGCTTTCCGGAGAACGCGTTGCCCTGAACTATCTGCAAAGGATGAGCGGTATCGCGAGCTACACCCGCAAGATCGCGGATCTGCTCGAAGGTACGGGAACCGTGCTGTTAGACACGCGTAAGACCACACCCAACTGCCGCATTTTCGAAAAGTACGCCGTTCGCATAGGCGGCGGGCACAACCATCGTTACAACCTGTCCGATGGGGTGATGCTGAAGGACAACCATATAGGGGCTGCGGGCGGTATCGCCCAGGCGGTACAGGCGGCGCGTGCATACGCCCCCTTCGTCCGTAAGATCGAAGTCGAGGTGGAAAGCCTTGCCCAGGTGCAGGAAGCCCTCGACGCCGGGGTGGATATCATCATGCTGGACAACATGACCCCCGACCAGATGCGCGAGGCAGTGCAGCTGATCGGCGGGCGCGCGCAGACCGAATGCTCCGGCAATGTGTCTGCAGAAAACATCGAATCGATTGCGGGGATCGGAGTGGATTTCGTCTCGAGCGGGGCGCTTACGCATTCTGCGCCCATCCTGGATCTTTCCATGAAGAACCTGCATCCTGTGACTGTGGAGGGCGAGTAGCCATGCCGACGAAAGGCGACCGCAGAAGACGCGGAATCTACCAGGAGCTGTGCCAGGCGGAGGGTCCTGTGATGGCCAAGGATCTGGCATCGAGGTTCGGGGTGAGCCGCCAGGTGATCGTGCAGGATATCGCCGTGCTGCGCGCATCGAATGCGAATATCATCTCCACACATCGTGGGTATGTGATGGAGTCCGAACCTGCCATCGTGCGCGAATTCAAGGTGCGTCACACCCCTGACCAGGTGCAAGACGAGCTGAATGCCATCGTCGATTGCGGGGGCAAGGTCCTGAACGTGAGCGTGAGCCATCGGGTGTACGGCAGGATCACGGCGGATATGGACATTTCGTCACGTCTGGACGTCCAGGAATTCTGCGAAACCCTCAAAGGGAGCAGTTCGAGCCTGTTGAGCGGCGTTACTTCCGGCTATCACTACCATCTGGTGGAGGCTCCGAGCGAACAGCGCTTGGATCTTATCGAAGAGCGCCTGCGGGAAGCGGGGATGCTCGTTCCGCGTTCTCCCGACAGTGCAGGCAGATAGGGCGTAATGGATGCCGGGGTGGCAGGTGGGTCTTACCCTGCTTGCCGTTCCCATGATTCCGGGTTGAACAGCGTCCGGAACCTTGGGTTTTCAGGATAGGTATTGGGCCTCCCGAAGGCAGTTGCAGGGTGCTGCGACGGTGAGGTTGGAAAAACGAAAGGAAGGAAGGCTCGATAATGAAGGTGGCGGAAGTCCAGGAGCAGATCAGAAGGCTCAAGCAGGAAAACGACGTGTGCATTTTGGCGCATGCGTACCAGGGACAGGAAATCCTCGAGGTGGCGGATTATGTAGGCGATTCCTATGGGTTGAGCGTGCTTGCGTCCAAGGCTCCCAACAAGACCGTGATCATGTGCGGTGTCAGGTTCATGGCGGAAACCTGCAAGGTTCTGTGCCCGGAGAAAACCGTGTATCTGGCAAACCCCCTGGCGGGCTGCCCTATGGCCGACGAGATCGATCTCGAACTGCTGGGGCGTCTGAAAGCAGAGCATCCGGGCTATGCGACCGTTGCCTACATCAATACCACTTCCGCGTTGAAGACGGCTTGCGATGTGTGCGTCACCTCTTCTTCGGCCGTGCAGATCTGCAAGGCGCTCGAGGCGGACAAGATCCTGTTCGTGCCCGATCCCAACCTGGGAAGCTATGTCGCCGCCCAGGTTCCTGAAAAGCAGTTCGCCTTCTTCGACGGTGGATGCCCGCATCATAAGGCCATGACCGAAGCGGATGTGCTCGAAGCGAAGGCGGCACATCCCAGCGCCCTGTTGGCGGTGCATCCCGAATGCCCTGCGGAAGTCGTGGAGCATGCCGATTTCGTGGGATCCACTACGGCGATCATGTCCTACGCGAAGAAGTCCGATGCAAGGGAATTCATCATCGGAACCGAGGTTTCGATTGTCGAGCATCTGCAGTTCGATTGTCCCGAAAAATCCTTCTATCCGCTTTCCACCCGCCTGACCTGCAACGACATGAAGGCAACTACGCTCATGGATGTGCTGGGATGCCTGCGGGGCACTGCCGGCGAGGTGATCGAGCTTCCCGCCGATGTGATGGAGGGGGCGGGTCGCTGCATCCGCAGGATGATCGAATTGGGCGAATAGGGCGCTATCGGGCGCTTTACGGGTATTCCTGCAGGAGTGAGGACGTTTCCCCGTGCGAGCAGAAGGGCTATTTCTGCGCGGGAGGCGTCCGCCTCCTGCTGTTTCCGTTGGGCTGCCGGCCCTGTGCGGTTTTGCCGGGTCTATGGCGGAGCTGCGGTTTTACGCTATCTTTACCTTTGCGCCCCTGTGTATGGGTACAATCGGACACATGAGTATTTTCTACGTCGAAGACGACACCAACATCCGCGAACTGACCTTGTATGCCCTGCGCCAAGCGGGCTTCGAGGCCGCGGGCTTTGCGGAGGCAAAAGAGTTTTTCAGGGCATGCGAATCCCAGCTGCCCGAATTGGTCCTGCTCGACATCATGCTTCCCGGCATGTCGGGCATGGAAATCCTTTCCCATATCCGCCGCGATTCCAAGCTGAAGAACGTTCCCGTCATCATGCTGACTGCGAAGGGAACCGAATTCGACAAGGTGAGCGGTCTCGATGCGGGGGCCGATGACTATCTGGGAAAGCCTTTCGGCATGATGGAGCTTGTCTCGCGCGTGAAGGCCCTGCTCCGACGTGCGGGCATGCCCTTGCAGTCAACCGTATCGAATAGGGATTCGTTTGCGAATATCGTCATCGATTTCGACGCACATGAGGTGACCGTTTCCGAAGCGCCTATAGAGCTGACCGCCAAGGAGTTCGATTTGCTTGCGTTGTTCGTGAGCCAGCCTGGCAGGGTATTCACCCGAGAGCAGATCATGGAGCGCGTATGGGGAACCGATTTCGTGGGGGAAACCCGCACGATCGACGTTCACGTGCAAAAGCTTCGCCAGAAACTCAATGAGGCCTCGGAGGGTAGCGGCAAGGTCATCCGCACCGTGCGCGGTGTGGGTTATTGCGTCAAGGAGGCCTAGTGCTTTCAGGGTGTAAAGCGCAAGGGGCTTTGCTGCAAAGCGGGAAATCCCGGTCGCTATTCCGGGTAATCTTCGTCACGATGTCGGTTTTTTCCGTTGTTTCCCTTCTTGTTGTGACGGCCCTTCTCTCCTTCCTTTTCTTCAGCGTGAGCGAGCGTGTTACCGAAGACAAGCTCCTTACCGAGGCGAAGACGGCCGCATCCCAGCTTGAGGGGAAGAGCGTCGACGAGAAGATAAGTTGCCTGGCTTCCGAGCTGTCGGGTGTTTCCCGGTATACCTTGGTCGCGGAGGATGGCAAGGTGCTGTTCGATAGCGTGACCGATGCGTCGGGCATGGATAATCATGGGAACAGGCCGGAAATCGTGATGGCGCGCCAGTCCGGCGATGCCGTGTCCGTGCGCCATTCGAAAACCTTCGATACCGACACCCTCTATGCGGCAGTTCAATTAGATGACGGTTCGGTTATCCGCTTGGCGCAGGACCACTACTCCCGTTTCGCCTTCTTTTCCATGACCTTCGGACCGCTTGCGTTTCTGTTGGTGCTCGCCTTGGCTGCGGTGCTGCTGCTTTCCAGGAGGCTGGCGCATTCCATCATCAAGCCGATCGACGACTTGGATGTGGCTCATCCCTTGGACAACAGGGTGTATGCGGAAATGGAGCCCCTGCTTGACAGGATCAGCCAACAGCAAGAACGCCTATTAGAGCAGAATCGCGAGCTGGCCCATGTGGAAAGCATGCGGCGCGATTTTTCCAGCAACGTGAGCCACGACATGAAGACCCCCGTGCATGCCATTTCGGGCTATGCCGAGATCCTGAAGTCGGGAAACGCTTCCCCTGAGGATGTGCAGCGCTTCGCGGGTGTTATCTACGACGAGGCGCAGATGCTGCGCAAGCTCATCGACGATGTGCTGACGCTTTCCCGTTTGGATGAGGTGAGCTTCGATATCCAGGACCAGCGGATTATCGATATGAAGTATGTGGCCAATCGCGTTTGCGAACGGCTTTCCATCCTTGCCGAAGAGAAGGATGTATCGCTTTCCTGTGTGCCTGCAAATGACCCGGTCTTCGTCTGCGGCAACGAGCAGATGCTCGAGGAGATGACCTGCAACCTGGTGGAGAATGCCATCAAGTACAACAAGCGAGGCGGAATGGTTCGCGTGAAGGTGTGGGGCGAGGGGAAATCGTGCAAACTTCGCGTATCGGATACCGGCGTGGGTATTCCCGAAGATCTGCAAGAGAAGATCTTCCAGCGCTTCTACCGTCCGGACAAGAGCCGTTCCAAGGAAACGGGCGGCACCGGACTGGGCTTGGCTATCGTGAAGCATGTGGCTTTACGGCATAACGGCAGCGTGGAGGTGGAAAGCGACGAATCCTTGGGCTCTGCCTTCACCGTGACCCTCCCCCTGCTTGACGACAGCGACGACGAGGTCCTGTAAAGCAAGGAAATCCTCCTTCTTGACATAAGTGTATATATACAACATACTCAGTATATGCACAGTTGCCGAGCTCGCATAGCTGCATGTCAATGATAGGAAGAACGTGGAGATACTCGTATCCAATGGAAGCGACCTGCCCATCTACGAGCAGATCGCTTCCCAGATAAAAAACGCCATCCTTTCCGGTGATTTGGAACCTGAACAGAAACTGCCCAGCATCCGTTCCCTGGCTAGCGGCTTGGGGGTGAGCGTCATCACCACCAAGCGCGCCTATGCTGATTTGGAGGCTGCGGGCTTCATCTATTCGGTTCAGGGGAAAGGCAGCTTCGTGAAGGGCGGAAGCGTCCAGTTCCTTCAGGAAGAGCGCCTTCGCCGCATCGAAGACCTGCTGTCCCGGTCCCTGGAAGAGGCGAAGGGGGCGGGTATCTCCCTTGAAGAGCTCCAACAGATGCTGGAGCTTCTGGCCGAAGGGGAATGATCCATGCACGAAGCAGCTGCTCCCTTGCTGCAGATTGCCGGCTTGCGCAAATGCTACGGGGATTTTTCTTTGGATGATGTGTCGCTTCAGGTGCCCGAAGGCTGCGTGGTCGGCCTGGTTGGTGCCAATGGTGCCGGCAAATCAACCATCATAAAGTGCATCTTGGGGTTGACGAAGCCCGATTCGGGTTCCATCAGCCTATTTGGGGAAGAGATTGCGTGTATGTCCCAGGCGGACTTCGTGCGAGCGCGCTCGAAGATCGGCGTAGTATTCGATAGCTGTACCTTTCCGGACGTGTTGAGTGTTGGGGAGGTAGCGCAGATTGCGCGGCGCGCCTATCCGGATTTCGATCCAAGCCTGTTCTGGGGTTTGATCGGGAAGATGGGCGTGCCTGGGAATAAACGCGTTAAAGAGCTTTCCCGAGGCATGGGTATGAAGCTTTCCATCGCGCTTGCCTTGGCTGCCCGTCCCGAACTGCTCATCTTGGACGAGGCGACGGCTGGCTTGGATCCTCTGGCTCGTGGGGAAATGATAACGCTTCTACGCGATTGCATGCTCCAAGCCGAGGAAGAGGGCTGCGGCGTGAGGGGGGATCCTCATGTCGAGCCATATCTCCGACGACTTGGAAAAGCTGGCAGATTACGTAGTGTGCATCGACAAGGGGAAGCTTGTTTTCTCCGTTGAAACGTGCCGGATAACCGATCTTGCCGGGGTTGCCCACTGTACTCGCCAGGATTTGGAGAGGGTGAAGGGCTCTGAGGCGGGCCGATCGGTCGTCTTGCGCCTGCTGCAGCGCCCATATTGCGCCGATGTCCTGGTTTCCGACCGGCTGGGCTTTGCTTCGAGCTTTCCGGATATCGCCGTCGAGCGTGTGGGGCTTGACGGGTACCTGGAGTTCTTCCTGAAAGGGGATGCGCTATGAGGGCTGTCATGGTTTCTGATTTTGCCATACTTCGAAAGAACCTGGTCAACGGCGTGATTATCACGATTTGCCTGGTGTTCTTCTTTGCCGCGATCGATGGGGATGTATTGCCGGCGATGATTGTCGGGCCGATAAGCTTGGGCTACGTGAGTCTGATGGTGCTGTTTTCGCTCGACGAGCAGAACAAGTGGCAGGAAATGCGCCTGGCGATGCCTATCTCGCGTTCCGAAGTGGTGATCGGGCGTTACCTTTCCATCCTGCTCTGCTCGCTTTTGGGGGTTGCGGTGGTGTTGGCGGTGATTGCCGTTATTGCGCTGCTTGCCCTGGCGATGCCTGGCAATGCTGTACTCGTGTCCTGCGTGAGCTCATGCGATGCAGGGAGCATCGTGCTCATGGTTGGAATCAGTTTGGTTCTCTGCCTTTCGGCGACGGCGCTTGCGGCTCCTGTCGTATTCAGATTGGGATTCACGGGTGCGGTACGTTATCTTCCCTTCGCGTTCTTTGCCCTGATCATTGCGGTAGTCTGCTTTGCGAAATTGGTTCCCGGAGGAGAAAGCCTGGGGGCATGGCTGGGTGGATTGCTGGATAGCATCACCCTGCAGCTGGCGCCTTTGGGTATGGGTGCCATCCTGATTGCGGGCATGCTTGCGGTGTACGCGGCAAGCGTGGTGATAAGCGTCAAGCTGTATCGCGGGCGCAGTTTTTAATGGGGTATGTAGCCCAGCTGCCTTTCTGAGGGCTGTTGGAATAAAAAACGGGCGGCGCCGATACGGGCCGCCCGTTTGTCTATCCGATGGCGAAGTAGATGCCAGCGGCAATCAGGATAGCGAACAGCACGCAGGCAATGGCAAGGAGCGCAATGGTCTTGGTGTCGGTTTTGCCAGAGGGGCTTGGGTCGGGCTGGGGATATTGGTACTGTTGCAGCTGTTGCACGGGATTGCTGAATGGATTGGAAGCGGAGCCCGAGGGCGGCTGGAAGACCGTGCCCGTATGATTGGGATGCGGAATGCCAGGCGCCTTGCTTCCTTGGGAACCGGATATCGGGTTGAAATTGATGGTGGGTGCCGGTCTCCCTGCGGGGGTTGCTTGATGGGCTTGAGGTGCCTGGCCATTCCATGCCGGGTCGAGGATGCTAGGATCGAGGACAGTCAGCGTGGCGTCTGGATCGGGCTCTTGGGTTGCCGATGGGCTTGTTTCGATCGGTTGGGGCGAAGGCAGGCTGTTCGTCTTCCCTTCAGCCTCATGGCTTGTCGTCTGTTGTGCGGATGATGCCGTGGGTAATCCGCAGTATGTGCAGAATCGCGATTCGTTGCTGATTTCGTTTCCACAATGGCTGCAGATCACGTGTTTTCCTTTCCCCGAATATTCGACTGCCTGCAATTATAGCCAATGCCCCGCAAGCTTCGTGGTCGGTGCACGCTGTGTTTTTTCGTTCGTTTCGGGGTCTTTCGGCATGTGCGGCGTTAGCGCCTTGCTTTTGGGTACCATCTTCAGGTGGATTGCAAGTGTGCGGAAACGCATGGCGAGATAACGGAAGAGAGGTGGATTCGGGTGCTTCATGAGATTTCCTTCGAATCCTTCAATAAACGAGATTGGGTCCAGGCGTGGGTGTATGTTCCCGCAGCGAAGCCGAAGGGTATCGTCCAGCTTATCCACGGCTTTGGGGAGCATTCCCGCCGCTACCTGCATATGATCGCGACCTTCGTGGAGGCGGGCTATATCGTTGCTGCCGACGACCATGTAGGCCATGGCAAGACTGCGATTGTGAACGACGTGTGGGGCGATTGGGGTGAAACCGGCTGCCATACCATGATGGAAGACGAGCACACCCTGAAGGCCGAAGTGGAGAGGCTCTATCCTGGCCTGCCGTATTTCCTGTTCGGCCATAGCATGGGCTCTATGATTGCACGCGATTTCGCAGCAAAATACGGTGAAGAGCTTGCGGGTATGACCATCTGCGGCACCTGCGCTGAATTCCCCAATGCCGATGAGGTCGCCGAAGACCTGAGACGCGCCATCGAAGAAGGCAGGGGAGAGCAGTCCGATCCCGAGCACGCAACGAAGCTGCTGGGCTGGATGTGCGAGCGCTGTGGTGAGATCACGTATGGAAACGAATGGATCTGCCATGATCCCCAGGTTCAGGCAGACCATGCGAACGATCCCTTCGATGCTTTCACCCGTCCCGTTTCCAACCGCTCTCTGTATGATTTCGTGGGCATGATGAACTGCATCAATGGTACCGAGTGGGCGGAGCGCGTTCCCGTCGCCCTTCCCATCTACAACATCGCAGGCGACCAGGATCCTGTGGGGAATTATGGCGAAGGCGTGTACCGCGTTTCCAATTGGCTGGCTAATACGGGCCACAATGTTCGCACCCGTCTGTACCCTGGTTTCCGTCACGAAATCCACAACTATTCCCAGATCAAGGAAATGGTCGAATGGGGCATCGTGGAATTCATGGATGGTGTTCTGGGTATCGACGGGGAATGCGATTGCGACTGCCACTAGGACTTTTCTTCACTCTTCGGCGAGTTGGAACCGTTTCCCCGGGGAGCGGGGGTGTGAAGCATCCCCGTCGGGCTGGCCGGCAATCGGAAATAGCATCTGATTCAGGGCGTTGACGCAGGTCAACGCCCTTTTTCAGTGCAATCTGCGTTTCGTGGGGAAGCCGTCTGCTCTTTCGATTTGAGCTTCGAAGCGGGAATGAAGAAGATGGCAGCCGGTATGGCCGCCATCCGATGATCCGATCGGTTGAGCCTGCTCGGGTTATTTCTCCATGAGCTTGGCGAAGTCGTCCATCACCTGTGCGATGGGGATGTTCTGGGGGCAGGCCTCTTCGCACGAGCGGCAGCCGATGCATGACGTGGGCCGCTGCTCCTCGTCCATGGATGCGAGGCGCATGGAGGCGATGAAGTCGCCTTTCCCGGTTACAGTGCGCTGGTTGAACAGCTGGATCAAGCCGGGGATGTCCAGTTCCTTCGGGCAGTACTTGGTGCAGTAATGGCAGGCGGTGCAGGGGACCGATCCGTCGGTGAGCATTTCGGCAACTTCCTGAAGGGCGGCAAGCTCGTTTGCGTCCAGGGGCTTCTCCTCGCTGAACAGATCGATGTTCTGCCGCATCTGATCGAGGGCCGATGCTCCTGAAAGCACGGTGGTAACCTGCGGGAAGCTCTGCAGGAAGCGCACCGCCCATTCGACGGCGTCGGCTTCGGGACGAAACGGGGCGAGCTTTTCCATGCACGCTGCGGGCAGGTCCGCCAGCCTGCCGCCGCGCAGGGGCTCCATCACCCATACGGGGATATTCATCTTCTCCAGTAGGGCAAGCTTCTCGTCGGCGCGCTGGAAGCGCAGGTCCAGATAGTTCAACTGGATCTGGCAGAATTCCATATGTTCGCCGTATGCATCCATGAAGCGCTGGAATGCGGGCATTTCGGCATGCACGGATACGCCCAGATGCTTGATGCGGCCGTTTTCCCTCTGCTTCAGCAGATAGGGAAGGATTCCGTATTTCTGCTCGTCAAGGTAGGCATCGACATTGGCTTCGCACAGGTTGTGGACCAGGTAGAAGTCGAAGTAGTCGACCTGGCATTTCTCCAGTTGGAGCTCGAAGATTTCTTCCACCTTGCCCCAGTTGTTCGAATCGTAGCCGGGGAATTTGTCCGCCAGGAAGAAGGACTCGCGGGGGTAGTCCTTGAGGATGCGTCCCATGACGCGCTCCGATTCGCCATCGTGGTAGCCGAAGGCGGTATCGTAGTAATTCACGCCGGATTCCATTGCCAGGCGTACCATTTCGCGGGCGGCGTCTTCGTCGATCTGGGATTGCCCGCTGCCCGCAAGCGGCAAGCGCATGCAGCCCATGGCAAGCTGGGATATCTTAAGGTCCTGGAAATCCTTGTAGATCATTGCTGTTCTCCTTATCGGTTTTCGATGCTGCCGATATTCTTCAGCTCGATGCTTATCATGCCATCGGGATTGCTGACGAATTCGATGAAGTCGGGGTTTTCGAAGTATTCGGCGGGGAAGGTGATCTCGATTCCCGTATCGGTGCGGATCTTGTGGTTCCTCGCCACGCGCTTCACGGCTTCCTTCTTCACGGGAACGCGTTCGGGTACCTGTGCTTCTGCGATGGCTTGTTCGTATCTCTTTTGCAGGGGTTCGTCTTCGAAGACCTCTTCCCCGATTTCCCAAGGCGCGATGCATTCGTCTTCATCCGCCGCCTCCGACACGCGTGCCTTGGCTTTCGACATGGCCACAGTGGGGTTGGCTCCGTATTCCTGGGCGACTTCTTCCACGATGCGCGTGACGGTATCGATCACTTCCTTGCTCGATGCCTCCTTGCTGCATTGCAGAAGGCCGTCGGGGATGAGCATGCGTTCTTCGCCGGCGATGGTGCGGGGTTTATCGACGAAGAGCACGTCCATGCTTCCGCGTTCGACGAGTGCGTACGAGGCGATCTTCTGCGAGGGGCTGGGCAAGATGGCGAAGTGCCGCTTGATGGAGACGGCAGTGCCGCCTGTTTCGCCGGTGCCTACTTCGTGCATGTATGCGGGTTTGCTTTCCAGCAGGAAGAGCGCGAAGTAACGGTTGCCCTTGGCTTGGTATGCGCGTTCGATTTCCTCGTCAGTCATGTTGGGGGAGGGGGCTTTGGGGTCGTCTTCGAAATCGATAACCAGAACGACGGTGGAAACGGGTTTTTCCATGCGGGTGAGCTCGCTCGCAACGAATTCCGCGACTTGGCACGATAGGTCCACGAAATCGCGTTCTCCCTTGAAGTATGCGCGCAGCTCTTCGGCGAAGGCGCTTTCGGGCGCGAAGGAGCCCCGCATGTTCTCGATACTTTCCAAGGCTTTCTTGACGTGCTTGGTGCAGTAGCCCTTCGGCCATTTGGCGTTGATGTCCAGTTCTTCCTGCGAGTATACGTTCACGCAGGAATTGAAGTCGATGACATGCATGATCGCATGGTTCAAATGCAGCATATTGGTCCGATCGATATAGCGGATGCCTTGATGGGGCATAAAAGAGTTTCGGCCTTCAATGATAATCGCGCAGGCTGCGAAGCGAAAGACCGCATGAAGCATGCATCCGGCCCGTTCTTTCCCGTGATGCGGATAGGGTGGTTCCGATGGCCCACTGTTGTGGTTTTTTGTTTCGACGGGCTTGCCTTAATGGCGCGCGCCTTGATTCGGTGCCGGTTTATCCTTCTGCCTTCCGCGCTTCCAATTGCAAAGAAAACGTGCGTTTTACCAGATGGCAACCTTTCTGGGCGTAGGCTGGTAGTCGGAAAGAATGGAATGGCGGAAGGAGCATGTGTGACTGGGTTGTCTGTATTCTTCGAGATGTGTTTCCTACTCTGCTTTGCGGCGGCGTGGCCGGCGACTATCGTGAAATCATGGCGTTCGCGAACCGCGCGAGGGAAGAGCATGGTGTTCCCTTTTATTGTGGAAGCGGGTTACATCTTCGGCATTATTTCCAAGTTCACCGCCGAATCGCTCACTTACGTGGTGTTCTTCTACTTCCTGAACTTCACCATGGTGGCGGTCGATCTCATCCTGACACTGCGTAACCGCGGGCTCGACGCGAAGCGCGATCGCGATTTGATGGAAGTTATGGACAAGGCGTAAGGCTGATCGTTGCTCCGCGTTTTCGAAAGAGCGCAGAGACGCGAAAAACGCCCCGTCCCCGCCTAAGAGGCGAGGGTGGGGCGCTTGTTTCTGCTTCGGGGAATGTGCTCTCTTCGAAGCGTTCGGGGAGATGCTCGCCGCGTGCCGATAGGCGGGGCTGTTGCGGGGTAGGCCTATGCGGGGTTTACGTGCACCATGACGTGCTTGATCTGCGGGAAGACCTTCTCTTCGTGGTCGTGGACCTTCTGGGCGATCTCGTGTGCTTCTAAGACCGTCAGGTACGGGTCGACGGCAATCTCCAGGTCCACATAGGCGCGGTTCCCGAAGCGGCGCGTCATGAGCGCATCCACACGGACCACGCCTTCCTGGGACTGGGCCACTTCCAAGATTGCCTGCTCGGTTTCGGGGCTGCAGGGGGTGTCGACCATGTTGTCGATAGCGCTTTTGACGATATCCCAGGCGGCTTTCAGGATGAATGCGCAGATGACGACCGAGGCAAGGCAGTCACCGGCGGGGAATCCCAGCATGGTGGCTCCGATGCCTGCAAGCGCACCGATGGAAGAAAGGGCGTCGCTGCGGTGGTGCCAGGCGTCGGCTTCGAAGGCTTCCGAATGGATGTGCTGTGCGGTGGTATGCACGTAGCGGTACATGCATTCCTTGGAAAGGATGGATACCAGCGCCGCTCCCAGGGCGATGAGTCCCGGTTCGGGCGCCTGCAGATAGCTGCCGTCCAACAGTGCGGAGATGCCGTTGTATCCGATGCCGATGCCGGTTGCCGCCAGGAAGCATCCCAGCAGCAGGCTTGCCACGCATTCGAAGCGCTCATGGCCGTAAGGGTGCTTTCCGTCCGCTTCCTTCTGGGAAACGCGGACTCCGATGAGTGCGATGAAGGTGGAGAGCACGTCGGAAAGCGAATGAACCGCGTCGGATACCATGGCGGCAGATTGGCCGATCAGGCCTGCGAGCAGCTTGAATGCTGCAAGCGCCGCGTTGCCGATGACGCTGACCATGGTCATGTTGCGGATGGCTTTTTCAGTGTTGACGATTTCCTTTTCGCTTGGTTCTCTCATAGTGCTTCCTTCGAATCGAGGGTACTGGTATTCGAAAGTGCGCTCGTTAGTGAGTGGTAGGGCTGTCCGCTGCGCACTGCCTGCGGTCTTGCCACCCCTTTGAGAACGTGGGAAGGGCTCTTTGCTCTCCGGCCTCCTTTGCCTTAGCGATTGGGATTACTGCTCTGCCGCTTCGATCTGGGCGATCAGGCGTGCGATCTTGCCTTCGAAGTCGTCTGATGCCTCGACGGTGAAGAAGCGCGGGTGGTCGCTCCAGGCGTATGCGATGCTTTCGTCCAGTTGGGCGGCTTCTTGTGCGCTTTCCCTGCGCGTGGTGTTGCTGGAAAGGTTGTAGTGATGGGGTGCGCCCACGGCAGCGCTTTGCATGTGGAAGACCGCGTCGTAGCGCGCGCGTGCCTGCTCGTGGGTAATGCCGTTGATTTCCAGCACCTGGCGGTACACGTCGTCGGGGATGTATGCGCGGTTGTCCAAGATGCCGCGGTCGCAGACGATCAGCACTTTTTCGAAGCCCAGGTCGCGCACGGCTTCTTCGAAGGTGCGTTCCTTTGCCAATTGCAGCTGCATCACGCGGATTTGGAACTGCATGTCTGTGCAGTATTCTCGGCGCAAGCCGGAGGCGATCAGCTCGGTCGCGGTTTCGTTGATGGTTATGACCAGCCAGTCCTTTTGCTGGAAGTGCTCCTTAACGCTTGCGAGCGCGGTTGATTTTCCTGCACAGGGGCCGCCGGTGATGACGATTTTCCAGATTTTCGCTTGGTTTGCCGTCGTATCCATGACCCCTCCTTCCGAAAGCATTCCGCACATTCTAGCGCGTTGGGCACAGCGGGGGAAGTGCTGATAATTACGGATCGCTTTCATTTGGGAAGCAATCCGAGTGGCTTTGCCCTCTTTCTGTTTTCCGATCAGTCCCCGCGTTCGATTTGCGTGATCTTCAAGTCCTCGTCGAAGGTCAGGATCCAGATGTCCTGCGAATAGGGTCCCTGCATCAGCTGCTCGTATCGTGCTTGGTCGACATTGTTCTGGATGCCGATGAAGCTGACCGCCACCTTGCAGGTGGTTTGGCTTTCGGCGCTTGCTTCGACCGCGACCACGCTGTAGGAGGCGCTTTGGGAGAAGCGGGAACCGCTGCCTGCGACGAAGGTGTATTCATCGCTGAATTCATCATAGAGAGGGGTTCCCTCTGCGATATATGCAATGCAACGCTCAGGTTTGGTTTGAGGATTGGCTACGTTTCTTCCGTCTTGGAAGGTCCAATCGGAATACCACGCTTCGACGAAGTCGGCCGCGGTGGATTCCATCGAAGACGAATCGATGGTCGTTTCGTCTTGATTGCCGTAATACCCCAGCTCATCGAGCGTCCAGCGCGTGTATTCGAGCGTTCCCCTGATGTCCATGGTCATGGAAGTATCGGGGGTGATATGGGTTCCGTTGTCAAAATCCGTGCCATCCATGGTGTACAGGTGAACGTGGACGTCAGGTGTCGCTTGGTCATTCAGATACTGCCCGAACAGGTTCAGATATTCGTTTTCGTCGATCTGCGCCTTCCATTCACCTTCATAGTAGGTGGGGACTCTATCCGGTTGGCTGTTGTCGTAGGTTTCGCTGCGCTGTGCGAGGAGGGTGCTGCCCGATTCGTCGAAACCGAACAGGAAATGCGCATACTTTTCGGGGTATGAGCCGCGGCATTTGGTTACCGCCAGGGCATAGCCTTTTCCGTCATTGCGTTCGAAGAACTCGATATAGGGGAAATATCCATTCGTTCCGTGGGTGCTTACGTCGTTGCCGGAGAACAGCTGTACAAGCGAACCGTTCTGGTGTGACCAGATTTCGAACCCTCCCGTTTGCGGTGCGCCTGGGGTCATCCAGGCGATCGCCAGCTCATCGGCTTCGTCTCCATTCACGTCGATCAACTTCGTGTAGCATAGACCCGTGCCGAATACCTGCCCGTGCTGGTTTTCGGCACTCGGTTCGCCATAGTTTCCGATATATTCCCTGCAAAGTTCCAGATAGGCTTCTCTTGCCTCATCGGATAATCCGGGGTTCGGGGGGTTCGTCCCCCGGTATTCTTCGAGCTTGCCGAGTGTTTCGTTTGTTGCTTTGCTCGTTCCCTCGCAGTCGATGGTTTTCTTCGTATCGCCATTCAGCTTCACTGTCTCTTCGATCGGATCGCCTGCTTCCGTGAAGAAATGGGCGTGGATAGCGGGAGAATCCGGTTCTTCCAGGAATTCGTCGAAAAGGCGGTTGTATTCGCTTTCATCGACGGCGGTTTCGTAGTGTCCAGAATAATAGGCATAGTTTTCATTTTCCGACGAGCCCGAATACTCTTGCGAGCGCTCGGCAAGCAAAATGCATTCCCCGTGGGAGAAGCCGTATATCCTCTGAGATTTCTTTTCCGTTGGATACGAGGAATCGTATGTCGTGACGGACAGTGCGTAGCCATCGCTTCCCGTGCGTTTGTAGAATTCGAGATACGATATCCCGCCATTCGTGGCATGTTGGCTCAAGCCTTCGGGGGTGGAAATGAAGGCGGCCCGGTAATCCCGGTAGGTATACACCTCCAAGCCTGTTTCGTAGTCACCGTTGGGGTCCTGCCATGCGAGCACCATCTCGTCGACGCCGTTTCCATCGAGGTCGATCAGGTTTGCATAGCAAAGCCCTGACGAGAGCTTCATTCCGTCTTGTTCGATTTCTTCTGGTTTTCCGTGCTCTTCAATACGCTGCTCGCAGATATCGTTATAGGCTGCATAACCGATCGACTGATCGCCTGTGTCTTCCGTCCTTGCGAAGACGAAGCAGGCTAACGCAGCAGCAAGCGCGAGAAGCGCAACGACGGAGGCGGCGATGATGAGGGTTTTGTTTCTGGAGGTTTTTTTCTTCTGCTGTTGTTCTGGCTTTTCTTCGTTGCCCTTGCGGAGAAAGCCCGCGGGACTTTCCTGCTCTTGGGGGGAGAGATTGTATGGGGTGGATGCTTGGGTGAGGATGGTGCTTTGCGAGCTTTTCCCTGCATTGAAGGTGAGGCTATCTGATGGCGTATTACGCGCTTTGGACTTTTGTTTCTTGGTGGGGGTTCCGCATTGGGAGCAGAACAGGCTACCTTCCTTGAGCGCGTTTCCGCATTGAGAGCAGTATTTCGCCATCAGCTTGGGGTCCTATCCTTCGATTGGTCGACAGCTGGTTGATTGTACAACGACAGGAAGACCTGCTTATGACGAAATGAGCACCCTCTTGCGATATTTCGAGGTCGCAGTTTGTGAGTGTCCTGCAATTGCGGTTATTGCTTCGGTTTGGCGATCTTTCCTGCTAAGCGGTGGTTGTGCTCGTTCCTGCAGAGCCTGAATCTTCGGAATGGTTTGCGCTGCTTTCACCCGTGCTCTTACGATTGGATTCATCGGTTTCCACTTGCGTGGTCTCGTTGCTCGGCTGATTGGTTTCATCTTCCTGTGTGAAGAAAGTAAAGCCTGCGATGGCTATGATAATCAGGGCGATGATGATTGCAACGATAAGGGGTGTGTTATCGGATTTGGCACTCCTGGCGGGGATTGGATTTGCCTGATGGTGCTGCACGTATTCATTGCCATTTGGCGTCGGGTTGTATGGAGGATTGACGATGGGGTTTCCTGCCAGAGAATCAGGTGCGCCGTTCCAGGGAGCCTGCCCGTTTGCTTCCGTCCAGCCCCCTTGTCTTGCCGAAATGCCCGCGATGCCGGTGGCGGGGTAGTCGTCGATTAAACGGGTTCCGTCGGGGTCTTCGTCGGTTGAAGTGCTTTGGTCGGCATATGCGGTAGGTTCATGCGAGACAACGCTGTCATTAAGCCTTGCG
>JBJEKU010000023.1:0-3969 GCA_051878795.1 Eggerthellaceae bacterium
ACTGGACACGATAATCGTTAATTACTTCGAATAGATTCTCTGCTGACCACGATAAAAAACCTCAATGAACAGGGTGAATAAAAATGCTTTTCAATGGTTATGGGAAAACCGAATAGGCGAGAGGAGCATATTCCGTACAAAAGAGGCGTCCTTCATGGGGGATTTTTTTCGAAAAGGGCTTCACAGATGCGCAGGAATTGTGTAGGCAGCTTACGAAACATACTGATGACCTGGGGAAACGATAGTATGTATGTATGTATGGATACGCCCGGATACGTGGCGTTTGACACTCCCTTTTTTCGCTGGTAAAGTACCGCGATGCGTCATGAACATGGCTCGTTTTGCGTGCGCAACAGCTGAACGCACTCAGAACGCAGCACTTGACAAAGGCAAAGAAGGTTCGGATCCGCATTCAGCAGAAACGAACCGCTGGATAAACAAAGGAGTAGAGATTTGCCTACCATCAATCAGTTGGTCCGCAAAGGCCGTCACGACTCCGTCGTGAAGAAGAAGACCCCCGCTCTGAAGGGCAACCCTCAGAAGCGCGGCGTGTGCACCCGCGTGTACACCACCACCCCTAAGAAGCCTAACTCTGCGCTTCGTAAGGTATGCCGTGTCCGTCTGGTCAATGGCATGGAAGTTACCGCATACATCCCCGGTATCGGTCACAACCTGCAGGAGCACTCCATGGTGCTCATCCGCGGCGGTCGTGTTAAGGACCTCCCCGGTGTTCGTTACAAGGTCATCCGTGCAGCTCTGGACTGCGCTGCGGTAAACAACCGCAAGCAGGCTCGCAGCCGCTACGGTGCTAAGCGTCCCAAGAACTAAGCGATAGAGAAAGGAAAGCTCATGCCTCGTCGTGCAGCAGCAGTTCGCCGCGAAGTTCAGGCGGACGCCGTTTACAACAATCGCCAGGTTACCCAGCTGATCAACAAGGTCCTGCTGGATGGCAAGAAGTCCATCGCTGAAGACATCGTATACGGCGCATTCAAGCTGGTCGAAGAAAAGACCCAGCAGGATCCCCTGACCGTCTTCAAGAAGGCCATGGACAACGTTCGCCCCACCCTGGAAGTAAAGCCCAAGCGCGTTGGCGGTGCAACCTATCAGGTTCCCATGGAGGTCAACTCCCGTCGTGCTAATCAGCTGGCCATCCGTTGGCTTGTCGACTTCTCTCGCAAGCGCAAGGAGCACACCATGAAGCAGCGCCTCGCTGCAGAGATCATGGACGCCGCTGAAAACCAGGGCGCATCCGTAAAGCGTCGCGAAGACGTTTACAAGATGGCCGAATCCAACCGCGCATTCTCTCACTACCGCTGGTAAGAAAGGCAGAATGTAGCATGGCTAAGATCAACCTCAAGGAAACCCGCAACATCGGTATTATGGCCCACATCGACGCGGGCAAGACCACTACTACCGAGCGTATTCTGTACTACACCGGCAAGACCCATAAGGTCGGCGAAGTGCACGAAGGTGCGGCTACCATGGACTGGATGGTTCAGGAACAGGAACGCGGCGTAACCATCACCTCCGCTGCAACCACCTGCTTCTGGCCCAAGGACGGCGTTTCCTACCGTCTCCAGATCATCGACACTCCCGGCCACGTTGACTTCACCTCCGAAGTAGAGCGCTCCCTGCGTGTTCTCGACGGTGCCGTTGCGGTCTTCGACGCCGTTGCCGGTGTTCAGCCCCAGTCCGAAACCGTTTGGCGCCAGGCACATCGCTATGGCGTACCCCGTATCGCGTTCATCAACAAGTATGACCGCGTCGGCGCAGACTTCTTCCGCGCCATCCAGACCATGAAGGATCGTCTGAGCGCTCCTGCGGTTGCAGCTCAGATGCCCATGGGTGCAGAAGACAACTTCTGGGGCGTTATCGACCTGGTTACCATGACCGCATGGGACTTCAAGGCCGACGACAAGGGTATGACCTACCCCGAGCAGATGGATGAAATCCCTGCAGAATTCCTGGAAGAAGCCCAGATCCGCCATCAGGAACTCATGGACGCAGCCGCTGACTGCGACGACGAGCTGATGGAAAAGATCATCATGGACGAAGAAGTCTCCGTCGAAGAGCTGAAGGCTGCCATCCGCAAGGGCACCATCGCTTGCGAGCTGAACCCCGTATTCGTCGGTTCCGCTTACAAGAACAAGGGTGTTCAGGAACTGCTCGACGCCGTTGTCGACTACCTGCCCAGCCCCGTTGACGTTCCTGCGATCAAGGGTGTCAACCCCGAGACCGAAGAAGAGGAAGAGCGTCCTTCCGACGTCAAGGCTCCCTTCTCCGCCCTGGCATTCAAGATCATGACCGACCCCTACGTCGGCAAGCTCACCTACCTGCGCGTATACTCCGGCTCCCTGGATTCCGGTTCCTATGTTGTCAACGCTACCCGTGATAAGAAGGAACGCATCGGCCGTATGCTGCAGATGCACTCCAACCAGCGTATCGACATCGATAGCTGCCAGGCTGGCGACATCATCGCAGTAGTCGGTCTGAAGAACACCACCACCGGTGACTCCCTGACTGCAGAAGATGCACCTATCGTTCTGGAGTCCATGGAATTCCCCGATCCCGTTATCGACGTTGCGGTCGAGCCCAAGACCAAGGCCGAACAGGACAAGATGAGCATCGCCCTGCAGAAGCTGGCCGAAGAAGACCCCACCTTCCGCGTTTCCACCAACCACGAAACCGGCCAGACCATCATCGCCGGCATGGGCGAGCTGCACCTGGAGATCATCGTCGACCGTCTGCTCCGCGAATTCAAGGTCGAGGCAAACGTCGGCAAGCCCCAGGTTGCATACCGTGAGAAGGCAACCAAGCCCGCTCTCAACGTACAGGGCAAGTTCGTCCGCCAGTCCGGTGGTCGCGGCCAGTACGGCGACTGCGTCATCAACATGTATCCCCAGGAGCCCGGTAAGGGTTACCAGTTCGAGAACAAGATCGTCGGCGGTGTTGTTCCCAAGGAGTACATCCCCTCTATCGACAAGGGTATCCAGGAAGCACTCAACTCCGGCGTTCTGGCAGGCTATCCCGTCGAGGATGTCCGCGTAGAGCTGGTCGACGGTTCTTACCATGACGTCGACTCCTCCGAGGCTGCATTCAAGGTTGCAGGTTCTATGGCTATCAAGGCTGCTCTGAAGAAGGGCGACCCCGTTATCCTCGAACCCGTGATGGCAGTCGAGGTCGAGACTCCTGAAGAGTACATGGGCTTCGTAATGGGCGACATCCCCTCCCGCCGTGGCCTGATCCAGGGCCAGGAACAGCGCGGCAACGCCGTTGTCATCAGCGCAAAGGTTCCTCTGAGCAACATGTTCGGTTATGCAACCGACCTTCGCTCCGGCACCCAGGGTCGTGCTGTCTACACCATGCAGTTCGACTCTTACGAGCCTGTTCCCAAGAGCGTTCAGGAAGAAATTGTCAGCAAAGCAGGCGGTAACGCTTAAGGCCTGATGGCTAAGCGAAACGCTTTTAAATGGAGGTAACTCAAGTGGCTAATCAGAAGATTCGCATCCGCCTGAAGGGCTATGACCATGAGATCGTGGACCAGTCCACCAAGCTCATCGTCGACACTGCCCAGAAGACCGGTGCTAAAGTAGCTGGTCCTATTCCGCTGCCCACCGAGCGCAACCTGTACTGCGTCATCAAGGGCCCCCATGTAAACAAGGACTCTCGCGAGCAGTTCGAGATGCGCACTCATAAGCGTCTGATCGACATCCTGGAACCCACCCCCAACACCGTGGATTCCCTGATGCGTCTCGACCTTCCTGCTGGCGTAGACATCGAGATCAAGCTGTAGGGAGTGAAGACTGAATGATTAACGCTATCTACGGAACCAAGCTGGGCATGACCCAGGTCTTCAATGAGGACGATCGCATCGTTCCCGTAACCGTTATCCAGTGCGCACCTAATACCATCTGCCAGATCAAGACTGTTGCAACCGATGGTTATGAGGCTGTTCAGCTGGGCTTCGGC
>JBJEKU010000024.1:0-3927 GCA_051878795.1 Eggerthellaceae bacterium
GCAGAACTTCAGCCCCATCAAAATGCACGAGGAGCAGAACTTCGAGACATCGAATCGACACGATGCGCAGAACTTCGTGCTGTTCAGACAGAAAAACGACCTTCGCAACCCAGTCGCAAAGGCCACTGGAAAGCAACAAGCCACCGGGAGACCCGATGGCTTGTAAGAAATCAGTGGTGCCCCCGATACGATTCGAACGTACGACACCCGCTTTAGGAGAGCGGTGCTCTATCCCCTGAGCTACGGAGGCGCGTCACGTCATTCTATCACGTTTCGCCCAATGCGGCACTACTTCTTTGCCTTCCCGCGACCACCGTGCATACCAGACAGTCGTCGGGCTGTCTGCAGAAGCACGGCACCCATGCATGAAAAGCGCACACCAACCGCACCCTGAGCGGGCTCCCGCCTCTTGCGGGTTTTCGCCCGCTACCTGCGCGGCTTAGGTTTCAGTGAAACGGGCTTGCGCGTGGAACAGGGCACGCCCACCTGGCATTTGCCGCAGGCATCACCGTAGACCGAGCCGTCCGGCAGGGCCTTGCACCAATCCGAGCACAAGGTATTGCGCTTGCCGTCCATCAGGCTGATGGCGTTGACGGGGCAACGCTTCACGCAGGCGCCGCAGAAAGTGCACCATTCATAGGTGTCCGTGTACTCACGCGGCGTGGGAGCGATGGGCGCAGTGGTGATGATGCTGCCGAACCTGCCCGCCATGCCGCTTCGGGTGATGAGCCCGCGCGAAAGCCCGAAGGTACCCAGTCCGCAGGCATAGGCCGCATGGCGTTCCGACCAGGCGCTGCACACTTCGAAGTCCGCCTCGCCATCGCATTCGCAGGGGTTCTGGGCAAGTGCGAAGCGCTCGCTCGCAACCGGCATGAGCGCCTCGTAGCCCGCCGCGCGCAACTCTTCGCACAGCTGCCTGCAAAAAGCCCCGATCAGCTGCGTGCCGCGGTATTTCGCGTACTGCCATTCAGGCGAGGCCTGACCGGGATGGCGGTTGGTGATGCACACATCCTTTGCGAAGGGGAAGAACACCGAGACCACGCTCGCAGCGCCGTCCAGCCATTCGGAAGGCTTCACGAAACCCTCGCCGATGACGTGGGGCTGGCAGAATTCCTGGAAAATGGGGTCGTCCGCCGCGGCAACGCCCACCGACACGGGCGCGAACACCTGCATGGTCTTCGCCCCAGGCTCGGGGCAGTCCTCCGTCGCCGTGCGCGCCATCAAGCTGGCAGGCACTTCCATGATGTTGTCCTGGCGATCGGCGAACAGCCGGCATGCATCTTCAACGAAGTTTTCCAGACGAAGCATGACGCTCCCCTTTCATATTCATCCCGCAACACGCGGAAGTTTCCATCCCGCACCCTTGCTGACGGCAATCTCGCGGTAGGTTCGTAAGCCGAACGTGCACCACGCGAATAAGCTCCAACTAACTGCGCAGCGTGGCCCGCACTCGGTCGGGCGTAAGCAGCAGCTCCAAACCCTCTTCCATGCTGCGCACCAATATATCCGCATGCGGGATGAGCTTCGCGCAGGCGCCTTCCGCATCCATCACGGCAATGGAAAGCGCGCACTCATCGAACATCAATATGTCGTTGAAACCGTTCCCCAGGCATGCCGCCCCGCCCTGCAGGCCCTGCGCGTAATCGCGCTTGCACTGCGCGGCGCCCGCACGGGGAAAGGTCTCCACATGCACGTCCAAGCCCTCGCACTGGGCTCGTACGGTACCGTGGGTGTCGGCAGTAAGCACGGTCACCTGCAGCTTTTCGGAAAGCCGGGCGATGAGCGAACGCACGCTTTCGGGCATGATGCCATCCTTGGCAATGGTGCCGTTATAGTCCAGCAGAAGATGCTCGACCGCAATAGGATCGAAGCCCGGAATATCGAAAACGATCAATTTACCCGCCTTTCAAGGGGTGATTCGCATTACCCCGCCAGCATACCACCGACAGCGAACGGGCATGTATCGCAGACGAACGGTAACGGAACTTTTCGGGATATGGATTTCTTAATAGCGTTATTCAGGGGATTTCGGGCCCAAATCATCCCAAAAGGGCATTATCAGGGCTTTTCCCGCTACCGATATAAATAGCTTCATATAGTTAAGCCGAAGTCCGTATAACCCACCCGCATGCAAGCGGGCGTATGGTGGACAGGTTGCATTTTCAAGAGCAAACCCGCGAACACCAGTCTAGGAGGACGGCGAATGGAGAACTTCTTCGCGACATTTAACGACATCCTGGTCGCCATCGACGACTTCGTATGGGGCGTGCCGCTGATGGCACTCATCCTGTGCGGCGGCCTTGTGCTCACCATCCGTTCCGGTGGCGTGCAATTCCGCAACCTGTTCCGCGCGCTGCGCTACATGTGGAAAAATGAAAAGGGCGCTGCAGGCGAGCTTTCCAGCTTCGCCGCCCTGTGCACCGCGCTTTCCGCAACCGTCGGTACCGGCAACATCGTGGGTGTTGCAACCGCTATCGCAACCGGCGGCCCCGGTGCGGTGTTCTGGATGATCATCGCCGCTATCGTGGGTATGGCCACCAAGTACGCCGAGGGCCTGCTTGCCGTTAAGTACCGCACGGTCGACAAGTTCGGCCATGTGCTGGGCGGCCCCTTCTACTACATCGAGCGCGGCATGGGCAAGAAGTGGAAGTGGCTGGCCGTTATGTTCGCCATCTTCGGCTGCCTGGTCGGCCTGCTGGGTATCGGCACCTTCACCCAGGTCAACTCCATCACCGGCGCCATCCAGACCTTCTTCGATCCCAACTTCGACCCCGCAGGCACCGCAGGCCTGGTAGTTGCAGGCCGCGCCATCAGCTGGTCCGTCGTCATCGGCGGCGCACTGCTGGCGGTGCTGGTGTGCGGCGTCCTGATCGGCGGCATCAAGCGCATCGCAGCCGTTGCATCCAAGGTCGTTCCCGCCATGATCGTGGTCTATCTGGGCTGCGCCATCCTGATCCTGGTCCTGAACATCACCAAGGTCCCCGCAGCGATCGGCACCATCATCTACGCGGCATTCAACCCCGCAGCCGTAACCGGCGGTATCGTGGGCAGCATCATCGTGGCCATGCAGAAGGGCGTTGCCCGCGGCATCTTCTCCAACGAAGCCGGCCTGGGTTCCGCACCCATCGCAGCTGCAGCCGCTCAGACCAGGGAGCCTGTGCGCCAGGGCCTGGTTTCCATGACCGGTACCTTCATCGACACCATCGTGGTGTGCCTGATGACCGCACTGTGCATCGTCGTTACCGGCGCCTGGGCACCCGACCTGGGACTGCAGGGCGTGCAGATCACCAATTACGCATTCCAGCAGGGCCTTCCCTTCCCCGCAGAAGTAAGCTCTTTCCTGCTGATGGCATGCATGGTAGTATTCGGTTTTACCACCATTCTTGGTTGGGACTACTATTCCGAGCGCTGCCTGGAATACCTGATCGGCAGCAGGAAGAAGAAGGGCATCCTGGCATTCCGCTGGGTATACATCCTGTGCGTATTCGCCGGCCCCTACTTCACCGTCGCTGCTGTTTGGACTATTGCAGACATCGTGAACGGCCTTATGGCCCTGCCGAACATGATTGCGCTCATCGCGCTGTCCGGCGTGGTTGCAAAGGAGACCAAAGACTACCTGAAGAGGCTGAAAGAAGCAGGCGACAACGAAGCGGAAATGGAAGAATATTCCGACGACTATTCCCTTTGGAAGAGCAAGCCGGACTTCGTCCAGGACTAGCCTGGAATTCGCTCACTGGCAATTAGGCGAAACCCTGTGCTCGGTCCTTCCCTTCGAGCACCAATATCGCGAATCGAAGCATCCTTAATGGGTGCTTCGATTCGTTTTGGGAGGGGTTCGCATACCGCCTCAGCGTTCTCCCGCCATGGGCAGTTTCAAGGCCATGCGGCCCGTTGCACCCAACTCGGAGAACCCGAAGCGCCCGCAAT
>JBJEKU010000025.1:0-3844 GCA_051878795.1 Eggerthellaceae bacterium
GAAGTGGGCACCACCAACAAGACCCATCCGCACGACTACGAGCGCGCCATCACCGAGAACACCTCGATGATGCTCAAGATCCACAAGTCCAACTACCAGGTGATCGGCTTCACCAAGAACGTCAGCCTGACCGAGCTGCGCGACATCTCCCATGCGCACGAGAAGGAAACCGGCCACAAGGTGCTGGTCTTCGAAGACCAGGGCTCCGGCTCCTTCGTCGACCTGGAGCGTTACGGCGCCCGCAAGGAACCCACCGTCGCCCAGTCCCTGGCAGAAGGCGCCGATCTGGTGTCCTTCAGCGGCGACAAGATGCTCGGCGGCCCCCAGTGCGGCATCGTCGTCGGCCGTAAGGACCTGATCGACCGCCTGAAGAAGAACCCCCTGGCCCGCGTCGTCCGCCTGGACAAGATGACCCTGGCCGCCCTTGAAGGCACCCTGCGCTGCTATCTGCAGGGCGAAGAGGCCATCAACTCCATCCCCACCGTGCGCATGCTGTCCGAAGATGCCGAAACCGTCCGCGTCCGTGCCGACAGGTTGAAGGCCATGATCGAAGAACGCATCGAGCCCGGCAAGGCCGACATCGAAGTCGTCCCCGAAATCTCCCGCGCAGGCGGCGGGTCGCTGCCCATGTACGACATCGACACCTTCGCCGTTGCGATCAAGCCCATTGCAGGCAGCACCCAGGGATGCGACAAGTTCCTGGTCCAGCAGTGCCCCGTGCCCATCGTCGCACGCATCGCGCATGACGCCGTCATCGTCGACCCCCGCACCCTGCTCGATGAAGAGGAGATGGATGCAATCGCAGAAGGCCTGAAGAACTACTTCGCCACCGTCTAGGCAAACCCTCGCAAGCAACTTGCAGGAAGCCGGCTGCATACGCGGCCGGCTTCTTTCTGCTTTCAGGCAAAGAGCTCCCGCCCATGCTGATTCGGTTTTCCAATACTGATTAGCTTTCCGTATTTTCACCTATCGATTTTCGGTTGAGAGCCGTACAGCGCCTCCTGTTTTGAGTATGCTATCGATTGCCGATTCATGCAGTTTTACTGAACCATCAGAACAATAAAAGGAGCGCACATGAGCTCAGAGCTCTCTGAAGAATTCGTTGTCGAAGAATGCTGCGACGACGAATTCGCCGAGCCGGATCTTCCCATCTGGGACGAGGACGGAAGGATCCATCTGACCCGCACCACCAAAAAAGGCGGTTGAGCAGCAAAGTGGGGTCCGGAGGACTTAAAGGAAATTCTCAAGAACATCGCGCCTGCAGTCGACCCGGAATTGATGCTGGGCTTCGACACGAGCGACGACTGCGCGGTGCTGAAAGTCAGCGACGAGCAGGCTGTCGTGCTCACGCTCGACTTCTTCACGCCCATCGCAGATGACCCGTACGAGTTCGGCGCCATCGCGGCATCGAACTCCATCTCGGACGTCTACGCCATGGGCGCCAAACCCATCGCAGCCTTGAACGTCATGGGCTTCCCCAAGGATCTGACCGAAGACGTGGCGAAGGAGATCCTGCGCGGCGGCGCCGACAAGGTCGCCGAATGCGGCGCCTTCCTGGTTGGCGGCCATATCGTGGAATGCTTCGAGCCCAAGTACGGCCTCGCGGTGCTGGGCGTCGCGCATCCCGATAAGATCCGCCGCAACGAAGGCACCCGTCCGGGCGACGTGGTGGTATACACCAAGCCCATCGGCATGGGCCTGATGCATTCGGCCTTCCTCGCCGGCTTGGAAACCGAAGAGAGCATGAAGCCCATCGTGGAGTCCATGATGGAGCTGAACAAGCCCGCCGCAGAGGCCATGGAGGGCTTGAACCCGCATGCCGTCACCGACGTCACCGGTTTCGGCCTGGCCGGCCATCTGCACGAAATGCTGGAATCGAGCGGTAATTCCGCCATCCTGCGCTGGGATTCCATCCCCCTCTACGAAGGCGCCTACGAGTACTCCAGCAGCGGATGCCGCCCCGGCAAGACCTTCGACGTCATGGAATGGGCATCCGAATTCGTCAAGAAGGGCACGATGGACGACATCACCTACGACGACCGCATGGGCGTGCTCTGCGACCCTCAGACCAGCGGCGGCCTGCTGGTCGCCCTCACCCCCAAGGAGGCGGAAATCTACCTGGAGAACTTCAAGAAACTGACCGGACGCGATGCCGCAATCATCGCCGAGATCATCGACGGACCCGGCGGGGTTATCTTCGTTCGATAGTCCCTGCGCAAAGGAGGAAGTATGACTGAAAAGGATTCCAATACCTTCGAAGCCGGTTTGGTCGATGGGCAGTGGGACGACGACTTCGATCAGGATTGGGGCAGCTGGGATAACGGAGGCGCCGAATGGGGTGGCTGCGGAGACGGGGAAGAAGAGGAGGAGATCCCCATCCCGCTGACCCAGCGCGTGCTGGAAGGCGGAACCACCGCCAAGTGGAAGCCCGAAGAGTTCGAGGGCATCAAGAAGAACCTCGCCCCCGTCGTGGGCAACAGCCTGCTCAACGGCTTCGTCGACGGCACCGACTGCACCATAGTCGAAGTAGACAACGACCAGGTTGCCGCCTTCTCGCTGGATTGGTTCCCCCCGCTGACGGACGACTACTACGCCTTCGGCGCAATCTCCGCCGCAGGCGCACTTTCGAAAATGTACGCAGTCGGTGTCCATCCCGTGGTTGCGCTGAACATCATGGCGCTCCCCTGCAAGCTGGGCGTGGAATCCGTTGGCGACGTCATGAAGGGCGGTTCCGACAAGGTGATCGAAGCCGGCGCCTTCGTCGTCGGCGGACACTCCATCGACGACGCCGAACCCAAATACGGCCTGGCAACCTTCGGCATCGCGAAGCCCCACGAGATCATCCATAACGAAAACGCCGCCCCCGGCGACGTCCTGTTCTGCACCAAGCCCTTAGGCACCGGCATCCTGGATAAGGCACGCCATGCGGAAAAGGAAGATGACGAGAGCATGGCTTCCGCCATCGAATCCATGATGGAGCTCAACAAGCCCGCTGCTCAGGCTATGAAGGACGCACAGGCCCACGCGGCAGCAGCCATTTCCGAATCCGGTTTGCTAGGCCACCTGCACAGCATCCTCGCATCGAGCGGGAATGCGGCGCAGATCGACTGGGAGTGCATCCCGTTGCTCGACCGCGTGATCGAGCATGCCGAAGACGGTCTGGTCCCCCTGAGGGCGAAGCAGACCGCACATTGGATTGACGACCTGGTCGCAACCCCCGGCATGGACGATGGGCAGCGCGACCTTCGATTGAAGGTGCTCTGCGACCCTCAGACCAGCGGTGGTTTGATCGTTGCCGTTCCCGAAGAACAGGCAGATGCCTTCGCGGCAAGTTTCAAGGAACTTGCAGGCCGCGACGCCGCTCGCATAGGAAGCATCGTAGAAGGCGAAGAAGGGCAGATCACCATTCGATAATCGAAGCACCCGCCCATCAGGCAAACTCAAACGAAAACGAAGCGTTCCGCCTGCGTTGCCGAAGCGCAGGCGGATTTTCATATATTGGTTTTCCTTATTGCAAATACGTGATGTATGACATATACTAATCATCCGATGGAGACGGATGGTTCCCTGGTGGGGCCCGCGGCCTTCAAAGCCGTTGCGAGGCGTGAAGAGCGTCTTGGGTGTGTTCGATTCGCACACGCCTCCGCCATTTGAATTCAAAAAACCCGCTCAAGGCGGGTTTTTTCTTTGCATGAAGTCCTTCGCTTGCGGGACTCCGACGAAGCAAGACCCTCTGGCAAGCACGCAAGAAGCCTGCAGGCGCCCTTGTCTGCAGGCTTCTCCCAATTAGGTAACGTACAATTTCTTGCGCACTTTGGCAGCAGCATAGTCTAGAAAAAAAGAC
>JBJEKU010000026.1:0-21984 GCA_051878795.1 Eggerthellaceae bacterium
AGATCGACTTCCATCTGCGCGATTGCCTGGGTCGTACCTGGCAGTGCGGCACCATCCAGCTGGACTTCCAGATGCCCCAGAACTTCGACCTGGAATTCATGGACGCCGACGGCGAGCGCAAGCGCCCCATCATGATCCATCGCGTTTGCTTCGGATCCATCGAACGCTTCATCGGCATCCTGACCGAGCACTTCGCAGGCAAGTTCCCCACCTGGCTGGCTCCCGTCCAGGTAAAGGTCCTGCCCGTTTCCGAAAAGACCCGCGAGTACGCCAAGGAAATCGGCGCCAAGTTGGAAGAAGCCGGCGTGCGCGTTGTCGTTGACGAGCGCGACGAGAAGATCGGCTACAAGATCCGCGAAGCCCGCGGCGTCGATCGCGTGCCCTACATGCTCATTCTGGGCGAACAGGAGCGCGATGGCGGTTATATCAGTGTCCGCGACCGTTCCAACGAAACCGTCCAGAGCAGTCTGGAAGATTTCCTGAACAAGATCGGCACCGAAATCGCCGAGCGCCTGTAAGGCCAGGAAAACAATCCATAGAGAACCGGAGGGCCGAATTGTTCGGCCCTCTGTTTTCCTTCGGGCCCCTTTAGATGGAGGGCTTATTCTTTGAAGACGTTAGATAATCGTAAGGTTGTCCCAATGAAAGGACTGTCGATTCCGCTCTGATAGGATAAAGGGGTCAGCAAAATCCGACTGCGGGCAGCGCATTCATGTCAGCCAGATTTCTATTTGGCAAGATTGGAGGTGTTGCCTATGTGCGAAATCTTGCTTATCGCCAGCATTATCTCTGGCGTAGCCAATGCGGCTCGTTCCGTGTTGATGCTCTGGCGAGAATATAAGCGGTGCAAACGGATAGCGTCAGATAAATAAAGCCCAGCTGCAACTGGGCTTCAACAAATCCGCGCTGCCCGTAGGGTTTTAAGGAACGACGGGCTTTGCTGACGCCATCCATTCTAACATATAGGCGGGCTTTCCCGAAGAAGGCCGGCAAGCTTGCAAATTCCTTTCCCTATAACCGCCCGAAGCTGCAAATACTTTCCCTTCCTGTAGCGAGAGAACAATCGAAGCCGCCAATGCCTTTCCCTCCCACTTCGGGAGCGCGATTGGGGCCGCAATACGAAAGGATCATTAAATCGGTTGACAGCCCTTCTTGTGCGTAGTACATATGAACGCATAGAAATATGTTCATATGAAAAGGCACACTCGAAAGGATTCGGACATGCGCAAAGTATTCAAGATGGAAGACCTGGAATGCGCCAATTGCGCCGCGAAGATGCAGGATGCCATCTCGAAAATCGATGGCGTGAACAGCGTGAGCATCAGCTTCATGACCCAGAAGCTCACGCTTGATGCCGAAGACGAACGATTCGATGCAATCCTCGATGCCGCCCAGAAGGCTATATCCAAATTCGAAAAGGATTGCGTCATCGTCCGATAGATCCCGCTTCGTTTTCGTAACCATATCGATTCTAAAGCACCGGCTAACCGGTGCTTTTCCCGAGTGCGCTTTCAATTAGGAAAAGGAGTGAAACCGATGACGAAGAAGCAGAAGCGCATGCTTCGTCGCATACTGATCGCGCTTACCATCTATCTACCTCTTATGGTGGCCACCCGCGTGTTCCCTCTCGAGCCCATCCTGGGAAACCGGGCGGTTTTCGTCGAGCTCGTCCTCTTCGCCGTCCCCTATCTCATCGCGGGCTACGACGTGCTGCAGAAGGGTTTCCGCGGAATATTCAACGGACGCGTGATGGACGAGAACTTCCTCATGTCCGTTGCCACCTTAGGCGCCTTCGCGCTCGTGCTGTTCCCCGACGCCGAACAGCATTTCGAAGAAGGTGCGGCAGTCATGCTGTTCTACCAGGTAGGCGAGTTCTTCCAGTCGTATGCCGTCGGGAAAACACGCCGCTCCATCGCCGATATGATGGATATCGCGCCCGAGTTCGCCCTCGTCATACGCGAAGGTGAAACAGTCGAGGTCGATCCCGCCGAGGTAGCCGTGGGCGATCGCCTGCTCGTGCGCCCCGGCGATAGGGTTCCGCTCGATGGCGTGGTGCTGACTGGCTCTTCCACCCTGGATACGTCTGCCCTCACGGGCGAATCCGTGCCGCGCCAGGTTGCCGAAGGTGACCAGCTGGTTTCGGGATGCATCAATCTGACCGGCAGGCTGGAAATGCGTGCGACGAAGGAATACGGACAGTCCGCCGTGTCCCGCATCCTCGAACTGGTGGAAAACGCGAGCGAGAAGAAGGCACGCACCGAGAACTTCGTCACCCGCTTTGCCCGCGTGTATACGCCCATCGTGGTGCTTGCGGCGTTGCTCTTGGCGCTGATCCCCCCTCTTGTGGGCTTGGGCAGCTGGTCGATGTGGATCCAGCGAGGGCTCACCTTCCTGGTGGTGTCCTGTCCCTGCGCGCTCGTCATCTCCGTTCCGCTTTCCTTCTTCGCGGGAATCGGAGGCGCATCGCGTCGTGGCGTGCTGGTGAAGGGTTCCAACTATCTGGAAGTGCTTGCAAAGTGCGATACGGTCGCCTTTGACAAGACCGGCACCCTGACCAGCGGAAAGTTCGCGGTAGTGGAAGTGCAGCCTGCCGAAGGGGAAAGCGCAGACCGCCTGCTGTGCCTTGCGGCGCATGCGGAGGCATCATCGACCCATCCCATAGCCATCTCTATTGGCGAGGCCTATGGAAAGGAAATCGACTCCTCCCGTATCGGCAGGGTGGAAGAGCGCGGTGGATACGGCATCAGCGCCGAAATCGACGGGCATCGCATGCTGGTGGGCAATGCCCGGATGATGGAGCAGGCCGGCATCGCCGTGGGTGATGCGCCTCACGGCAACACGGCACTTTATATTGCCGCCGACGAAAAGCACCTAGGCTGCATCCTTATCGCAGATGCGGTGAAGCCGCACTCCCAGCAGGCGATCCGCATGCTGCATGATGCTGGCGTGAAACGCGTCGTCATGCTCACGGGCGACCGCGAGGATGTTGCGCGCGATGTGTCCGGCCAGCTTGGTGTGGACGAATACCATGCGCAGCTTCTTCCCCAGAACAAGGTGGAATGCATCGAGTCGATCATGGGATCTTCCCCAGACGCCAAACTGGCCTTTGTAGGGGATGGCATCAACGACGCTCCCGTGCTCATGCGCGCCGATGTGGGCATCGCCATGGGTGCCATGGGATCCGATGCCGCAATCGAGGCGGCGGACGTGGTGCTGATGGATGACGACCCCCAGGGCGTTGCGCTTGCAATCCAAGTCGCCAGGAAGACCATGCGCATCGTGTGGCAGAACATCGTATTCGCCATCGGTGTGAAAGTGGCGATCATGCTGCTTGCCGCAGTGGGGATTGCAAACATGTGGCTTGCCGTATTCGGCGACGTGGGCGTTGCAGTGCTCGCGATCCTGAATGCGATGCGTTGCATGAATATTGCCAGGTCAAGGGGTTAGAGAGGGAAAAAGCAATCGACAGTTTGCGAACAATCGGGTTTCGGAAGAACCTAGCTTTCCAAATCACGACAGGATAGCGGGTGACCTGCTGTACACTTCGGTCCATCGAAGCAAGCTTCAGGACGGAATCTACTTACGGAATCCGCATCCTGGGAATACATGGATAAGAGAAGAGGTTCGTCATGAGTTTTTGCACGCAATGCGGTTTTGAATTGAAGAACGAAAAAGCCTTCTGTCCCCAGTGCGGAAGCCCCACCGGATCGGCGGTTCCCGCTGCAGCGGAAGCGGAAACCCAGGTAATGGAACCCGTGGTTGCCGCTATAGAACCCGAGCAGGTAGAAGCCGTCCAGGCGCAGCCAGAGGCAACTCAAGGGGAAGCAGCCCAGCCTGCCTCCGAAACTGCAGCCGCTCAGCCCGCGTCTGCATTCCAGGGAACCCAGCAATTCCAGCCGCAACCAGTTTCCGGCGCGGTTCCCGGTCAGATAGCCCCTCCTGCACCGACCGACTTCACCCACACCTTCGATTCCGAGGAGGTTGCGACGAATAAGATCTTCGCAACGGGAAGCTACCTTCTGGGTTTCATAGGTATTGTAATCGCGCTGCTTGCGGCGAAGGATTCCGAATACGTTAAGTTCCATGTCCGCGAGTCGATGAAGATCCAGGTGCTTTTCGCCCTGTTGGGCTTGGTCACCGTGCTGCTGTGCTGGACCATCATCGTCCCCATCCTGGGATGCATCGCAATGGTGGTTCTTGGCGTTATCGAAATCATCTGCATGGTCCGCACGATGATGGGCCAGTCCAAGAAGGTTCCCCTTATCGGCAACTGGAAGCTGTTCTAAGCCTTCAACAGAACGAACAGGAAATCGAGAAACCCGGCGTACGCCGGGTTTCTTTTCGGTAGATGAGGCTGCTATCGGAATGCGATTCCAACAAGTGCCTCGATTCGCCTGAGACACTCAACCGCATCATCGAACGGTACGTGGCGCCAGGGAAGCGGGGGTCCGGCAGAGGGATTTCGAATGGCTACGGAGCGAAAAGAGCTCCCCCTACTTCCCCAATCCCTCGAGTGCGAACAGGGCCGCTCCCAAGGCACCGCAGAGCTGCGCCTTATCGCTGATGTACAGCTTGCAACCCAGCTTCTTCTCAATGGCGTCCACAACACCGGCGTTCTTCGCAACGCCACCGGTCATCATGTACACATCGGCGCCACCCACGCGCTTGGAAAGCGATGCGATCTTCGACGCGACGGAATTATCCAAACCATGCACGATATCAGGAACGGCCTTGCTCTGCGCAACCAGGCTGACCACTTCCGATTCGGCGAAGACCGAGCACATCGCCGAAATGGTGATGTCCTCTTCCCAGCTCAAACCCAGCTGGCTCATCTCCTCAAGGCTGATGCCCAGGGCATTCGCCATCATCTCCAAGAAACGCCCGGTGCCCGCGGCACACTTGTCATTCATGACGAAGTTCACCACGTTGCCCTTTTCGTCGACCCTGATAACCTTGTTGTCCTGTCCGCCGATATCGATGATGGTTCGCACCTGGGGGTTCAGGTAATGGGCGCCCTTCGCATGGCAGGTGATCTCGGTCACGGAATCGTTGCCCGCGTCGATATAGGCCCTGCCGTAACCCGTAGTTACGATAGCCGCGATATCACTGCGATCGATTCCGCCTTCCCTGAGCGCCACATCAAGGCACTCCTCGGCGCTTTTCGCGGCACCGCCGCCCGTGGGGATGATCGCCGTCGACACGATAGCGCCCTCACGGTCCATCACCACCACGTCGGTGCTGGTCGAACCGCTGTCGATGCCCGCCACATAGCTGCCGCCTTCGTTGATGTTGCTCATTCCTGTGCCTTTCGTGTCGCCTAAGGTCTCTGCAAACGCCTCGATTCGCGTGCGCAGCTGCCCTTTGCTCTGCAAGGTGAAATCCGATTCGATCTTCAAGACAGGGATATCCGTCTGCGCCTTGATCTGGGTATATTCGGGTCCGTAGAAGTCGCAGAACTTCATGGAGTGGTACACGATCCCCTTGCAGTTGGGATCCTCCAGCAACGCGCGCCTACCCGACGGATCCACCATGCGCCTGCAGGGAACCTGTCCCAGCAGCGCCTGGGCGTATTCGAGGAAGAACTCATCCTCGTCATCGGTTGCAAGCGCCCGATCGTCTAACACCACCCTGCGATTTCCCGTGCAAGTGAGGTTGCGCACCGGCATACTGAAAACCTGCTCGATCATCTGCTGCATTTCCCTGCCCGCTCGCACGCCCAACACGGCAACGTATTCGCCTTCGGGCTGCTCGGGATTGCAGAACGCCGCCTGGCACGCCTTCAGGTCGAAGGGCTTCCCGCAAAACCGGATGTAGGCGTCCTTGAGGCGCTTCAGCTGGCGGGCCAGGTTCTTGATCTGGCACGGTCCGCAAGAATGCGGCAAGTCCATCAGGTGGACGAATTCCGCCGACCCGGACCCCTCGATGATCTCGTAGCTTCGGCGCATCACATCACAGCAGTTCACTAAAACCAGCTGCGGGGCCCTTCCTTCCAGGGAAGCCTGGATCACGCTTTTCCCGAAGCCGCACAGATTCACATGCGACACCGTATCGCTTAAGTCGAAATCGCGAGCCATCCCATCCAAGACCCGCACATCCTCGCCGAAACCCGCAAACAGCTCGAACGGGGTGTATTTGCAAACCGCGCAGACCATTACAGTGCACCCTTCCCTTCCGCCTTACGGGCTTCGAGCATTTCCAGGAACGCACCCAACCGGGTTGCAACCTGACCATCGCTCCTGTTCGATTCATCCAAACCGTCACCATCCAGGATCAGACAGGGCAATCCTGCTTCTTCCAGGGCATTCTTCATCATGGTGGAAATCCCCAGAGTCGCCTTGCAGCCCCAATGGGCGAAGAAGACCGCACCATCCGCCTGGGTCATACGGGCAAGCTGCAGTTCGCGGTCGATGCGAGCCTGGGTACAGCCCCCGAAAGCGGAATAGACCATCCTGCGCGCCATCGCCTCGTAGGGCTTACCCGGATCGACCTCGATGAGCATATGGTCGGCCGCAAGGTCGCTTGCCACCACGAATGCCCGATCGTTGCAGTTGATGGCATCGATGACGGGCTGCTGCGAATAAGGCATGGTATTCATCCAGATCAGACGCACGCCATCCGACTGGGGCGCAGCTTCCATCTCGCGTTCCAGCATCTTGCAGAACTTGAGGGTTTCCTTCGATCCCATAAGCAGGTGGTTCGTCAGGAATGCGTACATCTCGCTCACCATATCCGAAGGAAGGCGCTTTCCAGGTGAGTTTTCCAAGAAGCCGCGATAGGCTGCAGCCGATTCGCAGCCACGGGCAACCGCTTCACGCAAGCGGCCTTCGTCGACGGGCTTGCCGGTCACATCTCCTACGAATTCGGTCATCTCGCGAATCTGACGCGCGACATCGGCAACAGCATCCTCGCTGCGCTCGAAGGGAACATCGATGCAGAATCCGGGAATACCCAGCTTCTGCTCCAGGAAGGGGAAGGTGATCAGGTTGCCATCGCAGGCGAGGTTGGTATACACGGCAAAGCGGGGTTTGGGGACGATTCCGCTGGAAAGCGCACCCAAAAAGGTCCTGTGGTACGAGCACATGGTCTCGCAGAAGCCATGCAAGCCGGCGGTCTCCAAAAAGGAGCCTTCGCATTTGGTTCCCGCAAGGAAGGAAGACATCTGCTCGACGGAATACGGCATGATACCCGCCGCTTCCAAGGGCTCGTATGGGGTGAAGATGCTGATCGCGGCAGCACGGTCGGGATGCGACATCGCCTTCAAGATGGTATCCATCGCCAACCTGCCGGCATATTGGCGCGACTTGGGAAGCCGCTTATCAGGCGCCAGGGCAAGCTGCGCCTGCTTGACCCTCCATCCCGTCATAAGCAGCTTCCTTGCACGATCGGGATTCACCTTCGCCTGGGAGGCGACGGTTCCGCCGAATGTCCGCACGATATCCACTTGCCGCATACTCCTTTCAGATTACTTATCACGCCGCCGAAGGGCAGCACGACCCTTCGATGCATCTTCCAGAGGTTGCCTTCGGTTTTCAGGCGGTTCCAACCATGTGCGCTGACCAGGGAAAACCGCACTGGAAGGATGAAGCGCCCGGTTCACGACGCGACACGCATCGTGTCGGTGCCCAAAACGGAAAGCCGGCATAACGCCGGCTTTCCCACGTAATCGATATTCCTGCAAACTAGCAGATCTTGCAAACCCAGCCTTCGGGTCCTTCGATCTTGCAGGCCTGGATATCGGTGAGAGTCTGGCGCAGCTTCGCCATAACGGGACCGGAATGCTCGGCACCATCGGGGAAAGTGACGTCGACGCCCTCGGCCTTGATGTGGCCCACGGGAGAGATAACGGCAGCAGTGCCGCAAAGGCCGCACTCGACGAAGTCGCCGTTGACGATCTCCTCGAACTTCACAGGGCGCTCGATCACTTCCATGCCCAGGTAATCCTTCGCAACGACCATAAGGGAGCGACGGGTGATGGAGGGCAGGATGGTGGGGGACTTGGGAACGACCAACGCGCCGTTCTTATCGACCAGCAGCACATTCGCACCACCGGTTTCCTCGACGTAGGTGCGGGTCGCGGAATCCAGGTAGATGTTTTCGGCGAAACCATTCCTATGCGCCTGCTCGTAGGGATACAGGCTCATTGCGTAGTTCAGACCGGCCTTGATGTTGCCCGTTCCGCGCGGTGCCGCACGGTCGTAGTCGGCAACAGTAACGGTGATCGCCGTATCGCCGCCCTTGAAGTAGGGACCTACTGGGGTAACCAGGATGCGGAACTGGTATTCGTCCGCGGGCTTCACGCCGATAACCTCGCCGCTTGCGAACATGAAGGGGCGGACGTACAGGGTTGCACCGCTGCCATACGGGGGAACCCATTCCTTGTTCACCTCGACGACCATCTTAACGGCCTCGACGAACTTATCCTCGGGGAACGGGGGCATGACCAGGCGCTTTGCCGAATCGGCCATACGGGTGGCATTCAGATCGGGACGGAAGCAGACGATGTCGCCGTTTTCGGTGGTGTAAGCCTTCAGACCCTCGAAGATCTCCTGGCAATAGTGCAGGATGCCTGCGCATTCGCTCAGGGTGATGGTGTGGTCGGCGGTCAGGCCGCCTTCTTCCCATGCGCCATCCTTATAGTTGCATACATAGCTGTAGCTGGTAGGCATATAGGCAAAGCCCAGATTGCCCCAATCAAGATCCTTCTTTTCCATGATCCGGTACCTCTTACTACGATGGGCTTACAGACTAAACCGTTTCATTGTACGCCAACGAATGCCGTCGTTCCTGCTCGGGACGTTAACAATGGGTTTCAAGTCCGAAAAAGGCCGCGAGTAAGAATACCGCGATCTTCTATGCGATAATTCACGCCTGCGAAACAGGCAGGGTCTGGGCAGGATGGAATGGAAAAGAACGGGAATACGGCAATCGGGATATGCATCACCCTCGCAGGGGCTTCCCTGTGGGGCTTTTCCGGATCGTGCACCCAGTACCTGTTCTCCCACTATCAGATCGATGCCATGTTCATCACGGCATTCCGCATGCTCGTTTCGGGACTGATATTCCTCCTGGCCCTCATCCTGACGCAACGAAATCAACTGAAGGCGATATTCAAGGACGGAGAATCGCTTCGGCAGCTCGCATTCATGGGGGCGGTCGGCCTATTCCTGGCCCAGGTCACCTACATCGTCACCATCGGTTTCACGAACGCAGGAACCGCAACCGTCCTGCAGTCGCTCAGCGTGGCGATCACCATGATCGTCGCCTGCGTGTTCGCGCGCCGACTCCCCCGTTCAACCGAATCCTTGGGCGTGGTATGCGCGCTCTTGGCGACGCTATTCATCGCAACGAAGGGAGACCTGGGGACCCTGTCCATCCCGATAGCCGGCTTGGTATGGGGCCTGATCAACGCAGCATCCGTCACCTTGTACATCATGTATCCGAAGAAGCTCTTCGCCAAATGGAACAGCCTGCCCGTCACGGGTATCGCCATGCTCTTCGGCGGCATTTCGTCGACCCTCATCTGGGCCGGATCCCGACTGGTCCGTTTTGCGGGGGAAGGGAAGACCGAGACGTCCGCGTGGCTGCCCTCGCTCGACGCGACGGGGTGGCTCATGCTAGGGATCATCGCCGTCGTGGGGACCTTCGCCGCATTCGGGCTCTACCTGAAAGGCGTTTCCATAGTCGGCGGCGCACGCGGAAGCATGCTGGGCGCAATCGAGCCGGTCAGCGCCACCGCCTGCTCCGCCCTATGGTTGAAGACCCCATTCGTATGGGCGGACTGGATGGGCCTGATCCTGATGATCGCAACCATCTTCCTGGTTGCGATGCAACCCCAATCGAAAAAACCGCCGACCCGATGGCGTCCCCGGACGTAAAGAGCCGACCCAAGCGACACGCACTTCAGCCAAGTCCCAAAAGCTTTCGCCCCAACCGCCGTCTCGCCCGGAATCGAGCCGAACAGACAACCGACGGCAATCAAGGAGGCCTACCCAAGCTTCCCGTCTCCGTAGGGTACCAAGGCGCGCATATCATCGGGCAGCCCCGCGGTAAGGGAAAGCCGCTCATGCGTAACCGGATGATCTATCCGCGCATGATACGAATGGAGCGCAGCACGCCCGATCGCATCGCTTGCCCGACCATAAGTCGCATCCCCTAGCAAGGCATGCCCCAGATGCGCCATATGGATGCGTATCTGATGGGTCCTGCCCGTTTCCAGCTGCAACCGCACAAGCGAGCACACGCCCTCCCCCTCCACGGAAAACTCGCGGAGCACCTGGTAGCGGGTAGCTGCGAACTTGCCTCCTTCGCAGATGCCGTAGACGTTGCAGGGACCATCATCCCTGCCGGCCAACAGGCCGATCGGCCGGCACACCCTGCCCTCGGGCTCGGCGAACGAACCCCTGCAGATGGCAAGATAAGTGCGGCAGAAGGCACCGGTATGCAGTTGCTGTTGCAGCACATAATGAGCGTGGGAATTGAGGGCGAACACGATGAGCCCCGTCGTAGTGGAATCAAGCCGGTTCACCGCATGGACGCGGCAGCGAAGGCCCTGCTGTTCCAGATAGCCCATCAAGTAGTTCGCCAGGGTATCGGCACTGTGACCCGGACCCGGATAGCACACCATGCCTGCAGGCTTATCGATCACGATGATGTCCTGGTCCAGATAGACCACATCGAGCGGCCCGTACTGGACTGCGATTTCAGGAAGCTTCCCTTCCCATGCCGCATCGTCGATAAGGATGGAAGCCTCCTCGCCAAGCGCCAGAACATGGGAGGTCCTGGCCCTGTAGCCGTTCACGGTAATGCCGTTTTCCACGTATTTCGCGCGTCTGATCGAAGAGGTGCTCACACCTAAACGGGCGCGCAGGGCGCGATCCAGCCGGAGCCCGTCCTCCTCGATGCCTGCGACGAACGAAAGGCGCCTCATTCGCACCTCCCGAGTATCCTCGCCGGGAAGCCGGGAGATGCCATCACGCTCCCATCCCGCATCGAAAACAGGGCTTCTGCCCCCAGATCGCCCGCAAGCTGCAAGCCGGATGCGGGTCCCATCACAAACAGCGCAGTCGAAAGGGCATCGGCAAGGGTTGCGCTCTGGCAATGCACCGTCACCTCTGCAACACCGTTGTCCACGGAAACGCCCGTACGGGGGTCAATGATGTGGCTTCGGACCCGACCGCCGCTCGAAGAATCACGGAAATACCCCGCGCTCGTCGCAAATGCGCCCCAGGCGGCATCGATGAGCGCACAAAAATCCCCGCCGTATTCCGCACCTGCCTTCTGCAGACCGAAGACCCAAGCCGAGCCGGGCGTTTCGGGACCCAGCACCGCAATGGTGCCGCCGAAGTTCACGAAGCCGCGGATCGCTCCCGCCTGGGAAAGCACCGTAACAGCACATTCCGCCGCATAGCCCTTCGCAATCCCCCCGAAATCGAAGCCCATGCCCCTGGGAATGCGAACCAGGCCGTCGCTGCTGATGCGCACATGGGAAAAACCACCGATAGACACGGATTGCTCCCTACCGCCCCTGCAGAAAGCGATGGTGTCACCACCGAAATCGGGCTTCGCACACCCCGACATTCCGACCGTAGGATCGAAGGCGCCTCCGGTTTCCCCGTGCAGGGCAAGGCAGACCTGCAGCACGGCAAGCATGTCGGGGCTGCAGCTGATTTCTGCATCCTCGCATCGAGCCGCAGCTGCGCTCATCCGGGAAACTTCGCTTTCGGGGGAAAAACGATTGAAGGCATCATGGATCCGCAGGGCTTCTTCCCGCGCACGTTCCAATACGACATCATCTGCATCCACGCAGATGACGTTTCGGGTATCGAATGCGAAAAACCTGCAGCACGGGAAGGGAAGGGTTCCCTGGAAGTCCCTGTTGTGTATGCCCTGGAGCACGCTTTTCTTTTCCCGCGGATTATGCCCTGCCTGCAACAAGGGCGGCTACTTCACGATCTGGTCGTATGCTTCTTGGCCGGCCTTCTTGATCGCATCGCTGGTCACCGTTGCGCCTGCAACGCCGTCCACTTCGAAGCTTTGAGCCGAGATGATCTGCTGGGGCAGCTCCTCGATGGCAAGGCCGCCGATATTGGGGATCTCGTTGGGTGCCGAAATATCCACTGCGGTAATCTTCCCGTCTTGGACGGTCACGGTCACGGTCACGTCACCGTTCTTGCCCTTCGCGGTCGCAGACTGCTTGCCGCTTACACCCTCGCCTTCTTCCCCACCGTTTCCGCAACCGGTCAATCCGAAGCCGCACAGTGCCATACCAGCAGCCAAGCCGCTTGCCGCAGCTGCCTTCAGAAAATCTCGACGGGAAAGCTCGGTCATGGGGAATCTCCTTTTGCATCTGCCGAATCGGCAGGAAACATGCCTACCCTGGCAATCATACGACAAAAAGCCAGCAGATTATCCTGCCCGATCCCCAGATGCCCGCAATCCACGCAAAGATGCGCTACCATTTTGCGTCACCGAAAACCCCGCGAGCACAAGGATCGCAAGAATGAGCTCTTACACCACCGTCCACGGGCGGGCATGCGTAGAAATCGAGGAGAAGAAAAGCCGCTTCATCGCGAACGTTGCCCATGTGGAAACCGAGGAAGAGGCCCTGGCCTTCTTAGAGGAGATCCGCACCGAGCACCGCATGGCAAGGCACAACGTCTACGCCTACGTGTTGCGCGAAGGCGGTGCGGGTTCTTTAGGACGTGTGAGGTATTCCGATGACGGCGAACCGCAGAAAACCGCGGGGCTGCCCACGCTCGAAGTCATCCAGCACGCAGGTCTCACCGACATCGCAGTGGTGGTGACCAGGTACTTCGGCGGGATCCTGTTGGGCACCGGCGGACTGGTGCGCGCCTACACCCAAGCCACCCAGGCCGGCATTTCCGCCTCGGAGCAGGTAGTGGTATCGCAATGCGTCGACATCAAAGTCCGCACCCAGTATTCGAATTACGAACCCCTCATGCGCCTTGCCCAGGAAACCGGCGCGAAGGTGATGGGTACGGCTTACGACGATGCCGTCACCCTGACCCTGCGCATGCTCGACGGCACCCAGCAGCCCTTCTTGACCCAGCTGACCGAGCTCGAACGCGGTAAAGAGCAGGTGTCCGTAAGCGACCCCATCGAAGCAGAATTCTAGGCGTGCGCTGCCCGTGCGAATGCGCGCCATGCCCTATCATATCTTCGGAGAACATACCGAAGACCTACGCGAAAACGGAGCAGGAATGACCCAAACGCAGATCGACCTTCCCGAATTCTTCCAGAAGAAAGTCTCGGAGCAGTTCACCCCCGACCAGGCCCGGCTAATCCTAGAAGGAAGCGTATCCGCACGAATGGTGAGCCTGCGTGCGAACACGCTGAAGGCAGGCAGGGAAGAAATCGCCGCCCAACTGGATGAAGCGGGCATCGCCTTCGAGCGCCTTTCCTGGTACGAAGACGCCTTCCTCGTCCCCCAGGCACGCGAGAACCAGATCTGGTCCCTCGACGCCTACAAGGAAGGCAAGCTGTACCTGCAAAGCCTTTCATCCATGATTCCCGCATTGGTGATGGAGCCCAAGGCCGGGGAAGATATCCTGGACATGTGCGCAGCCCCCGGAGGGAAAACCACCCAGATGGCAGCGCTTTCGGGTGGATCGGCCCACATCACGGCCTGCGAGATGAACGGACCGCGCGCAGAAAAGCTGCGCTATAACCTGGACAGGCAAGGGGCCAACGGCGTCTCCGTGATGCAGGAAGACGCCCGGCGCCTGAGCGAATTCTTCCGCTTCGACAAGATCCTCATCGATGCGCCCTGCACCGGATCGGGAACGCTGCGCGCTGGCGACCCCAAGGCGCACAAGCGCTTCACGCCGGCGCTCCTCGCAAAGGTGCGCAAATCCCAGCGGGCCCTGCTGGCGAAGGGACTGGAGTTGCTCAAGCCAGGCGGCACCCTGGTGTATTCCACCTGCTCCATCTTTTCGGAAGAGAACGAGAAACAGGTAGAAGCGGCGCTGCAGGCTGCTTCGAAAATGGGTTCCTACCAGGTTAAACCCATCAAGCTGCCCGGACTTTCGGAAATCCCGCAGCTTCCCCGCCCCCTCGACGGGGCGGTGACCGTCATGCCCACGATGCGATACGAGGGCTTCTTCGTCTGCAAGATCGCACGGCTGGGATAACGCATCCCTTGCGCCTTCGGCATCGCGAGCCCGAAGGCAAGCACCCTGGAAAATGAAAATCGGCAGGGACCCATTCGCCCCTGCCGATTGCTTTCATGGACGCCTGCAGAAACCCAATGCAGGCCTCGCAGGAGAATCCGCCCCAGCGGAAACTGCCCGGCAAACCGCGCGACGTGCTACACCAGGCCTTCCAGCATACCGCTCACCACAACGGCCACCACGCCGATTAGCACGAAGATCAGCGCCAGGCCCTTATGATGGGAATGGGCCACGTGCGGGATAAGCTCGCCGAAGACGATGAACAGCAGCAAGCCGATCGTCATGCAGATCATCGCCTGCACCAGCATCTCGTTCACCGCATCGCCCAAAGCGAACATGACAAGACCGCCCAAAAACGTGGACAGGGCGGCACAGGCGAGCACCGCAACCCTATGGGCGGGCTTTTCGTTGCGCACACCCGCATACACGATCATGCCCATGGGGATGTTGTGCAAACCCACGCCTGCGGCAAGCACGATAGCCATGGAAAGGGACTGGCTGGAAAGGCTGTATACCGACATGCCCTCGACCAGGTTATGCGCCACGAGCGCGATGGTCGCGGCAATGGAAATGTGCAGCGTGCTATCACCATGGACGGCGCGCTCCTTGCCATGATGGGGTTCGGGCAAGAACTTGTCCAATGCCAGCAAGATGAAGATACCCAGCAGCGCCGCCGTGACGACCAGGACCCATCCGCTTTCCTGTGCGATTTCCAGGGCTTCGGGAACCAGGTCTTCGGCAAGCAGCGTAACCATGGCGCCCAAGGCAACGGCGATGGAGATGTCGCTGATGCGCGCGCCATTCTTCGCCAAACCGGCAAGCAAGGCGCCCAGCAAAACGAAGGCCCCCAGAAGGAATGTAACCAGCAAACCCATGCAAACCTACCCGTCTACTCGTCGGCAAACCTATTCGGCGAAGACGTTCGCAACGGAGGCAAGTGCGCCCACGATCAGACCGGCGCCCAGCATAACGGCGAATCCGCCCAGGGCTGCCTGAGGGGCAAAGATGAAGAAGACACCTGCGGCGCCCAGCAAGATGCCAGCTCCGGCCAGCAGGGGCCAATGGGTACCCAAGGTCTTGGTGTTGTAGGTTACGTGCATCTTGCGCAGGCCGAGTGCATGCATGATGCTCAGAAGGCCGCAAATGATCAGCCAAGCGGAGAAAACGTAAACCAGCATCAGTTCGAAGGCCTTATGCGCCATACCGGAACCCCACAGAACAGCACCGCCGATCAGGGCGATGATGGAGCAGGCCAAAAGCCAGTAGTCGGAAATACCCAAGCCAAGGCGGGACATCCACACGAACAGGTGGCCCAAGCCGTAGAAAACCAGGCCCAGACCCGTGATCATGGCGATGGTCTCGATAGCCAAACCGGGTGCCAGAAGGCAGTAGAGGCCGCCTGCGAACATAATCGCGGCAAAGGATAGGGAAAGCAGTTTGTCCTGGCGCATGCAAGCTCCTTTTCTGAAGGACTATTCACGTGTTCATGCAATAATATGATGCGTATAAACTCGTATATGATACGCCGTTTTATTGGTTTTTCAAATCTCATAATTTACGAATAGCTGGAAATTCTACCCCATCGAGCTCATAGCGCCAAAGGAAGCGTTTTGTCCAAGGTGATAGACGAAACGCCTCGAGAAAGCCGGGGGCTCGGCAGAAAGTCCCTCGGTCTTACGGAAATCAAGCGAAAGTCCGACACCCGCCCAACGGTAACGCTTTGCGCGAACGAAACCGCACCCTGCAGAGAATCAAGGGCGCCTGTGCTAGTATGGGAGCAGTATTGTCATAGGGCGACTGCGCCCTGAATTGGAGGATACAATGAAAACACTGGTTAAAGAGACCTTGGCCAAGCGCCTGACGGTTGTCGTCCTCGCGCTCGCAGCCATCGTCGGCATATGCGCCTTCGCCTTCTCCGGCACCCATAATAACGCCTGGGCTGAAGGCGAAGGGCCCATTGCCACCTGGAATGAAGTCAAAGCGCCGGGATATGGCGTCGTTAAAGCAAATGAAAAGAACCTTTCGCTTGAAATAATAATAGCTAGCTCGAACGATCACCTGGAGGCCCATATCACGAATAACGACGGAGATACAATTCCCCCATCTGTCCTCGAGTTGACAACGGAAGATGGATCAGTATTAACCGCCTATTTTGGTGAAGATATTCCTCCTACCAATCAAGCAGCATCTTCCATTGAAGGCTCGGATGCCGGTACCCGATTCACTAAAGCAGAGCTTTATTTGATCCCCGAAACCGTCACCGTGACCTTCAATATGAACGGCTACGGAAGTCAGATCGACCCCATTACGGTCAAGAAGGGGACGTCCGTCACCCCACCCGAGCCCACAGACCCGGACTATGACTTCGGCGGCTGGTTCACCGATGAGAGCCTCGCCACCCCGTTCGGCGGCACCGCCACCGAGAGCATGACCGTCTATGCAAAGTGGGTCCCTAAGGAGAAGGTAACCGTGACCTTCGATATGAACGGCTACGGAAGTCAGATCGACCCCATTAAGGTCATAAAGGGGACGCCCGTCACCCTGCCCGAGGACCCGACCGCAGAAGGATTGATTTTCAACTACTGGACCACCGACGCTGAAAACAATAACTTTTTCGATTCCACCCAACCCATCACGGTTGATATGACTCTCTACGCCAAGTGGACTCCCGAGTCCCCCAAAAATGTCGTCGTAACCTTCGACCTCAACGGACATGGTAAGTTTTCCAAAGATGTAGTCACCGAATCTAACGGCAGCGTGAAGCTTGCTGCACAAGATGGAAAAGTATCCCTGCCCGTACCCCCCACCGACGATGAGTACGATTTCAAAGGCTGGGCCGATGCGAATAAAAAAGCTTTCGATGGTTCGTCCGTTCCCGATAGCATGATTGTCTACGCCCAGTGGGAAAAGAAGGCCGAGCCCAAGCCCGACACCCCCGCCGACAAGCCCAGCGACTCCGGCGCCACCAAGCCTGCTGAAACCACCCCTACTGACTTCACCATCGTGATCAGCAAAACCGACGCCAAGACCGGCAAGGCCCTGTCCGGTGCAGAGTTCACCCTGACCGACAAGGCCGGCAATGTCGTTGACAGCTGGACCACCGACGGCACCAGCAGGACCTACACCCTTGACCGTAGCACCTCCTACGCGCTGACCGAGACCAAGGCGCCCGCAGGCTACAGCCGCGAGAAGGCCATCAACATCAACTTCAGCACCGATGATGACAAGGAAGCGGTGAAGATCGACCAGGGCGGCAAGGCCGTGGCACTGCCCGTCAACAACGACGGAAACGCAACCCTGAACGTCAAGGACCTGAGCGGCACCGCCCTGAAGGGCACCGGCACCACGGCTCCCAAGACCGGCGATAGCCAGAACATGCCCCTGGCATCCCTCTGCTTCGGCGCCGCAGCCCTGATTGCAGGCGGCATCGCGGCAACCGCGTATCGCAAGCGCCAGGAACAGTAGTTCCCGATCCGCGCATCTAGCGCGCCTTTTATTAGCCGGCAACGCAAGTTTCGACCCCCGGATGATCCGGGGGTCGTTTCGTTTCCCCCGCAACGTTCCGATGGGTGTTGTGACGGCAATTCACCCACCACCGCAACATTCTCCCCTCCAGCAATCCGCAAAGGCGTGAAAAGACGCAAACCTAGCCCCTGTCGCAATCTGCAGCGAGGACAACCACATCCAAAGCACACTCCCACACGGGCGTTCCTCCATGCGGGAGTGGTAGAATCGGGAGACTGTAAGATTCCTGCAAGACCGGGAATGGAGGAGTGTATGAAAACAGTAACGAAAGGACTGCGCAAGCCGCATATCGCAGTGCTCGCAGCCGTGCTGGCGCTTATCGCCGGCATCTGCACCTTCTTCTGCGCCGGCGCTCAGCAGAGCGCCTGGGCCGAAGAATCGGGCAAAACCATCTTCACGAGCGAAAGCATTTCGAACCTTCCCTTCGAAAAGACCGACAATGGCCTTACCGTGAAGATCTTCCTCAAAGACAAAGGAGACGATGAAGCCACCACCACGGAAGGCGAAGGCGAGGATTCAAAGGACACCAAGGACGCCCAGGGAAACACCCCTGGAAACACGGAAGGCAACACCAGCCCCGATACCCCGGATGCCGCCAAGGTGCTGACTGTGGAAATCACGGCCGATAAGGATATCGAAGCCGCCAAGGTAGTCGTCAAGATTGCCGATGACAAGGAAGTCACCAAGGAAATCCCCAACAAGATGCTCAAGAAGAACGAGGCATTCACCTTCACCTTGGACGACTGCACGGAAGCGAGCGAGCTCACCATCTACGGTCCTGAAGAAAAGCAGGAAGCAGACAAATCCGACAACTCCAAGGGCACCCAGGATTCCCAGAGCGTTGACGGCAACACCTCGGATACCGAATCCGGCAACAGCCAGGACGGCACCACCGACAAACCTGCCGGCAGCAATACCAACCCCTCTGATACGCAAAGCAACACGGGGACGACTTCCGGTGAACCCGTTCCGCCCGCTTCCGACGAACCTGTATCCCCTGCAAGCGTAGATGACAGCAAATACAAAGTCACCTTCGACAGCAACGGACACGGCGAAGCGCCTGCCGCTATCACCGACATCCCCAAAGACAGCACCATCGACCTATCCCAGAAGTCCATCGCTGCAGAAGGCTACCGCTTCACCGGCTGGTACACCGATTCTAAGTGCACGATCCTGTTCGACGAAACCACCCCTATCACGTCCGACATCACGCTCTATGCCGGCTGGGTCAAGCAGGTCACCGTCACCTACGATTTGGGTGAACATGGCGGCAGTAAAGCAGCCGATACCGTCGACCAGGGCACCCCGGTTCCCATGTTCGAAGACCCCACCGAAGAGGGCTGGACTTTCGAGCGCTGGATTATGGACGACGATGAAAGCTTCCTCCCCGGCGAAACCCCTGTAACGCAGGACATGACCGTCCATGCGGTCTGGGTCGAGAAGATCCCTCTGGATAAGTCGAAATCCATTGCCGTCGACCAGAATTCAACCGATGCCGATACCTTCGACATCATCATCACCAAGGTGAACGTCGAAAACGGCACCTGCCTTGAAGGCGCCGAATTCACCTTGAAGGACAAGAACGACAAGGTTATCGGCTCCTGGACTTCCGGAAATTCGGGCGTGCTTGTCGAAAACCTCAGGCAGGACACCACCTACGTGCTCTACGAAACCAAGGCACCGAGCGGCTACGGCGTGGAAAAGCCCATCAACATCAACTACACCGTTGAAAATGGCAAGGCCGTAGTCAAGATTGACCAGGGCGGTAGCGTCATCGTTCCCCTGGCCACCAACAACGACGGTATCGCAACTTTGAACGTGAAGGACGCCGCGGGAAAGAGCAAGACTTCCAGCACCACCATGCCCAAGACGGGCGACAGCCAGGATCTTCCCCTTGTCGGCCTGTGCCTGGGCGGCGCAGCAGTACTTGCAGCAGGCATCGCCTTCATTGCATACCGTAAGCGCAAGCTCGCCTAAGGATCCGATAGAGCTCCTGATCTGATCTTCGATCCCGAACAGAAGGGAGGCCGGTTGGCCTCCCTTCTTCGTTCCTAGAACCCAGCGCCCTGTATGCTTCCCGACACTTGCCTTCCCATCGATCGAACGGTGAAGAAGACGGATGCGGATACCGGCAAACCATTCCCCACGCAAAAGAAAGGGCCGGCTGCCCGACCCTTTCCCGATATCAAGCATTTGCTTGCGCGCCCTTCAGAGGGCGGCTTCCCAGACACCCGGAGACACGACGTGCACTAGGCCTCACCCCACGCATCGACCAGCTCGCGTGCCGCCGAATAGGGATCTTGGGCACCACAGACCGCAGACACCACGAAAAAGCCGTGGAGCCCCGTTGCCTTGATGACAGGGATATCGGGCAGCTTCACTCCCCCGCCCACGGTCACGGGAACCGGGGTGATGCCGGCGAGCTCTTCCAGTTCGTCGATCGTGCGCGTGATCACGCTGCCGTCTTCGCGCTTTTGCAGGTCCTTCTTGGTTTCGCTCTCATGCAGGGGGCCCACGCCAAAGTAGTCCACGCAACTAGCATCGAAGGCCCTTACGTAATCAATCATCTGCCGCACACCCGCCGAAAGCCCCACGATCGCGTCGGGACCCAGATATCGGCGGCACACTTCGACGGGAATGTCGGTCTGGCCCACATGGATTCCGTCTACCTTCATTCCCGCATCGCGACATGCCAGGGCCACGTCAAGCCGATCGTTCACCAAAAGCGCCACGCGATCCTGCTTGCCGGCAGAGGCGATGGCCAGTTCTGCTTCGCGCACGCAATCCATCACCTGACGAGCGCTGCAATCCTTCGCACGAACCTGAACGCAGGTAAAACCAGCATCGACCGCCTGCCGTACCACTTGACCGAATGGCCTACCCTTGCAGTTTTCGGGCCCGGCAACCAGATAAGCGCTGATATCCAAATTCTCGCGGATTCCCATGACAGCTCCTTCCCGAAGCTTCCCAAGGCAAATGAATACGTAATGCTAATCCGCTAGCGCGAATCGCCCACGCAAGCGTTCGGGCATCAGCTTAACCAGCAGAAACGCCGCAAAAGCAAGCAGCGAAAGGACTCCGGCAATATAGAATGCCACGTCGTAGGCACCGGTATTCGAAAGCACGTATGCGGCGATCATGGGGCCTACCAGAGCGGCAACCGTATAGCCGGAGTACGAAATCGCGTAGTTACCGCCGAAATGCTTGAAACCGAAGTAGGTGGAGCACAGAAGCGGCAGATTGCTCATCACGCCACCGAAGAAGAAGCCCAAGATGCAGGTTTGGATCATGAAGGAGGTGAAACTGGATGCTCCCGCGTAAAAGAACAGCATTTCCACCGCCGTGCACAGCATGAGAAGCATGAGGGTATTGGCGCACCCGATACGATCGGCCAGGTTTCCACTCACGAAACGCCCCGCGAAATTGCCCACCGCAAACACGCCCACCATCAAAGCGCCCTGGGCTGCGGTCATGCCCACCAACAGCTGACCGATTCCCGAAGTATGCGCCGTGATCATCAGGCCCGACGTAGACGCCAAGAGCACGCCCACCCAGATGATCCAGAACAGGGGCTGGCGTACCATCTGCAAGGTGGTGAAGTCCCTGGGCTTCCGAGCCGGTTCGGCAGCCTCGGGCTCTTCGACGGTTTCGCCTGCCTGCACCTGCGCATCACCATCACCCGCAAAGACCGCAGGCGGCATACGCAAGAACCACGAAAAGACGAAGAAGAACGCGAAAAAGATGACGCCGCAGAGCTTGAAGGAACCCGATGCCCCGAAATGGCTGATGAACAGCTGCCCCAGCGGAGCGAATAGCAATGCGCTCAAGGCAACGCAACCCGTGCAGATACCGCTCGCGAAACCGGGCTTATCGGGATACCACTGGGTGGCAACGCTCACAGAAAGGTTGTACACGATACCATCGCCGAAGCCCCCGATGACACCGAAGGTGAGATACAGCATAGGAATACTGCTCGCGAAGCCCGTCATACCCCAGCCGGCCGATTCCAGCAAACCGGCGATCAGCATGAGGGCACGCGTATCAATCTTATTCTGAACCCTGCCGCACAGAAAACCCGAAACCATGCTCATCAGCAGGAAGATTGAATAGGCAAGCGAAATCTCCTGAACATTCCAACCATGCTCGGCAATCATGGGGTTAGTGAAGATGCTCCACATGTAGATTGCGCCGCAAAAGCTGCAAGTGACGGCCGCAGCGGTCAGGATGACCCCTCGGTTCGGTTTCGACAGATTCATGAAAAGCACCTCCT
>JBJEKU010000027.1:0-21368 GCA_051878795.1 Eggerthellaceae bacterium
GTATCGGCTTCATGGAGGCGGCGCTGAAGATGAGCGGCACCGTGAAGCTGGTGGGTCAGGCATGTATCAAAAGCCCCAATCTGCCGCTTATCCACGGCAAGCTGCGCGAAATCATCATCAAGTAAGGCGTTTTCGCGTTTAGAATGGGCGCAGCCAAGGCTCCGGCTTCGGTCGGAGCCTTTTCGTTGAGCGGAAGGTGGGAAAGGTGCTGGAATCAGAGGGATTCGAATTCGCGGTGAGGCGCTATACGGGCAAGGCCGATTGCGTCCGCGTGCCCGAAGGCATCAAGGCCATCTGCGAGAAGGCATTCCAGAACAGGTCGGGTTTGGTCCAGGTGATCCTTCCCGAAACCGTCGAGTTCATCGGGGAGCGTGCTTTCGAGGCTTGCAGGAAGCTTGCCAGGGTGAATATCCCCGATAGGGTGCAGTCGCTCGATTCCTTCGCCTTCAAAAGCTGCGCGAGCTTGCAAAGCGTGGTCCTGCCGGAATCGATGCGCAGGATAGGCGAATCCTGCTTCGCCTTCTGCGCAGCCTTGGAATACGTTGAGCTTCCCGTGAAGCTGGGCAAGATCCCCAACGGCTGCTTCCGCAACTGCAAGAACCTGACTTTCATCGAGATTCCCGAAGGCGTGAGGGAAATCGATGCGCATGCCTTCCACGGTTGCGAGTCGCTGAACCTGCTGGTGTTGCCGGAAAGCCTGATCAGCATCGGGCGCGAGGCCTTCCGCGGCTGCACCTCGCTGACCGAGGTCTTCATCCCCTCGAAGGTGAAGACCATCGACGAGGGCGCCTTCGAGGGCTGCGCGTCTTTGGAGGATGTATTCCTGCCGGAAGGTATCAGGCGCATCCGCTCCCGTGCATTCGTGGGATGCACCCGGCTTGGCGATCCAGTGGTTCCCCCTTCAATCCATCTTCTTGCCGATGACGCGTTCGAAAGCAATTCTGTGCGCGATTAGAAATGAATGACCCTCGTTTCTATAGGCAAATCAAATAGAAAAGATTAGAAAATTAGATAATCTAATATTGTCAAGACGGTTATCGAAAAAAACATTAAATCGTCTTCTGTTTTATTGACCCCCAATACAACGCAATGTTACAAACAGGATTGCAGGGCTTCTGCGGCTCTGCATTTTGATGTCCAGCGCAAGTTAGCGCGTTCTGCTTGCGATTAACCGACCGCGGACATCGGCGAACTATTCCTTGCATGGGTACACCGGGTCGGTTTTCTGCGCCTTCCATAAGATCGCGATGGACGGCTCCCTTCGTGCGCCTGTGCGGTTTTAAGAAACGGGGGGAAATATGTCACGTGACGAAATGACTCCGGCACAGCGAGCGGCAGCGATCGCCAAGGGCGAGGGCGCCGACCGCATGCCTTGCAATCCTAATATCGCGAATGGTGTAGCCCGCGTGTACGGCTGCAAGATCTCGGAGTTCAACACGGACCCCGTTGCCATCGCGAAAGCCCAGATGGCAACCTACGAGCGTTTCGGCAATGACAGCCTGCGCGTCTTCACCGACCTGTTCACCTGGCCCGAGGCGATGGGCGCGAAGGTGGTATGTCCGGACGACGACACCGTCGACCTGCTCGAACCCGCCATCACCGATGTGAGCGAAATCGGCAAGCTCAAACCCGCCGATCCCTACAAGGACGGGCGCCTTCCCGTGCATGTGGAGGCCATGAAGTACCTGAAGGAATATTCCGACGGCATCGTCGGCTGCTCTGCCGGCGTTTGCGGGCCCTTCACCCTGGCCTTCTTCCTCATCGGCGTCGACAAGATGCTGAAGATGTGCCGCAAGGACCCCGAATCCGTGCATAAGCTGTGCCGGATCGCACTCGAGACCTGCAAGAATTACGCGGCGGTCGCCATGGAGATCGGCCTGACCCCTGCCATTTCCGAGCCCATGTCCTCGTGCACCGTGGTCAGCCCCAAGGTCTTCCGCGAGCTTTCCCTTCCATATCTGAAGGAACTGGTCGACTTCATCCACGAGGGCGGTTACAACCCTGTAATCCATATCTGCGGCCAGACCAACAAAATCTGGAAGGACTGCGCCGACCTGGGCATTGCCGGTTGGAGCATCGACAACGTCGCGAGCATCGAGGAATGCAAGAAGACCGTCGGCAACCAGTGCAAGATCATGGGCAACGTCGATCCCGGCCCCATCATGTTCGGTGGAACCCCGCTCGATGTGCGCATCGGTACCCTGCAGTCACTCAAGGCAGGCTGGGACAGCCCCAAGGGCTTCATGGTCATGTCCGGCTGCAGCCTGCCCGTGGAAAGCCCCTTCGAGAACATCGACGCCATGATGGATACCATGCGCGAGGTGGGCTATCCCGTATCCGTAGATAAGATCGACGCCATGTTGGAAGAGGCTCTGTACCAGAAGCAGAAGGAGGAGGAATAGCCATGGCAACGAAAGAAGAACTCCTCAAGGAGCTTTCCGATTGCGTGCTCGACCTGCGCGACGACGAGGTCGAGGAGGTTGCACAGAGCTACATCGATGCCGGATATGAAGCATACGACGGCATCTTCTACGGCTTGGTGGACGGCATGAACAAGGCGGCGCAGCTCTACGAGGAGGAAGAGTACTTCATCCCCGAGCTTATGATCTGCTCCGACGCCATGTATACCGGCCTGGATGTGCTGCGCCCCCACATCGACAGCAGCCAGATGAAGCAGAAGTGCAAGGTCGCCATCGGCGTCGTAGAAGGCGACACCCATGACATCGGCAAGAACCTGGTCAAGATCATGCTCGAGGCATCCGGTTACGAGATGATCGACCTGGGCCGCGATGTCCCCATCCAGGATTTCGTCGATGCGGTGGTCAACGATGGCGCACGCGCCGTCGCCCTTTCCACGCTCATGAGCACATCCATGGCCAATATGGGCAAGGTCGTGCAGAAGCTCGAGGAGGTAGGGGTCCGCGATCAGGTGAAGGTCATCGTGGGCGGCGGCCCGCTTTCTTCCGGCTATGCACGCAAGATCGGCGCGGACGGTTATTCGGATTCCGCGGTCGAAGCCGTGGAGCTGCTCGATGGCTTGATGGGCTGGTAGCGCTTTTTCAGGTATCGGAGGAGAAAAGCGAGGAATGGGCTTGCCTTAGGCGGCCTTGGAATAACGGCATTAACAGGAGAAATGCATGTTCGACGTAGAATTCAGAGATTTGAAGTTCGCCTATCCGGACGACCCTGGAAAGCTCATCTTGAGCGGTGTCGACTACAAGGTGAACAAGGGCGACTTCGTCTGCCTGCTCGGCCAGTCCGGCTGCGGTAAGTCGACCCTTCTGCGCCTTATCGCCGGTTTGGAGAAATCCAATCCCGAAGAGTTGCTGGTGAACGGCCAGCCCGTGACCGGCCCCAGCCTGGACCGCACCATGGTCTTCCAGGACTACGGCTTGTTCCCCTGGATGACGGCGGGCGAGAACATCTGCATCGCCTTGAAGCAGAAGCATAAGGACTGGTCTGCTGCCCAGCGCAAGGAGCTTGCGCTGAAGTGGATGGCCAACCTGGACTTGGACGAAGAGCTGTTCGACAAGCTGCCAATGAACCTTTCCGGTGGCCAGCGCCAGCGCTTCGCAACCGCCCGCGCCTTCGCGCTCGATGCTCCCCTGATGCTGATGGACGAGCCCTTCGGCGCATTGGACGCGGTCACCAAGGCACTGTTGCAGGACACCGTTCTGGATCTGTGGTCCAAGGAAACCGAAAACCGCAAGACGGTCTTCTTCGTCACCCACTCCGTCGACGAGGCCCTGCTTCTGGCGACCGACATCCTGGTTCTGGGCCAGGCTCCCAGCAAGATCATCTACACCCACCACTTCACCCCCGAAACCAAGCCCACCCGCGAAACCCTCTACACCGATCCCGACGTCAGGGATCTGCGCGAGAAGCTGACCCGAATCATCAACGAGGAAATCCAAGAGAAGGCGCGCCGCGCCAAGGAGGCCAGGGAAAAGAAGGCCGCCGAGCAGCCGCGCAAGAGGGCCGGCAGGCGCAAGTAACGAATCAACCCATCCGGGCGGGAGACTCCCGCTTGGGAATAGACCATACGAAAAGGGAAAGGGAAAAGAAATGGATATGAAGCTCACCCGCAGGAAGTTCGTGGGCGGCATGGGTGCCGCGGCTCTGGCCGTCGCATCCGGTGCAGCGCTCGCGGGCTGCTCTTCTTCCAGCGAGGGCGGCTCCGAAGGTTCCGCCGATGCTTCCAAGGAAGTACTGAAGCTCTCCATCGCGGCTCAGAACAACTCCGGCCAGGTATTCCAGTACATCGCCGAGGCTCATGGCTATCTGGAAGAAGAAGGCGTCGAGGTTGAGATGCAGTACATCAACAACGGCACCGACGCATTCCAGGCAATGTCCGGCGGCAAGGTCGACATCATGTCCACCTACGGTACCGGCGGCCCCCTGATCCAGATCTCCCAGGGCAATCCCTACACCATCTTCGCCGGCTACATGATCACCGGCGAGACCCCCTGCTTCGGCAAGCCCGAGACCGAGTGGACCGACCTGAACAGCTTCGTGGGCAAGAAGATCGGCATCACCCGCTTCGGCACCCCCGACGTCGTCCTGAAGGGCGTTCTGTATGACGCGGGCATCCTGGATCAGGTGGAGTTCGTGGAATACAAGAAGAACCAGGAAGTTCTGCAGGCTGTCGCAAACGGCGAGATCGAGTTCGGCGCCACCGCAACCGGCTACGAGCTGCAGGCTGCCGACCTGGGCCTGGAAGTGAAGATGTGGCCCGACGATTACTGGCATGACCATTCCTGCTGCCGCATGCTGTGCATGGATGAATTCATCGCCAATGAGGAAAAGCAGGAAGCCATCTACCGCGTGCTGCGCGCTTACATCCGCGCCGAGGAATACATGCGCGACCACATGGACGAGGTCGTCGACCTGGTCGTGGAAAACCTGGACCTGGACGAGGCAACCGTCGAGAGCTTCGTGAAGAGCCCCCACATGAAGTACAACATCGATCCCAACAAGCATGCGGTGTTCACCATGTGGGACAAGATGAAGGCTTTCGGCTACATCGAGAACGACGACGTCAACCTGGAAGACCACTTCAACACCGCGGTCTACCAGAGGGCCATCGAGTCTCTGGTCAAGGATTACCCCGATGACAAGTACATCGCGGACAAGATGACCGAATTCGAAACCAACAACCTGTAAGAACTTTGCGGAATCGTGGTAAGGAGTCGCATCAAGTGGGTAGCTTTGTGAAGAAATATTACGGTGTTGCGATCATCGCCGTGTGCCTGGTGGGATTGTATGTGCTGCTGACCGACGGCTTGCACGTGCTTTCGGAATTCCTGTTCCCCAGCCTGTCGGTATTGCCCCCGCTGGTTCCCCAGTACATCGGCGACCTGCTGAACAACCTGAAGTCCTCCCTCTTCCTGCTGATCATCGCCTACGGCTTGGCGGTTGTGACCGCGGTTGCCGCCGGCACCCTGATCGGCTTGAAGAGCGGCATCCGCAGGAACGTGACTCCTTACATCTACGCGTTCAGCGCGGTACCCGTGCCCCTGCTGACCCCGTATGCCATCAACGTGGCACCCACCATGCAGATCGCATCCATCTTCCTGATCTGGCTGGCGGCCTTCTGGGTCATCCTGGCAACCACCATCGGCGCGGTCGTCTCCATCGACAAGCGCTATCTGGAAAATGCCGCGACTTTGGAGATGTCCTCTGCGGAAAAGCTGTTCAAGGTGGTTCTGCCTGCAGCTTCCCCCGGTATCCTGACTGGCTGCTCGGTCGCCTTGACCCTGTCGTTCATGATGCTGGCGGTCGCCGAGATGTTCGGCGCCACTTCGGGCCTTGCGTACTTCGTCCAGTACTATGCCGACTTCGCCCGCTTCGACCTGGTGATGGTGGGCTTCTGCTTCACCGCGGTCGTGCTGGTTCTGATCATGATCGTCTTCGACCTGATCAAGGGCCGCATCCTTCACTGGACCATCAACGAGTAGGCGCGGTTTGCGAAGGGAATTCGCGTTGCACGGCAACGAAGGCGGCGCGTATTGATTTATCGGAACAAGGGCTTGCAGTCTTGCTGCGGGCCCTTGTTTATTCTGCCGGGAATGGTATATCTGCATCGTGCGGATGCCCGTTTCCGGGCAGATGCGAATAGGCATCGCATCGAGAAAGGACTCAAATGAGAATCGATGTTGTTTCCGGATTCTTGGGGTCGGGTAAGACGACCTTCATCAATAAGATCCTGCCGTATTGCGAGGGCAAGGTCGCGATCATCGAGAACGAATACGGCGAAACCTCCATCGACGGCGCCCTGATCGAGGGGAACCTGCCCGTGACGGAGATCACTGCAGGCTGCATCTGCTGTTCTTTGGTGGGAGATTTCAAGAAGACCATCAAGGCGCTCGACGAGCAGTGGCAGCCCGACCGCGTGATGATCGAGCCTTCCGGCGTCAGTTGCTTCAGCGATGTGCTGCGCGCCTGCTCCGAGGTGCGTGCGGAACTGGGCGATAAGGTGCAGTTGGGCCGCCTGATCACGCTGGTGGAGGCAGAGGGATTCGAAGACTACATGGAGGTGTTCGGCGCCTTCTATTCCGACCAGATCCAGAACGCCAATGCCATCCTGCTCAGCCACACCCAGGACATGGATCCCGCAGATCTGGAAAAGGTCGTGGCGGGCATCAGGGAAATCAACCCCCAGGCCGCCATCTGGAGCCAGGATTGGCGCAATCTGGACGGATCGGTCCTGTTCGACTGGGTCGACGGGGTCGGCCAGGACGGGTCCTTTGCGGTCGAAGGGGAAGACCGCCTGCTGTTGAGCGCGAAGGATACCTTCGGTTCCTGTTCGTTCGTCAGCCCCGTCGAATGGGGCGAAGGCGAATTGGAAGCCTTTTTGGAAGAGCTGGGATCCGGGGCCTTCGGCAGGGTGATCCGCTCCAAGGGCTTTTTCGCGGGGCCGGAAGGCAGGGTGCTGCACTTCGATTTCACGCCCTATAATCACAAGATCGAAGTCCAGGAAGAACTTCCCAAGGTGGCGTTGGGCACGGCGGTGTTCATCGGCTGCGCACTCGAACGCGATGCCATCCAGGCCCGCGTGATGGGCTAGCGCCTTTGTTCCAAGCTTGATTTGCGGCGGTGCGACCGGTTGTGCGGCGCACCGCTTTTTTGCAAGCGCGTTAGATGATCCAGAAGCCCACGACGCCGCAGGCGATGCCCAGGGCGATTCCCGCGAGGACGTCTCTGGGGAAGTGGACGCCGCCGACCACGCGGATCACGGCCAGGATGGCGGTTGCGGCAAAGCAGGCCGCGCCTGCGGGAACGTTCACCCACAGAAGCGCGCAGGAGATAACCGATGCGCTGAACAGGTGCCTGCTGGGAAAGGACTTTCCCTTGGTGTCCTTCTTGATCAGCCCCTCGATAGGGTAGAGCTCGTAGGGGCGCGGGCGGTTCAGTGCGCTGCGCAATGCCGTCGCACCGGCAAAGGAGAGAGCGCAGACCGCAAGGTAGCGTATGATGCGCGCATCCTGATGCAGGGCAAGCCAGGCGGCCAAGCCCAGGAACGCTGCCGCAGTGGCCCAGACCAGCAGCTTGTTCAGTACGGAAAGCGCTGCCGTCGCCCGCTCGCTGCGGCGGAACGGGGCGGAGATGCGTTCGTAAAAATCGGTATACATTTATATATGCTTCCTTTTCGTTCTGTCAGGGTCATCATGATAGCGCGTGGACAAGGGTTCATCAGGGCTTTCGCGGCAGATACGGCCCTTGTTTCCCGCGTCGGTCGGCAAATTCATGCCGAAGGGGCCTTCTGCGGTGCCGGAGCGCGTGGGAATCTTGCCGTCCTGTGTGGTTTTCGTCATAAGGGCGCCTTGCTGCGTTGTGCTTGCCCTTGCATGGGCTATACTCGTCAATTGTCTTGAGGGAGTACCTCGGATGGGCATGGGCGGCGCCATGTTCCGAACCTGGTCAGGTCCGGGAGGAAGCAGCCATAAGGAGCCTCTGACGAGCGCCCACGCCTATCCGGGGTACTTTTTTGTCTTCAGCACCGAAAGGCTGGCTTTCCGTAGATGAATTTCGTGAACTTCATAATGGACCTCCTGAAAGACCCGCGTTCTGCAATCGCCGGTTGGATCATCGCCCTGGGACCGGTCTGGGTATATACCCCGCTGTTCCTGATCGTCTTCATCGAAACGGGACTGGTCTTCTTCCCCTTCCTGCCGGGCGACTCGCTCCTGTTCGCGGCGGGCGTGTTCTCCGCGCCGGGCGGCGGGCTCAACCTCGCTGCGACCCTGATCGTCTTCTATGCCGCTGCCATCCTGGGCAATACCTCCAACTATTGGATCGCGCGCTTCTTCGGTTCGCGCATCATCGATTCGGGCAAGGTGAAGCAGCTTACTCCCGAACGCATGGCCAAGCTCGATACCTTCTTCGAAAAGTACGGCGGCCTGACCATCATCATCACGCGCTTCATGCCCTTCTTCCGCACCTTCGCCCCGTTCATTGCAGGAACCGGGCATATGAACTTCGGCAAGTTCACCATCTTCAATGCCATCGGTGGCATTTCTTGGGTGAGCCTGTTCGTGCTTGTGGGATATTTCTTCGGGGGCATTCCCTTCGTCCAGGAGCATTTCGAGATCATCGTCCTGGGCATCGTGGCGGTATCCGTTGCCCCTGCGATCATCGGAGCCGTCAAGGCGGCATTGGCGTCGCGCAAGAAGCCCGAATCGGGGGCGCACGCGAAGAAGTAGCGCACAGGATGCGGCGATAAGGATGCAGGCCCGCTTTCCGCGGGCCTTTTTGGAAACGAGACACGGCGATGAGGGGGTAATCCCATGGCAGAGGCGCTGTACAGGAAATACCGCCCGCAGGTCTTCGAAGACGTTGTGGGCCAGGAGCATATCGAGCGCACGCTCAAGAATGCGATCGACCAGGGCAAGGTGAGCCACGCCTACCTGTTCTGCGGGCCGCGCGGTACGGGCAAGACCACCACGGCGCGATTGCTTGCGAAGGCGCTTTTATGCGAGCACGGCCCTACCAGCTCCCCCGATGGCACCTGCCAAAGCTGCGTGGACATCGCCGAAGGCCAGCATCCCGACGTCTACGAGCTGGACGCGGCAAGCCGTACCGGCGTGGAAAACGTCCGTGAGGAAATCATCGGCCGCGTGAACTTCGCCCCGTCCCGCGGATCGAAGAAGGTCTACATCATCGACGAGGTGCACATGCTTTCCACCGCGGCGTTCAACGCGTTGCTCAAGACCTTGGAGGAGCCTCCCTCGCACGTGGTCTTCGTACTCTGCACTACCGACCCGCAGAAGGTTCCCGCAACCATCCACTCCCGTTGCCAACGCTTCGACTTCCATCGCCTGGGTACCGGGGAAATGGTGGATAGGCTGCGTGTGATCTGCATGGCCGAAGAGGCACAGTTCGAAGAGGACGCCCTCGAGCTCGTCGCGCACAGGGCCGACGGTGGGATGCGCAATGCGCTTACCACCTTGGAGCAGCTGATCACCTTCGGTGGCGGCAAGGTGACGGTGGAAGGTGCCCGGGACCTGCTGGGTTCGCTTGCGTCCGCCGACATGGCCCGCATCATGGATGCGGTGGGGCGCCGCGATGTGGCTGCCTGCTTCGCCTGGGTTGCCGAATACATGGATTCCGGGGCCGATCTGGCCCAGTTCGCCCGCGACATGGCGGAGCACGTGCGCAACCTGTACGTCGTCGCCATGGCGGGCTCGAAGGCGGTTCTAGGAGTTTCCGGTTCCGAGTTGACGCAGCTGGAGTCGGAGCTGAAGCTGTTCGGTCCCGATAGGGCGTCCCGCATGCTGGGCGTGCTGGGCGATCTGATCGTGCAGTTGAAGACCGCAGGAAATCCGCGCCTGTGTTTCGAAATAGCCCTGACGCGCATGGTACGTCCCGATTCCGACCTCACCCTGGAGGCGCTTGCGGAACGCATCGAGGCGCTTGAACAGGGGAAGAGCGCTGTCGCCGTCGCGGTGCCCGTTGCCGCCCCTGCGCCCCAACCGGTGCAGTCCGCGGCACCCCGGCCGGCATCCGCTCCCGTTGCGGCGATGCAGCCCGCACCCGCTCCGGCTCCCGTGCCGCAGCCCGCATCCGCACCCCGGCAGGCACCGCAGGCAGTGCAGCCTGCACCTGCGGGCTTTCCCCCGCAGGCGGCCCCTACGGCATCTTCGCAGATGCCGCCCGTTCCCGAATCGTCCCCTGCTCCTGTTGCGGCTCCCATGCCGCAGGCAGCGGCCCCTGTCTCGCAGGCGGCGGCTCCCGCTCCTGTCCAGGCTTCCGCGCATCCTGCATCGGGCGATCTTGCGGCCTTGATCGGCAATCCCGCGGCCTTGCAGCGTGTATGGCGTTCGGTGGTGGCGGTGGTGAAGAAGGAGAAGATGTCCTACGGCGTCTTGTTCGTTAACGTGAAGGCGCGCCCCAATGCCCAAGGAAACGGCGTGCTGATCGAGTTTCCCGCCGACAACCCCTTCGCCTTCTCGCTTGCAAGCAAGCCCGAGGTGTCCGACCTCATCGGACGTGCATTCGCCCAGGTGGCGGGAATGCCCGTGCCCTTCCAGTGCGTGCAGTCCTCGGGTGGGGCTCCTGCTGCCGCACCGGTTCCCGTGCCGCAGTCCGCACCTGCGCAGGTCGCGTCTGCTGCGGTTCAGCCGGCACCCCAGGCCATCCCGGTGCCTGCCGCTCCGACGGCTTCCCCTGCAGGCGTTCCCCCGTGGGAAGATTCCGTTTCGGTTGCGCAGGCTGCCCCGATGCCCGCACCGGCCGCGCCTCCTATGCCCCAGGTGGCTCCGTCTCTCGCGAAGTCGCAGGTTCCGCCATGGGAAGACGCTTCCGTCACTCCGGTTTCCGAGCCTATTGCGGGTTCGAGCGGGGAGTCCGCCTATGCCGATGCGTACTTCGACGACAGCGTGCCGCTCGATGCATACGGGGATATGGCGGACATGGGCGGATACGACGGATGTTCCGATGCAGGCTATCCCGATCCAGGCTACGGCATTCCTGCGCCCGCGGTTCCGGCGCAGCAGCCCGTCCAGGCGATCGACCCCGGTGCGCTTTCTCCTGCCCAGAGGGCTGCCGCCCAGGCGGCTGGCGCCCTTCCGTCGCAGCCTGCGGCACCTGTGAAAGAACCTGTTTCGGCAAATGCCGATGATTTGAGTAAAATGCTCTCTAGCTCAATGGGAGTGAACATAGTTTTCGAAGAGGTATAAACATGGCAAAACGTGGTGGTTTCCCCGGCGGCATGGGCGGCGGGATGAACATGCAGAAGATGATGATGCAGGCTCAGAAGATGCAGCTTGAAATGTCCAAGGCGCAGGAAGAGATCAAGGAAATGACCTTCGAGGCGTCTGCGGGCGGCGGAATGGTGAAGGCGGTTGCCAAGGGCACCATGACCATCGAGTCTCTGACCATCGATCCTGCCGCAGTCGATCCCGATGACGCCGAAATGCTGCAGGACATGGTCCTGGCTGCGGTGAACGAGGCCCTGCGCGGCGTTTCCGAGATGAGCGCGATGCGCATGAACTCCGTCACCGGCGGCATGAACATCCCCGGAATGCTCTAGGGAATCGGCGGGCATGCAGGCGGCGCCGGCTATCCAAAGGCTCATGGATGAACTGGAGCGGCTTCCGGGTATCGGCCCGAAATCCGCCCAGCGCATCGTCTATTGGATCCTCAATACCGAAAAGGCAACGGCGCTGCGCCTTGCCCGCGCAATCGAAGAAGTGAAGGAGGAAGTGCATTTTTGCCCGCAGTGCTTCAACTATGCCGAAGGGGACCTGTGCCAGATCTGCGCTTCCGACAAACGGGACCGCTCCGTTATCTGCGTCGTATCCGAACCGAAGGATATCCCTCCGATCGAGCGGACGGGTGCGTTCGGCGGTCTTTACCATGTGCTTGGCGGGGCGCTTTCGCCTTTGGAGGGCATAGGCCCTGCCGACCTGCACATCGGCGAGCTCATGGCGCGCTTGGCCTCGAGCGAGATCGAAGAGGTTATTCTGGCAACCAACCCCAATGTGGAAGGCGAGACCACGGCAAGCTATCTAGCCCGCATCATCAATCCCCTTGGAGTGAAGGTCACGCGTCTGGCAAGCGGCCTTCCCGTGGGAGGCGACTTGGAATACGCTGATGAGCTGACCCTGGGGCGTGCGATAGAAAGCAGAAGGCAGGTGTAGCCTTGCACCGCGCCTGGCGGCGATGGGTTTCGAGGAGGCTGGGATGAATCGACGGGACAATCCCCTGTTCCGCTTCAACGAAGAGGAATGCGCCTATCTGGAAGAGGGCCTGGCACGTTCGGGTGCGGCCCTTTCCCCCTATGCGACCCGCGACGACCAGGCGATCTACGAGCATCCTTCTGCAGGCGACTTCCAGGATGCGCTGATCAGACCCAATTTCACGCGGGATGTGGACCGCATCCTGAACAACGCCTTCTACAACCGCTGCATGGACAAGACCCAGGTCTTTCCCTTCTACCGCAATGACGATCTGACGCGTCGCTCCTTCCACTTGCAGCTGGTTTCCCAGAATGCACGCAAGCTGGGCCGCGCCCTGCGCTTGAACACCGCCTTGATCGAGGCTATCTCACTGGGGCACGACTTGGGGCATACGCCTTTCGGCCACAGCGGGGAGTATCTGCTTTCCGACCTGTACCATGCCCATACGGGCAGGTTCTTCAACCATAACGTCCATAGCGTGCGCCTACTGCGCACCGTCGCGCGCCGCAACCTTTCGCTGCAGACCCTGAACGGCATCCTCTGCCATTGCGGGGAAAAGGCTTTCGAATGCTACAGGCCCGCTCCGTGCGGTTCTTTCGCCCAACTCGATGCGATGATGGAAGAGTGCAGCACCGTTGCAGGGAAGAGCCAACTGCTCCGCCCCAGTACCTTAGAGGGCTGCGTGGTGCGTATCTGCGATATCCTGGCATATCTGGGCAAGGATAGGCAGGACGCCCTGCGCTTGAAGGTGATCACCGAAGAGGAATACGAGATCGAGAGCATCCTGGGCGGTGCGAATAGCGACTTCATCGGCAATGCGATGGCGAATATCATCAAGAACAGCATCGGGCGCGATCATCTTGCCATGGATGCCCAGGTCTTCCAGGCGATCGTGTCGATCAAGGACCTGAATTCCAAGACCATCTATCATTCGCCCCAGGCTCACGAGACCTTCGACCGCTATATCAAGGGCATGATGGCACGGCTTTACGAGCGTTTGCGTGAAGATGTCATTGCGGGCGACGAGGGTTCCTTCATCTTCAGGCATCACATCAACGCATGGATGCTGAAGGGCGATGAGTCGTACGCCAACCAGCCGGCAGACGATATCGTTGTCGACTATATTGCGTCGATGACGGATGAATACCTGGTCGACCTGTTCAATTACCTTTATCCGGAAGAGGCAGTAGGCGAGCAAGAGCTCTACGTCCCGTATTTCCACTAGGAGATGGCCGGAGTGTTTCGGCAGGACCGCATGCCGATGCAGAGAGGCTCCGAATAGCCCTGAGGCAAGGAAAAAGCCCCATAAACGCAGATGGAGCGTTTTCGAATGGCCCCTCCCCGAGCTATTCGAAAACGCCCACCTATAGGCACCCTTTTCGAAGCATCCGTTCCCTCAAACGGATTACCTTAAACGAAATTAACTTTCGCCTTGGGTGATTATAGTGGTAAGTTGCGGGGCTGTGAATACCGAATTTGTTCTTTTCCTTAAACCAAAGCGTTTATCAATCGTGAAAATGTAAAGGCTCTAAAAGGGTTCCCAGGAAAGCAAGAAAAAAAGACCAGGCGATTAAGCCTGGTCTGAGAATTCATGGTGGGCGATGAGGGATTTGAACCCCCGACCCACTGCTTGTAAGGCAGTTGCGCTCCCGCTGCGCCAATCGCCCATGACTCGACCTATTATGCCCTACGAGCAGGTGGTATGCAAGGGTCGATTCCAAGTTTTTCAGAAAGCAGATCCGAGCGCTTTCCGACCTGGAAGGCGTGGAAGCATCCCCGCATCCCCGCCGGGCGGTCGGCTGTGTCGGCAGCGGGCATCGGCGGTGTTCTGTCCCTCTGTCGGAGGCAACCGTGCCGAAACTCCGTGGTGCCATGCGGGGTGCTATTGCGCCCCCGCCTGAAGGTTCGCACGGCGCTTTTCCGCTTGGGTTGCGCAGCGCCGCGAGATCCTCTTGGACTGCGCGGCCAGCAGGGCTATGGCGAGCACGCAGAGGATCAGCTGGGTCGCAGGCGGGGTGGCCCAGGCTCCGTCCAGCCCGAAGGCCGACGAGAGGACGAATGCGAGCACGATGATGCATGCGGTTTCCGCGGCGATGATGGCCGATGCAGCCTTGCTGCTTTCGACCGCGTAGAAGTTCGATGTGATTGCGTGGCTCAATCCGTATAAGGGCAGGCCCAGCACGAACAAGGCGATCCCTCGGAAGTACATGCGGGCGGCTTCATCGGAAACCCCGAAGATCCAGGCGAATTGGCTTTTGAACCCGAACAGGGCCAGGGCTCCAATCAGGCCCACCCCCACTGCGAAGGCGAAGTTGGTGCGGCGCAGCGCTTTAAGCGTGCGCAGGTCGCCTGCGCCGAAGTAGCGGCTGATAAGCGGCTGGGATCCGTCATTGACTCCCTGGATCATCCATTGGATGGACACGCCCGTATACGAGATGATCGCAAGTGCCGCCTGAGCGGTGCCGCCGCCGTGTGCTCCGGTTGCGATGTTCAGCGCAATGGTGGTCACCTCGGGTGCGAGCGTGAGCACGAAGGGCGCGAATCCGTTCGAAAGGGTGCGTGCGATCATGCGGGGGATGGGCCTGAACATGTGCAGGGGCATGCGCTGGTCCTTCCGCAGGAAGAAGAGCATGCACAGCGAGAAGTTGATGAACTGGGATGTTGCGGTTGCGATACCGGCGCCCATCGGTCCCAACCCCAGGCCCAGGACCAGGATGCCGTCGCCCGCCACGTTTGCCAGACCTCCCACGATGGATGCCATCATGGCATAGAGTACGTGGCCTCGGTTGCGGATGAGCGGGATGCTGCCGGTGGAAAGGAGCTGGAAGGGAATGCCCCAGATGACGACCCCCATGTAGGCGATGGCGTTGGAAAGGACCTCTCCGCGGGCGCCCATGCAGTACAGGAGCATGTCGAAGGTGGGGAAGAGCACCGCCATCAGCACAGGCGCGCACAGTGCCAGCAGCGCGAGCGTATGGGCGGTTGCCTGGCGCGATCCGTTCAGGTCGGCCTCGCCAAGCCTGATGGAGCTGATGACCGCACCGCCCAGGCCGATGCCCGTTCCGGCGGAAAGGACCAGCGCCTGCAGGGGGTATGCAAGGTTGATGGCGGCAAGGCCCGCATCGCCGATTGCATGCCCTACGAACAATCCGTCGACCACCGCGTAGACGCCGGCAAGGACGAAGGCGAGTGTGGATGGTGCAATGTAGCGCAGATAGGTGCGCATGAGCTTGGAATCCACGTCTCTCCTTCCCCCATGAAAAAACAGCCGAACAGGATTATAAGCCAGCATGCGTGCCTTATAATCGCTTCTGCCGATTGCGGGCCGGCTTGGGCTGATAGCCGTCTTCCTCCAGGATGGACGGTATGCGCCATCGGGTCTGCGCGCGGGTCTTCCGAGCGGGTCGCCGCTCGAATGGTCCTCGGATACGGCAGGAGAGGGAGAGAAGGATATGGGAATTATCGAGATCGTGCTGATCGGTATCGCGCTGTCGGCCGATGCCATGAGCGTGACGGTGTGCAATATGCTTGCGAATCCGGGGCTTTCGCGTGGACGCAGCTTCTCGATGCCCGTGCTCTTCGGCATCTTCCAAGGCCTTATGCCGCTTCTGGGGTGCCTGGCGGGATCGCTGGTCGCCTCTTTTGTGGATGCGTATGCGGGTATCATCGCCTTTATCATCTTGGGATTCGTGGGCGGCAAGATGATCTGGGACGGCTTCCATGAAGATGAGGGGGAAGAGGATGGGAAAACCGATCTGACCTGGTCCGTCCTGGTTCTCCAGGCGATCGCCACCAGTATCGACGCCTTCGCCGTGGGCGTCACCTTCGTCTCTTCCGATGCTCCTATCCTGTTTGCTGCGGGCATCATCACGCTGTGCACTTTCCTGCTGTGCTGCCTCATGCTCCTTGTCGGCCGCAAGGTTGGTTCCATGTTGGGCCAGAAGGCACAGGTCATCGGCGGCGTGATTCTTGTGGCCATCGGTTTGAAGGCGCTCATTTTCTAATTGTGGTAAAGTGGGCGCACAGATAATCCGCCAATTCGAGGGGGCGTATATGTACAAGTCCATTCTGGTTCCTTATGACAATTCCGACCACGCGAAGGAAGCCGTGAAGGCTGCCATCGATCTGGCAAAGCCCGTCGACGGCACCGTCACCCTGCTTTCCGTTTCCGATCTTCCCAGCTTCGACGACCTCACCTTCGTTTCCGCTGCCCGTATGGCAGGCGTCCAGGCTATCGGCGAGGACCAGGTCCAGGAAATCCAGCGCGAGTTCTACGCGAGCCTGAAGGCCAACCTGATCGAGGAATCCGCTGAAGTCGTAGGCGATTTCCAGAATGTCCAGTACCGCGCTACCGCCGGCAAGGCGACCACTGCGATCGCCGAATTCGCTGAATCCGGCAACTACGATCTGATCGTCATGGGTTGCCGCGGCCTTTCCGCTATCCGCGGCGCAATGGGCAGCGTCAGCTACGCGGTTGCCCGTTCCGTCAAGCTTCCCGTCCTGATCGTGAAGTAGCACGGGTTTTCATGTCGGTTCCAACCGCCGCCCCGTTCGGGCGGCGGTTGTTTTTTGCGAGAGGTCCTGCATGGCAATGGAATTCCATCCCGAAAACGTCGGCCTTGCCCAGGATGGGCGGGCGGTCCGTATCATCGATCAGACCCTTCTCCCGGGGGAATTGCGCTTCATCGAGCTTTCCACGCCCGGGGAATGCCACGATGCGATCGCGCGCCTGGCGGTGAGAGGGGCACCGGCTATCGGCGTGTTCGCGGGCTTTTCCCTTGCGGTGATCGCGGGGAATATGCTGCAGGGGAGGCGGGATGACGTGTTGGGCGAGGCGGACCTGCGCGCCCTGCAGGACCAGGCGGACTACCTTGCCTCGAGCCGCCCGACTGCGGTGAACCTTTCCTGGGCGCTCGAGCGCATGATGGGCGTGGCGCGCCGTTGCATGGGGTCGGGTTGCGGGGATGTATGCGCCGCATTGCTGGATGAGGCCCATGCGATACAGCAGGAGGATGCCGCAATGTGCAGGTCGATGGCCGAGTTGGGGCTGAGCCTGATAGAGGACGGCTGGGGGCTTATCACCCACTGCAATGCGGGTCCTCTGGCGACCAGCTGCTACGGCACGGCTTTAGGCCCCATCATGCTGGGGACCGAGCGCGGGATGCGCTTCCGGGTGTTCGCGGACGAGACCAGGCCGTTGCTGCAGGGCGCGCGCCTGACTGCCTACGAGCTCGACCGTGCGGGGGTGGATGTGACGCTTATCTGCGACGGTATGTCGAGTGCGGTGATGAGGCAGGGCTGGGTGCAGGCGTGTTTCGTGGGCGCCGACCGCGTTGCCGCCAACGGCGACACTGCCAATAAGATCGGCACGAGCAATCTCGCCATCGTCGCGAAACGCTACGGGGTTCCCTTCTACGTGATGTGCCCTTCCAGCACATTGGACTTCTCGTGCGAGACGGGCGACGATATCCCCATCGAGTTGCGTCGCGGGGAAGAGATCAAGCAGATGTTCTTCAGCGATCCGGTCGCACCCGAAGGCGTTGCGTGCTACAACCCCAGCTTCGACGTGACGGACAACGACCTCATCACCGCCATCGTTACGGAGAAGGGCATCTGCAGGCCCCCGTTCACGGAAAGCCTCGCGGCAATCCGCGGTAGGTAGGGGTGCTCTCCGTCGTTCGCCCTGGAGCCTGGGCCGTGCCGCCGATTGCCCGCATAGGTGGCAAACGGCTTTCCCGCGCCTTCGTTTGAGGGGATGCTGCCGGCTCCGGGATTCGAACGCTAGAAACGGCAGCGTCGCACCTGTTCCAGTTCGACGAAGCTCACGTCCTGCACCTCGCCGTTCTCCACGCGCATCAGCGCCACGCTGGGCTTATGGCATGCCCGGGGAAAGCAGGCGCTTCCCGGGTTGATGTAACGCACGCCCTGGCGCATCTGGTCCTTGGGGATGTGCGTGTGCCCGAACACCACTACCTGCACGTCTTTCGCGGGTACGCCGATATCGGCGGGGCGGTGGGTCATGAAGAACCTCACACCCCCCAGTTCGGGGGAGACCGATCCGTGCAGCTTCACCATCTGGGCCATGTACCTGTCGCAGTTGCCCAGGACCGCGATGGTGGGGGCTATCGATTCCAGTTCCCAGAGCACGCGCGGATCCTCGCAGTCCCCGGCGCACAGGATCCGGTCGACTCCTTCGAAAACCCGATGCACCTGTTCGGGCAGTTCGCCGTGGATGTCGGATATCAAGCCGATGAGCATGCTTCCTCCTCCTTCGTCGTTTCCATGGCAACTCTACCGCACTGGGGCACGCAATCGCTTTCTTTCCAAAAGATGGCACCCTGGTGCGGGGGATTTCGTGTGCGCGTGCGTTCCCGGTGGCGCCAGGGCCATCGAGCAGGTACCATAGACGGGCTATGAACAGGAAAGCGGAATGCTGCAACACGAAGGAAAGAGACGGTCTTAATGGCTGAATACATCGAAGGGAAACGACCCGTTATCGAAGCGCTGCGCACCGGGGTGCCTCTGGAGTGCGTGCTGATCGCAGACAACCTGCAGCGCGATAGCCTGGTGCAGGACATCCTGCGCAAGGCGAAGTCAAGGGAGCTGCCTGTGAAGACCGTCCGTCGCGCCGATTTGGACAAGAAGTCCGAGCGCGGCAGCCATCAGGGCGTCATGGCGCAGACCAAGCCCTTCCAGTATGCTGGCGTGGGCGAGCTGATCGATGCCGCGAACAAGCAGGCTGAAGAAACCGGGCGCGCGCTGATCGTGATCCTGGATCACATCACCGACGCGGGCAATCTGGGAGCTATCGTCCGTTCCGCCGAAGTGGTGGGGGCAGCCGGCGTGGTCATCCCCAACAAGCGCAGCGCACGCGTGACCGCTGCGACCTACAAGAGCAGCGCCGGCGCCATCGCCAACGTCAAGGTCGCCCAGGTGGCCAACTTGGCAAACACCATGGAGCGCCTGAAGGAAGAGGGGTTCTGGGTGGCAGGTGCCAGCGAGCATGCGCGCGAGCCCATCTGGAAGTCCAACATGAAGGGCAAAATGGCCTTGGTCATGGGCAACGAAGGCGAAGGCCTTTCCCGTCTGACTTGGGAAAAGTGCGACTTCCTGGTTTCCCTGCCCCAGGTGGGCAAGACCGCGTCCCTGAACGTGGCGCAGTCTGCGACCGCCTGCATGTACGAGTGGTTGCGCCAGAACTGGCGTTAGGCTAGGTCCTTCCCGGCGCCGGACCCATTGCTCGGTGCCGGAAGCGGGATAGGGGATTTTCAAGGGCTGCCGGCTTGGCCGGCGGCCCTTTTCGCGTGCTCCGGGGTTTTGCGGGGTACTGCCGGCTTCCGCATTGCAGGCGGATGCGCTTTCGCATTGCCCGCATCTTTCCGCACGCAGGAAAAGAGCCCCAAAGGGGGCTCGGAAGATTCGAATCTGCGCGAAAACTGCAACGGTTGGGCAGGAAGCCTATTTCCCGTCGCGCATGGCCTTCAGCTTTTCCAGCACATCGGGCTTGATGCGGCTGGCCACGGTGCTTTTCCGCGATGCCTTGGGGACCGTTTCGTGCCGGGCATCGTCGTTGACCATTTCTACCTCCAGCCCGAAGCCATCCGAGCTCATGCGGTCGACGCCTCCGCCGAAAACGGTGTCCTGGATGGTGGCATCGCTGGTGACAACAAGCGTTTCCACACCCTTTTCGCGGGCATTATGGGCAAGCTTCTCGATCACCTTGTCGGCGCTCGAGCCTTTGGGGGAGAACATGATACGCACCCCGCCTACGGTGGTGACCTTGCCTTCGGAATAATCGTTGTACCCTGCGTCGTAGACGATTATCGCGTCATAGTCGCGCCCTGCGAAGCTTATGACGTCGCGGAGCAGCGCCTCGCGCGATTTGTTCAGCACGTCGTCGGTCCAGTCGGGATTTTCCCTCATGTTGCGATAGCGGGCTCCCGAGCGCAGGACGTTGTATCCGTCCACGATCAGCAGCTTGGGACGATGCTTGGCCATGGCAGACCCCCTCCCTTTCCGTATCGAGCCTCCGTCTGCTTTTCACTTGCGTCCGAAAACTATATCACTTCACCTTTGCCAGGGCTTTCGATCGGGTTTTCCTGCACGTTCTCCGACCTGTGAAAACCCCAGTTTAGAGCTTGAATTCACAGAGAATTTCCACAGCTCGAAAAATTTTTTCTTGAGTCGAGCCATTTTCGCGCGTATTATAGAAACTTGCGACTTTTCGCAGATTTACGGATTTTCTTAAAGGAGGAAAGAGCCCGTGGCGCAAGCAGAAAAAACAGCTCCCACCAGCCTTTATAGGAGCCGCCGAAGCTTCGCGAAGATTCCCGACGTCATGGATGTCCCGAACCTGATCGCCATCCAGACCGAGAGCTTCAAGTGGTTCACCGAAGAAGGCTTGGACCAGGCTTTCAACGACATCTGCCCCATCGAGAGCAGCTCGAAGAACATGCGTGTCGAAATCGGCAACCACAAGTTCGGCGAGCCGCAGTACAGCGTTGATGAATGCAAGCTCAAGGACGTATCCTACCAGGCTTCGCTCATGGCGGAAGTGCGTTTCATCAATCTGGATACCGGCGAGATGAAGGAGCAGGAAGTATTCATGGGCGATTTCCCGCTCATGACCTCCCGCGGCACCTTCATCATCAACGGCACCGAGCGCGTCGTCGTCTCCCAGCTGGTCCGCAGCCCCGGCGTCTATTTCGGCTCTGAGCGCGACAAGACCAGCGACAAGACCATCTACAACGCGAAGATCATCCCTTCCCGCGGTGCATGGCTGGAATTCGAAACCGACAAGCGCGACATCCTGTCCGTCCGTATCGATCGCAAGCGCAAGCAGCCTGCGACCCTGCTGCTGCGCGCACTGGGCCTGGCGGAAACCCGCGAAGAGATCATCGAGCTTCTGGGCAGCAGCGAAATGGTGCTGCGCACGCTCGACCGCGACCCCGCCACCACCCGCGATGAATCCCTGATCGAGCTGTACAAGCGCTTCCGTCCGGGCGAGCCGCCCACGATCGACAATGCGCGCACCCTGCTCGACGGCCTGTTCTTCAACCCCCAGCGCTACAACCTGGCGAAGGTCGGCCGCTATAAGATCAACAAGAAGCTGGGCTTCGATCCTGACAACGACTCCTCCACGTTGACCCAGGAAGACATCGTCGAGACCATGCGCTACATCATCGCCCT
>JBJEKU010000028.1:0-3656 GCA_051878795.1 Eggerthellaceae bacterium
TGCCGATGGCGGGCAGCCGTCTGCTGGAATTTGCGCAAGAGTCTGGACAGTACCCTTCGGCATCGATGGCATCGACCTTCCCGAAGGCGTCACCTTCCGCAGCTAGAGCCGCCCGCAATAAACCCTGACTTCCGGTACACCGACAACACCCATTTGCAAGCGCCCTGTCCCCAGGGCGCTTGTTTTATGTCGGACCGCTTACAGCGGCATCGACGAAAACGAGCACGACCCCTGGATGGCGCAAATATCAAGGCCGAAATCATCCCTATTCCACGTCCTATATAGCAAACGGCCCCTGCCTAGCAGGGGCCGTGGAACGCCTGAACTATGAGTGCTCCTCTACGGACTAGCAGCTCAAAGCCAATCGCCTACGCATAGAACAGGATGTCGTTGTAGGTGGGCACGGGCCAGTAATCGTGGGCGACGATAGGCTCCATCGCATCGACTGCGGCGCGCAGGCGATCCATCACGGGAACCACCTTGTCCGCGTAGTAGTTCGCCTGCTCCTGGGAAGTGGGCTGCGATGCGGCTTCGGCATGCACGTCACGCAGCTCGTCGACTGCAGCGTAGATCTCGTTCACTCCGCCGACCAGCAGTTTGAGCTCGCGGTATTCGTAGGGCATCATTTCCTTGTAGGAAGCCTCGGGGATAATCTGCTTCAAGGCCTCCGCCTTCACGGTCAGGCCGTTGGCAACCTTGGTGGAGTATGCGCTGATGACGGGCAGGTAAGTGCGGCGCGCCATGCGCTCCATCACCGTCGCCTCGATGTTCATGAGCTTGATGTACTTGTCCAGCTTCACCTCGTAACGGCTGCGCACCTCCGTTTCGGTGAGCACGCCGAATTCCGCGAACAGATCGATGGACTTCTGGTCGATGAAGCAGGGCAGCGCCTCGGCGGTATTGCGATGGTTCGCCAGGCCGCGGCGCTCGGCTTCTTCCTCCCACTCGTGGGAATAACCGTTGCCGTTGAAGATGATGCGCTTGTGCTCGGCGAAGCTCGCAATCACGTAATCATAGGCGGCATCGCGGAATTCGTCGCCATCCAGGCCTTCGATGGCATCCGCGAACTTCTTGAGCTCGTGGGCCACCGCGGTGTTCAGGATGGTGTTGGCATCTGCCAGGTTCACCTGGGAACCGGGCATGCGGAATTCGAACTTGTTGCCGGTGAACGCGAAGGGGCTGGTACGGTTGCGATCGGTGTTGTCCCTGATGAAGTCGGGCAGCACGTCGACACCCAGGTTCATGACGGACTTGGCTTCGGCCACGTACTTGTAGTCGTTCACGAAGGCTTCGACCAGTTCGCCCAGGTCGTCGCCCAAGAAGATGCTCACGATAGCCGGAGGGGCCTCGTCGGCGCCCAGCCTGTGATCGTTGCCGGCGCTGGCGATGGACATGCGCAGCAGCTCCTGGTATTCGTCCACGGCGGCGATAACGCAGCTCAGGAAGACCAGGAAGCGCAGGTTGGACTGGGGAGCCTCGCCGGGTTCGAGCAGGTTCATACCGTCGCAGGAGAGCGACCAGTTGTCATGCTTGCCGGAGCCGTTGATGCCCTCGAAGGGCTTTTCGTGCTGCAGGCATACCAGGCCATGATGGGACGCGATCAGGCACATCTTCTCCATGGTGAGCAGATTCTGGTCGATAGCACGGTTGCATTCGGAGAACACGGGTGCAAGCTCATGCTGGCAGGGGGCAACCTCGTTGTGCTTGGTCTTGGCGGGCACGCCGAGCTTCCACAGCTCGTCGTCCAGTTCCTTCATGAAGTCGTTGACGGTGGGGCGGATCGCACCGAAGTAATGCTCTTCCAGCTCCTGGCCCTTGCACGGCGGTGCACCGAACAACGTACGGCCGGTCAACATCAGGTCCTGGCGCTTCTCGTAGTCCTTTTCGGAGATGAGGAAGTATTCCTGCTCGCTGCCCACGGTGGGGACCACATGATGGTGGCCTTCGAAGCCGAAATGATCGAGCACGCGGTTGGCCTGCTCGTCGATTGCCTTCATGGAGCGCAGCAGCGGGGTTTTCTTATCCAGAGCCTCGCCGGTATAGCTGCAGAAGGCGGTGGGGATGCACAACACCTCGTCCTTGATGAACGCATAGCTGGTAGGGTCCCATGCGGTGTAGCCGCGGGCCTCGAAGGTGGCACGGCTGCCGCCATTGGGGAAACTCGATGCGTCGGGCTCGCCCTGAATCAGCTCCTTGCCGGAGAACTTGGTGATGGCGCCGCCATCTTCAGCAGGCTCCAGGAAGCTGTCGTGCTTTTCGGAGGTGATGCCGGAAAGGGGCTGGAACCAGTGGGCATAGTGGGTCGCACCCTTTTCCACCGCCCAGGACTTCATGGCATGGGCAACGGCGTTGGCGACCTCGATGTCGAGCGGCTCGCCCTCTTTGATGGTCTTGGAAAGCTTCTTGTACACATTCGACGGGATTCGCTCGCGCATCGCGCGGTCGTCGAAAACCATCGAGCCGTAGTTTTCGGTGATGTCAGCCATTCAAGCAGCTCCTAGCTGATCGTATGCAACGGTCGGATATCTCCAGCACCCGCGCGCAGGCGCAGAGCCACTGGAAACGCAACTTTAAACAATAAACTACCAAAGCCGTATTGCGAAACGTTTTCGCGGATAACAACAGCAGAAAATCGTTTAAGCGAGCCTCTCGAAATCTGCGTTCCCTTATCCCAGTCGTTTTTCACCCATGCGGATATAAAAGTCAGCTGGAATCCTCCGATGCCCGAATCCCTTCACTTCTATGCCACCATCGATGCGCCGATACATTATCCGGCAATCCGCTTTCACGCCTTGGCCGGCACGGTGCTGATAATGATAGGAATCCCAGCCTTCAAGCTGGTATTTCAGATTGCTTGAGTCGACAGCCCCCTTCATCAGGAGGCCAAGCGCCCGGCTTGTGCTCGCACACGCAGCCATGAAATCCTCTTGTTCGGGAAAAGCATAGGCAAAAAGGAAGACATCCTCGACTAAGCTTGCAGGGTCCATGAACACGCCTTCGATTCCCGCAAGAGCCTCAACCGCCTGGCGAATAAGATCGTTGCTAATCGCCATCGATCACTTCCCTCAGTTCTGCCGCATGCTCATCGAAATACGCCAGCGCACTATCCTTCAGATCATCGCCCGTCTTCATATCGACGCGATCCTCGCGGGCCTTGAACATTTGGGCGATCTGAAGCTGTTCGGTCTGCGCTTCGAGCTGGGCGATCCTTCTGCTGATAGCCTCGGCATAATCCGGGGCGAGCATATATCCGATTACACCGCCACGATCGACAACTTCGAAGCAACCGGCAATGGGAAGACGCTCCCTCCATTCCTTCGACCGGGCAAACTCGGTTACCCCGACCCTTTCGGTCGAATCCATCATGTCCTGGAATTTCTCCACCTTCTGCTCGAGGGCGACAGGGGACATTGCACACCTCCTCGGATATCTGCCTTATCTCACAAGAGTAGTATATCGACTGTCAAACAAAATCACGTTAAATTGTGATTTTGTTTGACCTTTTGTTGCTCAACAGACAGCAGACCGAAAAACGGATCCCGTCCTTCATACCTCTTTGAATAGAAAAGACCCGCTCCGAAGAGCGGGCCTTTGATGCAACAGAACCGAAAAGGTATTCGATTAGCGCTTGCTGAACTGGGGACGACGACGTGCCT
>JBJEKU010000029.1:0-82592 GCA_051878795.1 Eggerthellaceae bacterium
TATAATATGCCCACGCCAAGGTATATGCCTCGACTATTGCAACGAAATAGCAAACATGGGTTTCAAGTTTCCGAAGCCCAGACACTTTGTAATCCGAAAGAAGCACTCTCTTTCGTGATTGCGCGAGAATAATCGCCCTTTTCCGAATACTAGGCAAAGACGCTTGAATAGAGGCTGAAACCTCATGAGAATAGTGCTCTTGGGTGCAGACATACATTTCATAAATACCATCCGCACGTTTTCCCAATCCAGTTTCTTCGCAATACAGGAATACTTCTTCATCGTAATATCCCAATTTTGCAAGTAATTCAGCATCAATAATGAAAAGCGCACCAGTTACGCAATCCACACGGGAAAATCGCTGAGTCAATTCATCATCGCGATAGTTGCGCATTCGAAAGATCTTCCCCAGAAGAGCAAAAAACTGCATGATGTATATTCCTGCAGATGGCAATCTCCAGGCAGTGGAAGAAAAGCGTCTTCCAGTGCTGGTGACATGTTGCCACGGCGCGCAGACGATAGCCCTCGGATGCTGTTTGAAACATTCCACGGTCTCGATGATAGCCGGTTCGGAAATCATGGTGTCGGGATTAGCCACCATCACCAGCTGACGCGGCTCATCCAGGGGATTGTCCAGGCAATAGCGCAAGCCCACGTTGTTCCCAGCGCCGTAACCGCCATTCCTCCCCGACTGAAGCAGCACCACTTTCGGAAGCCCCGCGATCCGCTGCAGCCTTTCCCAAGAATCGTCGGGCGAGCAGTTGTCCACCACGACCACCCGCGCCACCTGCCCGTACGCAGCAAGCACGCGCGCCAAGGACATGGTCCTTTCGGAATCGCAATAATTCAAAATCACGCATGAACAACGCATCGTCTCTCCCATCGAGTATCAAACAATTGCCCCTTGCCGCAACAAAGGCGGACAGGCATCCAGAAATTATAGCTCCCGTAAACCCGGACCGACGGTATTTCAAACCCACCACAAAAGACCCTCATCCGCGCTCAGCTTCGATTGCGCAATCCCTAATACAAATCGCACCTGCGATGCTCCAGGATGGGCATGGCGCGCCTCGCGACGTCCAGACCCGATGTGTCGACGTCGCAGACCAGCAACTGCTCGGCTCCGTCCGCACAGGCAAGCGCAGCACCGCTGGGAGAATAGACGCAGCTCGTTCCGATGTAACCCTCGTCGGCACGGGAAACGCCCACCGTGAACATCTGGTTTTCCACCGCACGGGCCGCAAGCAGCGCCTTCCATTGGTCCGCCTTGCCGGGACCGTCCACCCAGGCCGAGGGATAGATCATCACATCGCAGCCCGCTTGGGCCTGCGCCCGCGCAAGCTCGGGGAACCTCAGGTCGTAGCAGATGCCCAAGCCGATCTTGCCGAAGGGCGTGGAAACGGGCTCGAACAGCGAATCCCCCGCACTCATGCGCTCGGATTCCCTGGTGAAGTCGGTATCGAACAGATGGACCTTGCGATAGCATCCACGGCGGATACCCACGGCATCGACCAGCACCGCGGTATTGAAGGGGAGCGCATCGGGACCCGCAGGATTCTTCTCGTTCATGGTGTAGACGATCCAGAGGCCGTAGTGGGAGGCGACGCCCTCGACCGCACGCGAGAAATACCCGCCGATTTCCTGGGATTGCGCCAGGAAGGCACCCTTTTCCAGCTCGTAGCGGCTCATCAGAGATTCGGGGAAGACCAGCAGATCCACTCCCGCATCGGCGGCTTGGGCCGCATAGCGCCCGACGAGCGCGGCTGCATCGCCATCAGCCGGATGGCAGGTTTGGGCAAGACCGATTCTGAAGGACATGGGCACTCCTCTTCCCGTCCGGGTGTGGGACTCAAGTTCGAAAAGCCGAAAAGCCCGGTTCCGCTTCCTGCATCATAGACCTGCGGAAAGGGCATGGAATCGAACGCAACGCGACTCCGGCGCATGGCGCGCCGGCAGATATAAAAGCGTGCGTTTCTTTCGCTGACCGCGATGATTGAGAAAAACACGCTTTTATCGGCGGAAACGGGGTCGGATGGCCCCGCTAGTCCCTCCGATTCGGCCTTGGCTGCGATTCCCCGACCACTCCGATTCGACATCGCTATAATACCGCGGTGCCGATGCCGTGCGGCCGTTTGTTTGGACTGATCGCGATATCCAAAGCCGCCGGAATTTATTCGTCTATCGCATGCAAAAGGAGGGAATCTGCATGAATATGGGAGATGCGTTGGTCGTCCTGGCCATCCTCATCTACTTCATCGTGGTGGTTACCATCGGCTTCGCATATGCGCGCCGTTCTAACTCATCCTCTTCCAATTACTTCCTCGGCGGACGCAAGGTCGGACCTTGGTTCACCGCCCTTTCCGCAGAGGCATCCGACATGTCGGGCTATCTGCTCATGGGCCTGCCCGGCCTGGCCTACTTCAGCGGCGCCGCGGACGTAGGCTGGACCGCAATCGGCCTCGCCCTGGGCACCTATCTGAACTGGCTGCTGGTCGCAAAGCGCCTGCGCCGTTACTCCGAGCGCGCCAACGATGCGTTCACCCTGCCCGGCTTCTTCTCGAGCCGCTTCCATGACGAGCAGAAGAACACCGTCGGTACGGTCGCAGCGCTGATCATCCTGGTCTTCTTCTGCGTATACTGCGGCAGCTGCTTCGTTACCTGCGGCAAACTGTTCCACAGCCTGTTCGGCCTGGACTACACCGTCATGATGGTCTTCGGCGCCATCATCGTCTTCCTCTACACCATGATCGGCGGCTACCTATCCGTCGTCGCGACCGACTTCGTGCAGGGCTGCCTGATGTTCTTCGCGCTCGCCGTGGTCGTCATCGGATCTATCACCATGTCCGGCGGCATCGACAACACCGTCGCCTTCCTGAAGGACATCCCCGGTTACCTTTCCATGACGCAGAGCGCCACCCCCTTGCTCGATGAAAGCGGTACCCAGATCGTGAAGGACGGAATGCCCTTGTTCGACGTTCCCGCCGAATACGGTCTGCTCACCGTCATCTCCACCATGAGCTGGGGCCTGGGCTACTTCGGCATGCCCCAGGTGCTGGTGCGCTTCATGGGCATCCGTTCCGACAAGGAAATCCGCACCTCTCGCCGCATCGCGATCGTATGGGTCGTCATCTCCATGTTCTGCGCGGTCATGATCGGCCTCATCGGTCGCTACCTGATCCCCGATCAGCTGCTCACCGCGTCCGCTGCGGAAAATATCTTCATCGTCCTGTCCAGGATCATGCTCCCCTCCTTCGTGTGCGGCATCGTGGTCTCCGGCATCCTGGCGGCATCCATGTCCTCCGCCTCCTCCTACCTGCTGATCACCGGCTCCTCCGTGGCCGAGAACATCTTCCGCGGCGTCTTCAAGAAGGACGCGACCGACAACCAGGTCCTGATCATCTCCCGCATCACCCTGGCAGTGGTCCTGCTGTTCGGCATCGCGGTCGCCTGGAACGAGAACAGCGTCATCTTCACCGTCGTATCCTACGCATGGGCCGGTCTGGGCGCATCCTTCGGCCCCCTCATGCTGTTCAGCCTGTACTGGCGCCGCACCACCAAGCAGGGCGCGATCGCGGGCATGCTGTCCGGTGCGATCATGGTCATCGTCTGGCACAACTTCATCAGGCCCCTGGGCGGTGTCGTGGGCATCTACGAGCTGCTGCCCGCGTTCTTGACCAGCTGCCTGTTCATCGTGGTGGTCTCGCTGCTCACCCGCGAACCCAGCGACGAGATCTACGACGAATTCGACCATTACATGGACGAAGAATACGACTCCAAGGAACGCAACCTGGAAGTGGTCCTGGAAGGCGAGGTCGTCGCCTAGCACGCATCCTCCGCGACATCCGCGAAAAGGATGCGCATCTATTCCGTATATCCTTTCGAAGGGGACCCGATCGGGTCCCCTTCCCTCTTCATCCGGGCCTTCCCCCTTCCATGGTGTAGAATGTGGAAGATTGAGTAAGCCCAAACGCAGCAAAGACGAAGCAGATGGACAATCACTCTTACGATTTCGAATACACCGATCCACGCGTTGCCCAAAGGGCGGAGCGGGCACGCTCGCGTGCCCAGCAGGCCTCGAGAAGGTCGGATCGCTTCCCCTCGGCTTCCTCCAAAGGACGGCAGAATAGCGCCTTCGACGACGCCCAAGCCCGCATGAGGGCCCAAGAAAGCCGCACTGGCAGCTCACGCCGCAGCCGCAACGAATCGCGCAGGGCTTCTACCCGGAGTGCCCATCGGGCCTCTGGCGCCCAAATCCCCGAATACCGCGGCAGGCAGGACTATCGTGCCGCCACCCGGCAGGGATCCCGCCCCGAGGACGCAGGCAACAGCAACCAGGCCTTCGAAGACAGGTTATCGAAGCGCCCGCTCCAAAGCGCCCGAAATGGACGCATGGCGGACAAGCCGATCGATAGCAGGCAGGAACGTGCAGCACAGCGTGCACGGCAGAAGGACCGCCATCGTTCCGAAAGGCCCCGGGGAACCGGCCGCAAGGACACCGCTGGAAGCAGGAGCGGCACCCGGCATTCGAACCCCTCCCGCCGCAGGGAACGGCAGAGCTGCCCAGGACGTACAAGGACCTCGTCGGAATCGCGCTACCAGAAAATCGACCAGAACCTGGGAAGCCTCATTTCCACGCGAGTCATCCTCGCCGTACTCACGGTGCTGCTCGTAGTTGCCGCGGTATCGGTGGTAGGGCGTTTCTTCGTGGGCAACCAGCAGACGGAAGGCACCTACGTAGCGGACTCCGCGAAGAAGATCGCCACTATCGCGCAGTCCAGCAAACTTTCCGAATCCGAAGTCGCCTCGCGTCTTGAAGCCATCGGGGTAGAAGACAACTGGGCAGAAGAAGCAGCGATCCTCTCCCAAACCGATGCCCGTTTCCAGCGAATCGCCGAAGACAGCGATGCTTTGGGCAAAGAAGGCCCCGAAGTCTCCAACAAGCTGGTCAAGCTTGCCGTATCCGACCCCGAAGCCGTCGACTACGTCGCGGGATTTGCGGGCAACTACCCCCAGAAGGACGGGCAGGCCTACAAGGACCCGGTAAGCAAGGGCACCTTCCCTGTGCTCTACCAGTGGGACAAGCGCTGGGGTTACACCACTTACAGCAGCACCGCCTTCAGCTGTACCGGATGCGGGCCCACCGCCATGTCCATGGTCTACATGGGCCTTACGGGCGAAAGCGACCAAACCCCCGCCGACATGGCGCAGTATGCTCGGGATAACGGCTTCGAAACCGAAAACCAGGGAACCCTCAACGAGTTCTTCTCCAGCGCGGCGGCTTCCTTCGGCTTCTCCTTCGACGAGCTCGATGTGGAAAGCGCAGCCCTGAGCGAAGCCCTCGATGCCGGCAAGGTGGTCATCTGCAACGTGGGAGAAGGCGACTTCACCGACGACGGGCATTTCATCGTCATAACCGGCTTCGACGAAAACGGGGATTTGAAGGTCAACGACCCTTATTCCTCGGTCAATTCGGAGAAACCCTGGGATATCGACGAGATCATCGTCCAGACCATCGCCCTGTACGCCTTCTCCAAGTAGGCGCAGCACAGGCGTTGCCCGCCCTGTTGCGAAATCGACAGGCACGAAACCCCCTGTAAGCGCAGTCTGAAATCGCGCTTCAGGGGGTTTTCCATCCGGGTATCAACCGATGTTCGGAATGTTGGGGAATATACCCCCTGCCCTCCTGGGCCGAAGGCCCGAAGACCCACGCTGCCGAATCGCAAACCCGCAGCAGGTCTTACTCTCCTCCTGATCGGGTACGCGGACAGGGAATCCGGCTAGCCCTTTCCCTGACCCCTGCGGGCACCGTCCAGGAAAAGCTTCCTGGTGATGAAGTTGAAGACGGTCACCGCTGCCGTCGCGAGGATCTTGGTGATACGGTAGTCGATGCCGCAGATGTTCACTCCCAAAAACATTCCCAGATTGTTCAGGAGCAAGCCGATAACCGAAAGGACCACGAAGATGATGAATTCCCTGCGGCGGCTGATGTCGGTCCTATGGGTGAACACGAACCTCATGCTTGCGAGGTAATTGAAGATAACCGAGGCAGTGAACGCAAGCGAGGTGCTGACAAGGTAATGGATGTTGAACAGCTCGGTGAAGATGATAAGAAGGCTGTAGTCGATAAGGAAGGCGATTCCGCCTACGCCGGCGAACATCGCGAACTGGCTTGCCAAGCGCTTTAGCCGAGTTCCCATCGCCACCTCCTTTCAAACACCCCGAGAACCATCCAGCGGACGTCGCGCCTCAAGCGCCCGGAGCTCCTCTTCCCTGCGCAAGCCGCAGTCATAGCCGCTCGCAGCACACAGCGCCTTTGCCTGCCGATGTTGAACCGGAAAGAAAAAAGACCCTGCAAGCAGGGTCTGAACATTCAATGGTGCCCCCAACGGGAATCGAACCCGTGTCTCAGCCTTGAAAGGGCCGCGTCCTAACCTCTAGACTATGGGGACTTTCGTCCTTCGCGTTTCGCGCCTGCTTATTATTGCATGCTGGAAAGGCCTTTTCAAGCACTTTTTTCCAAACTTTCCGCTTTTTCTTCCCACCCCCTGAAAGGCGCATTCGGAAGACAGGCTTGCTTGGTTGGCCTCTGATACACTCTCACCCGTAGTCATTATGCAGGAGGATGATAACCATATGGCGGACTTCAGCCAGCTGAATCTTTCCGATCGGGCCCTGGAAGCCGTCTCGCAGCTAGGCTTCACCCACCCTACCCCCATACAGGAAAAGACCATCCCCGCAGCGACCCTCGGCAGCGACATCATTGCCTGCGCGCAAACCGGATCGGGGAAAACGCTCGCTTTCGCACTCCCCCTGATGGATGCGCTCGGCGCCCCCTTGGATGGCCGATCAGGACCTTTCCTGCTCATCCTCACCCCCACCAGGGAACTTGCCGAGCAGATCGAAGGGATATGCCGAACCATCGCAGGATGCCTGTCACAGCGCGTCTGCTGCGTCGTGGGAGGCGTCGACCCTGCAGAGCAGGTGCGCGCACTCCAAGCAGGAGCAGACGTAGTCATCGGCACCCCCGGCAGGATCATCGACCTGCATGAATCGGGCCGCCTTTCCCTCGCATCGGTCGGCAAGCTGGTTTTGGACGAAGCCGACAGGATGCTCGACATGGGATTCCTCCCCCAGGTACGGCAGATCATCGGCGCCTGCCCGGAAAAGCGCCAAACCTTGCTTTTTTCCGCAACCATCGACGGCAAGGCGAAAAAGCGCTTCGAACGCTATCTGGACCACCCTTGCCTTATCGACCAGAATCCTGCACAGCTTCCCGCAAGCACCGTACGGCAATTCGCCATCGAGGTCGACCATCGCTGCAAACCCCAGCTGCTCAAAGCGCTTCTGGAAGAACAGCCCCCGCAGCAGACCATCGTGTTCGTCCGCACCAAACGCAGGGCCGATTCGCTTCTGGATCACCTGCTTTCGTGGGGATACGGTGCCGCGTGCATCCATTCGGGGAAGAGCCAAGCCCAACGCAGATCGGCACTCGATGACTTCGCGCAACACAAGGTGAGCATAATCGTTGCCACAGACGTACTCGCACGCGGTATAGACCTGAAAAGCATCGGGCTCGTCGTGAACTACGACATCCCCCTGCAGGCAGACGACTACATCCACCGCGTGGGAAGGACCGGACGAGCCGGAACCGCAGGATGCGCCTTTACCTTCATCTGCCCCGAAAACGATCGCGAGCTCTCGCAGATCGAAAAGCTGCTGGGCCAACATATCGAGCGCTACCGCGTACAGGGTTTCGCCTCGCAAGAAAGCGACCGCGCCCTTGCAAGGCGGGCCACGAAACGCAACGCGAAAAACGACCCCGAACTTGCCGCTGCATTGCGCGAATACGAAGCGCATCTGAAGAAAACGGAGCGCAGGAAGCAGGCCCGCAAGGAGCGAAGGGCAAACCCCTCTGCAGAAAAGATAGGTACGCCCCAACGAAAGAAAAAACCCATTTCACCGCAAGGCAAGAAGCCTTCTGAAAAGAAAGACCATTCCACGAAACGCAGAAAGCGCTAGACGGACCCCTTCGCATACGAAACGATTCCGAAATATTCATCTCCCCTGGAAAATGCAACCGAATAGGGGCAAATAAAACCCCGTTGTCGATTATTTCTTGAGACCGTTTTTCCTTTCCGCTTTACTATTCCTGGTGGGAATCAAAGGAGACAACATGAGGATTGCCGTTGCAAGTCGCGGTCTGGAAATCGCGAGCTCATTCATTCAGAGTCAGAACTTCAACTACTACACAACGATCAGCTGTCAGATCGTTGCTTCCCAGAATATGCCCGAACAGGGGGTATCCCCCGAGGAGCACGCAGACCTGATGCGCAAGATGGACGTCGATGTCCTCATCTGCGATGAGATCAGCGATTCTGCACGTACCGCTTTCGAAGAGCAGGGCATCAAGGTTGTTGAGGGAAAAACCGGAAACGCACTCCGGGCGGCCGAAGAATACGTCGCCCACGTTGCCGAATGCGATGACGAATGCGATGACGAGGAAGAAGACGAATAGCATTCGTTTTCTGCTTCACAGTCGAAACGAAAGAGGGTTCCGATCCATGAAGATCGGAACCCTCTTTTTTGCGATATCGACCGTTTGCACACGGTGCCGGGTCACGACCCGGCACCTGCGACTATCCCTTTAGTATCCGATAATCACGCCGCCTCGTTCGGCATAGAAGGCATCCAGGCCGCGGCAAGGGATGATATCCACCTTCGCCGTGCTCCAATGCTCCTTGATGGCCGATGCGACCTTCTGGGCGAAGTCGGGGTTCAGGGAATGGGAAATGAGCACCCTGCCGCCGTTATAGCCACGTGAGAACATGTCCTCGGTAATGATCTTGATGCACTTCGCTGCACCACGGGCCTTGCCTTTCAGGATGATCTCGCCCTTATCGCTGCCGATACCGATGCCCCACACGCCCAACTTGCCTGCAAGGAAGCCGACCAGCTTGGGGATACGGCCGTTCTTCACCAGGTTGTTGAAAGAAGAAAGCGAGAATACGGTCCTGGTCTCATCGACGAATGCCTGCGCCTTCGCGACAACTTCATCGAAGGAATCGCCCATACGGATGCATTTCGCCATCAAATCGATGCACAGGGCGATCTCGGGCCCTGTAGAACAGGAATTGATGATAGCGATCTTCTTGTCGGGATGGTCGGCGAGCACCATGTTCTTGGCAACGCTTGCACTCTCGAAGCTACCCGAGAGGCGCTCGGAAATGGTGATTGCCACCACCTGGTCGGATTTCTGGAAAAGGTCGACCCAGGACTGAGGGGAAGGGCAGGCGGTGGTGCTCACCTCCGGCTCGTTTTCCATCGCAGTCAGCATGGTGTCGACATCCAGGTTCTCGTCATCGACGAAGTCGGTTTCCCCCACGCGCATGACGAAGGGAACCGTTTCGAAGCCAATCGAAGGGGCGCCCTCTATCGCAGGAATGCCCGCCTCTTCGGCAGGGTTGATTCCAAAGCCCTGGTCGGAAAACTGGCTGGGAAACAAATCGCAGGAAGAATCTGCCGCAATGAACCAATCCATGATGAGGTCCTCCCAATCAATCGGGGGTCGAACGCGTAACTGATACTGGCAATGATACCCGATACCCCACCCTTTCCCCAGCTTATCCGCCTTCCACGTCCAAGAAGCAGGCAAACGCTCCTTTCTAATCCCCCGGAAATAAAGAAATGGACCCTGCTCGAGGGTCCATTGAGTGCTTCGGTATAGGTATAACCTTGAAGGACTTATGCCAGAGCCTTGCGGGATACTTCCACCAGAGCGGCGAACGCAGCGGCATCGTTTACAGCCATATCGGCCAGAACCTTGCGGTCCAGTTCGACACCTGCCTTCTTCAGGCCGTTCATGAACGTGGAGTAGCTCATGCCGTTCAGACGGGCGGCAGCGTTGATACGGGTGATCCAGAGGCGACGGATCTCGCGCTTCTTGTTGCGGCGATCGCGGTACTGGTACTGCAGGGAGTGCTGGACCTGTTCCTTAGCAGCGCGATAGGAACGGGACTTTGCGCCATAGTAACCGGATGCGCGCTTCAGAATAGTGCGGCGCTTCTTATGTGCGTGAACAGAACGCTTTACACGAGGCATGTTTTATCCTCCTTCTTATTCTCTAGCGACGACCCAGGTTGCGAGCGACTACCTTGTAGTCTGCAGAAGCAATCTCGGTGTCGTGACGGAAATTACGCTTGCGCTTAGGGCTCTTCTTGGTGAGGATGTGGCTCTTGTAAGCCTTGGAGCGCATGATCTTGCCGGAGCCGGTGACGCGGAAGCGCTTTGCAGTACCGCGATGGGTCTTCATCTTAGGCATGATTCCGTTCCTTTCTTGTTATTCGTCCTTCGAAGCTTCGCCCTTCTTGGCGGCTTCCTTCTTCTTCACCGTGCTAGGCAGCGGTGCGATCAGCATATGCATATTGCGGCCTTCCATCTTGGGCTGGCTTTCGATAACCGCAATATCCTTCAAATCGTCTGCCAGACGCTCGAGGATGCTCAGGCCCTGGTCGGGATGGGCCATTTCGCGACCACGGAACATGATGGTGATCTTGACCTTGCATCCAGATTCCAAGAAGCGGAGCACATGCTTCTTCTTGGTGGTGTAGTCGCCCACGTCGATCTTCGGACGGAACTTCATTTCCTTGGTCTCGATCTTGCTCTGCTTCTTGCGAGCCTGCTTCGCCTTGATCGCCTGATCGTACTTGTACTTGCCGTAATCCATGATTCGGCAGACAGGAGGCGTGGCATTCGGAGCGATTTCGACCAGATCCATATCGTTCAGGTCGGCTACGCGCTGCGCTTCACTGAGTGGGCAGATACCCATCTGTTCGCCATCGTAGCTGATCAGGCGCACCTCGCGTGCGTTGATAGCTTCATTGATACGCGGCTCTTGGGTAGCTATGGCACCCACCTCCTTTTCCTGGACCCGGAAACCGGGCCATACAAACAAAAAACCTGCGGCAAAACCCCAGGTTGCATGATGCCGCATCGGCACTTATCCATACAACCCATCAGCAGCCCGAAGCGCCGAAACAGGTGGGGGCTTAACCCCGCTTGATTAACACAGCTTTGTCATTGTAGCACGGTGGGAAATGTTTGGAAGATTCGTTCTCTCCACCACGCTTTTTCCACAATCGAAGCAAAGGGGCGCGACCAGGTCGCACCCCTTCGGCCTTTCCCTTACTTGGAATTCACATATACGTACACTTGGCGCACGGTATCGGCAAGGTTGCTGCTCGCGTTAGCCGCAGTGTAGTCGTAGGTCAGCACACCCGACCAATCCACCTCGACGCCATCCGCCTTCGTTCCGGTTCCGCTGAAATGACAGCTCTCACGGACCAGGGTGGTTCCATCGGATGCATAGGTTTGATAACTCGAAGCGTCTTCGGGAAGGGCCACCGCCCCCTCTTCGACGCTCACACCCGCCTCGGAAAGGGTCTGCTCGATGATGTGCTCGTTATTGACGATATCGGAAAAGCTCAGCGCACCATAACCCAAGCTGGCAGTGGCGGCGGAATAGCCCGCGTTGATCACCTTCCCGTCAGGATCGAAATCAAGGTACACCGTCGGCGTACCGGATTTGGAATCCGAGGGCTCCTCGGTCAGCACCAGGCTCACCTTCCACCTGACAGGGTTGCCCTCCTCGTTGATTTCCTGGGTACTGGAGACCGTGGCACCGCAACCCAAGTATTCGATCGCCTCGTCCTGGGTCTTGCCGAACAGGCCGGTCAGGTCGGGCACCTTGGTCTTACCGGTCGTGCGGCCGCCTTCCGCGACCTTGCCCTTTTCGGCTTCCACTTCACCGGCCACATCCTGGGTGGTTTCCTGGACCGCCTGGGAATTCTGCGTCACCATCATGCCACCGGCGAAGACCGCGATGGCAACCAGCACCACGACGAGCAGGAGAAGCACGATAAGCAGCACCTTGCGCATGCGCACGCCCTTGGCGATATGCTCGGGCATGCTCTCGAGGCGCTCCTTTTCCGCCTGGCGGCGCTTCTCCCCCTTGGAGACAGGGGCCGCAGCCGCATGTGCCGCATGCTTGCCGCCTACCGTGACCTTCTTAGGGGGGGTTCGCGGGGGCTCGTGCTTTGCCTCGGGGGCTGGCACCGGAGAAGCCTCATCGCTCCAATCGGTCTTGATGGCATGGCCGTCCTTTCCACGGGGCGGCGTGAAAATGGCTTCGAAGCGCTGGGTTTCATTCGACCACGCTCCATCGAGGCTCAACGGGTCCTTCTTGTCCCTGTTCTGTTCGTCAAACATCTCGATATCCTTTCAGACCCGGTCCGCCGAAATACGGAACCGCGCCGGACTTACCGGTTGATCAGGCAATACGCGACCATGGCGACGATCGCTGCCACCGCAAGGATCACGATGACCCTGCGCATGCCCGAAAAGGGGATCTGTTCCTTCAGGTCTTCCTCGGTGGTAACCATGCCCTCCGAGCGCACCTGGCCGGCATCCGAAGGCGCAACCGCCGGGCAGTCTGCCACAGGAGATCGGAAGGATTCGGCATCGCAGGCATTATCGCAAGCAGCTTGGATGTCACCGCTTTCCAGATGCGCGCTTTGGGAAGAAGCCTCTTCAAAAGCCCTTACGCAGCCCGCCTGTATGACAACTTCGTCACCGTCTTCCTGAAGGGAAGGGAATCTGATACCGTTTTCCTGCAACACCTGAGCCACCGCCTTTCGCAAGTGATTATAAGGCAGTGGCAAGCCGAACGCGAAAGCCCTAGGAATAATCCACCGGCAGGCGCCAACCGGAAGATACCGCCATTCGCCGCGAAAGGCGATCGCGGTCACTGCCCTTGGATTGCAATTGTTACTTGCTAGCTTACAATTAAGGCAAGAAAAAAGGCTGCCCTCGCCTGGAAGGGCGAAACGGGCACGGGGCGCGCACCAATGCGCCCGGCAGCGAACGGCTGCCTGAAACGAGAGGAAGAGAACAATGCTCGAACTTCGCAACATCGTTTTCGAGGTTCCCGTCTCCGAAGGGTCCACGGAAACGAAGCGCATCATCGACGATGTCTCCCTGACCATCGAAGATGACAAGTTCATCGTCATCACCGGCCCCAACGGCGGAGGGAAGTCAACCCTTGCAAAGCTGATCATGGGCATCGAGAAACCCACAAGCGGAACCATCCTGTTCAACGGCACCGACATCACCGATATGGAAATCGACGAGAGGGCCCGCTTGGGCATGGGATACGCCTTCCAACAGCCCGCACGCTTCAAGGGCATGAAGGTGAAGAAGCTGCTCGAGATCGCCGCCGGCGAAAGGCTTCCCATGATGTCGTGCAACCAGTACCTTTCCAAGGTGGGCCTCTGCAGCGCCGACTTCCTCACCCGCGAAGTCGACAAGAGCCTTTCCGGCGGCGAGGTGAAACGCATCGAGATCGCGACCATCCTGGCCCGCGACCCCAAGCTGGCCATCTACGACGAACCCGAAGCGGGCATCGACCTATGGAGCTTCGACCGCCTGACCGAAACCTTCCGCGACATCCATAAAGCGCAGGGAGGCCGCAGCATCGTGATCATCAGCCATCAGGAACGTATCATCCAGCTGGCCGACCAGGTGATCCTGATGGGCAACGGCAAGCTCGAGGCCATGGGCACCCTGGATGAGATCATGCCCCAGATCACCTTCAACAGGCATCACAACCTCGGCCCCGGCTGCAACCTGCTGCACGGCCATGACATCACCATCAACGAGAATATCAACGGATAAGGAGGCGTCATCATGGCAGTAGACCTGTCCCCCATCGACGAGAGCCTGCTTGCGACCATCGCGAACCTGCATGGAATGCCCAAGGGCGCTTACAACATCCGCAAGAACGGCAAGCTCGTCACGCGCAACTCCAGCGCCAACATCGAGATCTGCACGAAGGAAGACCAACCCGGCATCGACATCTACGTGAAGGATGGAACGCGCGGGGAAACCTGCTACATCCCCGTCATCGTCACGGAAGCCGGCGTGAAGGACCTGGTATACAACACCTTCCATATCGGCGACGACTGCGACGTCAATATCGTTGCAGGCTGCGGCATACATAACGAGTGCGAAGAGCAGAGCGAGCACGACGGCATCCACACCTTCCATATCGGCAAGAACAGCCGCGTGAAGTACGTCGAAGCCCATTATGGAGAAGGCGATCCCGACGGCGTGCGCATCCTCAACCCGGTCACCAAGGTATACATGGCCGAAAACTCCTTCTGCGAGATGGAGCTTTCCCAGCTGGGCGGCGTCAGCTCGAGCAACAGGGAAACCGAAGCCTACCTGGAAGCCGGCGCGAAGATGATCGTCACCGAAAAGCTGATGACCCATGGCAACCAGACCGTCGTGAGCAACCAGCTCTTCGAACTCAACGGCGACGACAGCAGCGTCCAGGTGGTCAGCCGATCTGTCGCTAAGGACGATTCCTCCCAAGTATTCGCCCCGCTGGTCGTGGGCAAGGCGGCTTGCCGAGGACACGTGCAGTGCGACTCCATCATCATGGGCAACGGCCGCGTGAAGTCGGTCCCCGCCATCGAAGCCGACCACGAAGACGCCATCCTGTTCCATGAGGCTGCAATCGGCAAAATCGCGGGCGAGCAGCTGATCAAGCTGCAGACTCTGGGACTCACCCCGGAAGAGGCGGAGGCGGAGATCCTGGAAGACTTCCTCAGCTAGGACCTCCAAACGCCAGCCTTTACAGACTTTACAGATAGGATGCCGGCAAGCGAGCCGGCATCCTATCTTTCTTGCAGGAGGCAAAAGGAAACCGAGATGCGCCAAGCGGACGGAACAGCCCGCCAGTAGCGACGACAAATCAAAAGCGCACGCAGAACACCCGCGTGCGCTTCGAAACGTCATTGCAGCCAGAAAGGATTAACCCTGGGTAGAACCGTCGTCCACGATCTCCACCGCATTGGAACCAACAGTACCGGTGTCGGCGGACTCGGCGGCGGCATCAACGGCTTCGCTCTTTCCGTCCTGATCGGAATCCTGCTTGTCGGCACCTTCGGTCTTCTGGGCGGAATCAAGATCGAGGGCGAAGCCCAACCACTTCTTCTCGATCACCTTGACGATGCCATCCTTGGAAAGCACATCAAGGGCATCATTGACGGCCTTCTGCAGGTCGGTATTGGAAGAAGAGGCACCGATGCAGTAATCCGTTGGGGTTTCCATGATGCAGACCATATGGGCTTCATAGGAATTGGCATGCGCCATATAGGAACCGATGATTGCATCGGCGGCAACATAATCGACCTTTCCGGATGCCAGATCCTCGAAGGCCACCTTCAGCTTGTCGACGGACTTAAGGGCGTCGTCGCCGAACTGATTGGAGACTTCCCATGCGCTCATGGAGGATGCAGTTGCTTCGATTGTCAGGTCCTTGGTATCGGCAGTGGGCACCTCGGCCTTGTCATCTGCCGCAAAGATCGCAGAAGCCGAACTGATGTACGGATCGCTCATCCAGCAGGAAACGGTGGTGTCGGTGGAAGCAAGGCCCATCACGATATCGACCGTGCCCTTTTCCAGAGCGGATTCGGGATCGCTGCCCACATCGACGATTTCCAGCTCAAGGCCCATCTGGTCGGCAAGAGCCGCAGCCATATCGACATCGATGCCCACGATGCTGCCGGAAACCTGTGCGGAAAAGGGGGCATTGGAGGAATTCACGCCGACACGCAGGGTCCCATCCTCACCGATCGTAGGAGCCTTCACGCTTGCTTCCTTCTTTTCCGGGGTGTAGGAACCGGTAGTTGCCGTGCAACCGCAGAACGCAAACGCCAAGGCAAGCGCTGCGGCAAAGGCGACAATCACCTTGACCGTACGTTTCATACTATTTGGCCTCCAAGTGTCGTTTTTAGAACAGTCTGAGCCAGAATTTCGGATAAGGCAGAAAGGAGAGCCCGTCGGCGAGAACCCGGAATTTCCAGCCCCTCGATTCTACCAGATTGAACGCCCGATATTCCCACTCGCTGTATCAATACACGCGGGCGAAGCTTGCACACCGCACCGATTGCGCACCTGCTCGTTTCAGGGAATCCGAAGCGGAAAGCAAGGTCGCCCCCGTAGTCAGCACGTCATCGATGAGGATCACAGCCCTTCCCTTGCAGGCATCCGAAGCTCCGAAACGGCCCCTGGCATTCTCCAGCCTGCCCGAACGGCCCAACCTGCGCTGATCCCTCGCGCGACCGGGCTCGAGCAGCCCCTCGAAGGGCAGGTTCAGAAGGCGCGCGCATTCCCTTGCGAAGAGCTCGCAATGATCGAAACCGCGGCGACGCCTTGCGGCATCGGTGGTGGGCACACAGGTGAGTACATCCGCAGAACACAGCCAGCCCGGGGGGATAGCGCAGGCCATCATGTACGCGATATGCGCTGCCAGCCCCTGCTCCCCCGCATCCTTGAAACGGCGCACGATCCGGGCAGCGGCATCGTCGAACATCACAGCAGAGACGCAGGCTTCATAGGGAAGCTGCTCAAGGCCCATGCGCTCGAGTGCGAACCCGTTGCATTCGGTGCACTGCCGCCATCCGAAGGGCGCACCGCAACGGGGGCACGCCTTCCACAAATCGATGTAGGGCAGCGACATCCTGCAAGGTTCGCAGAGCAGGCTGCCGGGGGATTCGCACAGGGCGCAGCGCGTCGGCCAAAGCAACTCCGCCAGCACATACCCGGTCGCCTCTGCATACCTGCGAACCGAAGCAAGAGCCCCCTCTTCCATCGCTTCCACCCCCTCGCAAAGCATCTGCCTTCGAGTCGAGTGTAGGCAAGCAGGCTTACCGAAAGCGTGCGGATACGCTGCGGGAAGCTGCAAGAAAACCAGCTCAAACCTCCCGAAAACCAAACGGCACCCCGTTTTGCGGGGCGCCGGCTGCGTGCGATAGGCGTCTATTTCGACGCCCCCGAGGACGAGTACTCGTCGACATCGACCGAGATGGTGTGCTTGATGGGCTTCCACGATGCCTTCTTGAACAGGGCCACCAGGGCGATGGGGATATAGGTGATCATGAAGAAGGGGAAGGTGAACATGTACTTCACCTTCTTCGCCGTAGTGGTGCGGATGTTATCCCATTCGGTGAACACGGTAAGCACCCCGAACATGAACATGATGAGCATGTAATTGAGGATGCAGAACATCACCGAGGAAAGGCTCGATGCCACCGCCGATCCCGTGGTCATGCTGCCGGTGAGCGCCAGGATCAGGATGACCAGGTTCAAGGTTACCGCGATGACGGTCATGAGCATGCCGGGGGCGATGGTCATGAGCATGTCGTAACAGGCGAAGCGATAGCCCTTCGGGTTGGTGAAGATGCCCTTTGCCAGCTTCAGGCCGTAACGGCCGAACACCTGGTAGAAGCCCTTCGCCCAACGGAAGCGCTGGTTCCAGGAATCGCGGAAGGTCGTGGGCTGTTCGTCGTACAGGACCGCCGTAGGGCAATAGGAAATGCGCTTTGCGGAAATGATGCACTGCGTGGAGAACTCGATATCCTCGGTCAGAAGATGCCACTTCCATCCACCCGCCTCTTCCAGCACGCGCGCCGCGATGAAGAAACCGGTGCCGGAAACCGCACAGCTGGTGTTGAGGGTCAGGCGCGACTGGCTCAGGTACTTCGCCTCGCGCATGAACCACACGCCATAGCCCGCAGAAATCCAATTGCTGTCGAAATTCTTGGAATTGCGATAGCTTGTACTGGCCGGTGCACCCGCATCGTAGACCTTGTTCATTTCGCGGAAATAGTTCTCATCGAGCACGTTGTCGGCATCGAAGACGAAATACGCCTCGTATCTGCGATCGGAATACTGCTCCTGGATGAGCTTATAGCCATAGTCGAGCGCATAACCCTTGCCGATCAGCTCCTTGTTGAAGCGCTCGAAGACGATCGCCCCGTTGTCGCGGGCGATCTGCGCGGTGTTGTCGGTGCAGTTGTCCGCGATGACGAAGATGTCGATCAACTCGGCCGGATAGCTCTGCTTGCGGATGCTGCGCAGCAGGTCGGCGATGACCGCGCTCTCGTTTCGCGCAGAAATCATCACGGCATAGCGATGGTTCGCCTTCGCGGTAAGCTGCTTGGGCTTGCGCGCGAGGGTAACCAGGACATAGAAGAGCTGATACGAATAACAGCACGTGAACATGATGAACACGCATATATTGAAGATATCGACGAATGACATCTGTGAGATCATTTGAGCGGCACGGCTCCTTTTCGTCTGCGGCACGGCACATGCGGAACTCGCAACACGGAGGCATCAAGGTGCCGCATGCCGTCTATCGGATTTGCCAATGGGGCATTCCACCGTTCGTGATTATACGGTCTCCCACGCGTAGCATGCCCGGAAGGCACGCTTTACCATTGTATCGCCGCAAACCCGCCACCATTCCGAAAGAAAAAGCAAGCTTCCCGCAGGAAACGTCCAGGGCGTATCGTGAAAAGCGCCTTTGCACGACGGCACCGTGCGCCTAGCTGTGATACCCTGCACGATGGGAAACCGATCCCGACAACAACCAAACGGAAGGAATGGCACATGAGCTCTGATGTCAAGGATATGAGCCTGGCGCAAGCGGGCGTCCAGCGCATCCTGTGGGCAGACCGCGACATGCCCGTACTCGCAAGCATCCGCGAACGCTTCGAACGCGAAAAGCCCTTGGAGGGCGTTCGCATCGGCGCTTGCCTGCATGTCACCACCGAAACCGCCAACCTGATGCGCACCCTCAAGGCAGGCGGTGCCGAAGTGCACCTGTGCGCAAGCAACCCGCTGTCCACTCAGGACGATACCGCCGCAGCGCTCGTTTCCGAATACGGCATCGACGTCTATGCCATCAAGGGCGAGGACACCGAAACCTACTACAAGCACATCGATGCGATCATCGACAGCAAGCCCCAGATCACCATGGACGACGGCGCCGACGTGGTGGGCCGCATCCATGAAAGCCGCCCTGACGCCCTAAAGCAGATCATCGGCGGCACCGAGGAAACCACCACCGGCGTCATCCGCCTGGAAGCGATGGCGGCGGACGGCGCCCTGCGCTACCCCATCATCGCGGTCAACGATGCGAAGACCAAGCATTTCTTCGACAACCGCTACGGCACCGGCCAGTCCACCCTGGACGGCATCATCCGCCTGACCAACCGCCTGCTCGCAGGCCGCAACTTCGTCGTCTCCGGCTACGGCTGGTGCGGCAAGGGCCTGGCAAAACGCGCAGCCGGCATGGGCGCCAACGTCATCGTCTGCGAGGTCGATCCCACCGCGGCGCTCGAAGCCCACATGGACGGCTTCCGCGTCATGCCCTGCGCAGAAGCGGCGAAGTACGCTGATGTCTGGTGCACCGTCACGGGTAACCTGAACGTCATCGACGAATCCTCCTTCGTGAACATGAAGAACGGCGCGATCATCTGCAATTCGGGCCATTTCAACAGCGAGATCAACATCCCCTGGCTGGAAGAGCACTGCGTCAAGAAGGAAACCATCAAGCCCATGGTGGACGAATACACCTTCGAAGACGGGCGCACCATCATCCTTCTTGCCGAAGGACGCCTGGTCAACCTCTCCGGCGCCGAAGGCCATCCCGCAAACGTCATGGACATGAGCTTCGCCAACCAGGCACTGTGCGCCGAATACATGGTCAAGCATGCTGCCGAAATGAAGCCCGGCTGCTACGTGGTCCCCGAAGAAATCGACAGCGAGATCGCAAGCGTAAAGCTCGCCACCCTGGGCGTTGAAATCGACGTCCTCACCGAAGAGCAGGTCGCATACCTGAACTCCTGGAACATGGGCACCGTCTAGGAAATACGTCCCGCAGCCCCAAGCGGACACCGCGAAGCGAATCAAGCCACGAAAAAGGCGGCATCGGCGAGAAAGCCGGTGCCGCCTTCTTGTTTGCGCGCCTTCCCGCCTTTCAGGGCGAGCAGGCATGAAACCAGGCAAGGGGAAGGGGCGCCCGAAACCGATCGGACACCCCCATTCTATCATTTAGGAACGAAAGCCCTGCGGACCTAGCCTATCCAGGCTCCCGAAGACGCGAAGCGGTAGCGCGTGCCGTCGATGGTCACGGTTCCCGTCACCATCCTGCCGTTGGATTTGAAGTAATACCAGGTACCGCCGATCTTCTTCCAACCGATGCTCGCAGCGCCGCCGGATTCCCCGAAGTAATACCAGTAGCCCCCGGACTTCTGCCAACCGGTACGCTGCGCACCATCGGACCCAAGGAAATAATACTTTCCGGACACCTGGACAACCCCCGTCAACATAGCCCTTGTGGTCTTGTGGAAGTAATACCACTTCCCGGAAATGCTGCGCCACCCCGATGCGAGCGCGCCACCCGACCCGTAATACCACTTTCCCGAATACTGCTTCCAACCGCTGAACTTGCCGAAGACGGTGAAGGAACGTTTCAGGGTTCCTCCGTAGATCCCCTTGCCGGTCACCGTTACCGTTGCCGTGCCCGCATTGACGTTATTCTTGTACGACACCGTGTAATCGGTTCCGGCTTTCAGGGTCTTCCCCGAATACTTCACGGTCACGGAAGGCTTCAGGGCCTTGCCCGTCTTCATGGCGGCGGTATAGGAAAGCGAGCACGTTCCCTTGGAAAGGGGCAGCGCCGCAATCTGGAAGGTCTTGGTTACGGTGCCCGAATAGAGCCCAGCACCCGTCACCTTCACGCTCGCCTTGCCGGGATTCACGTTGTTCGAATAGGCGACCTTGTAGTCAGTTCCCGATTTCAGGGCAACCCCATTGACGGAAACGGTCACGGAAGGCTTCAGGGCCTTGCCCGTATACGTGTACGAAGTCTTCGAAAGCGTCACTTGGGTCGCACTTGTGGAGTCGATCTTCCCGCCGATAGACCATTCCACCTGCTTGGAATCGATGGTACCATCCGACCAAACGTAGCCGTCGTTCAGGCTCACCGTCGCCGTGTAGCGACCGACTGCAGTGGCGCTACCACCTTCAACGGTGTACGCTTCCCCATCAGCCACGACACCAAACTGTTCCTTGCCGGTCCACATAAGACCGGTCTTCGCTTCGGGCAGGTCCACCTTCACCGGTTCTGGCTCCGGCTCGGGCTCCGGTTCAGGTTCCGGCTCAGGCTCTGGTTCAGGTTCGGGCAGGCCCATCACCTGCCGAAGCGCCGCTTCGGCATCCACGCGTCCATAGCCGGTTTCCTCGTCCCAGCCTTCAGCCCCTAGATCGGTTGCGGTCCCCTCAAGCACACCGATCACATCGTCGGGGGAAAGGGAGGGATCGGCCGCGAAGCAGAGCGCCGCCACGCCCGCGACCACGGGAGACGCCATGGACGTGCCGGTCAAAAGCGCATAGCCGCCCTGATACGTGCTGCAGATCCTCGTGCCGGGAGCGCTGATATCCTTCGTGGCGTTCGGGGTGGATTCGGTAGTGCCCGGCATGTTGTAGTTCGAAGAAGAATAGCGACTCGAGAAATCGGTGCCGCCCAGGTTGATGACGCTCAGGCAGGCATCGTAATCGCCAGGATAGGCGGTATTGGGAACTGTTTTTCCATCACCTGCATTACCCGCAGCCGCAACCACCAGCACGCCCGCATCCTTCACGGCGTCGATCTGCCGGCACAGGGCATTGCCCATGTTATCGCTCGAAAGGCCGAGGGTGCCCAAGCTCATGTTCACCACGCGGATGTTGTAGGCATCCTTGTTCTGAATCACCCATTCGAGCGCGTCGATCACATAGGAGGACTTCATCACCCCGTCGCCATCCATCACCTTGATGGGGGCGATGCCGGCATTGTAGCTGACCCCCGCAACGCCCACGCCATTGCCAGCCTGGGCCGCCACGATGCCCGCAACATGGGTTCCATGGCCGTCATCATCGGTCACATCCTCGGACTTATCGAAGGCGTTATAGGTCGCCACCACATTGCCGGCCAGGTCTTCATGACCCACATCGCACCCGGTATCCACCACGGCAACCGTCACGCTGTGCTCGGATTTCTCCAGCTTCCATGCCCCGGGAAGGTTGATGCTGTCTTCGGCAGCCTTATTCTTCTCGTGAGCGCTCGAATCGAACACCCTCTCCTCATCTGAGGCGGTTCCCACCGATTCGTCCCCCGATCCGTCCGACTCCCCTTCGAAGGTCTGGAAAAGATAGTTCGGGGATACGGAAACCACGCCCTCCTGCTTGGAGAGCTCCGCAACCGCCTGGGGAACGCTCACTTCCGGCTCCAACTGCACCACGACACCGGGATCGATGACGCCGTCGGATACGATCCGGTCGCCGGAAAACTCTGCAGCCACCAAATCCTGGTCGGTGATCTGCTGAGTTTCCGAAGCGGGGGATTCATCCAGCATATCCTCGACTTCGGTAACGGACATACCGTCTTCCAGGAAGACCAGCACCTCGCCTTCGGCATAGTCGATACCAGCACGGGACGAATCGATGCCGGTCAGCTCTTCGGATTCCTGCACGTCCAGCAGGACATCCTCTTTGCCGGAAGGTTCCACGCCGTCTCGGGGATCCCCGTCATCGGAAGACGCCTCCAAAACGGCATCCTGCGCATCGGCTTCTGCCTGACCGGCATCCGCTTCCTGTCCTGCAACCGCCTCATCGCCCGAGGCGTCCGCATCCGCAGGATCCTGCGGATCGGCCTGCGCCTCCAAAACGGCATCCTGCCCCTCTTCCGCCTTTTCCGCATCACGGGCAGCGATCTCCGCCTCGAGCGTGCTCGAAACGCTTCCGTCAGAATGGCCCATCTCCAAGAAGGGGATGCCGTTTTGCGCATCCCAGCAGATCCGCATGGATTCAACTCCGTCGAAGCAGACCGCATGGAGCTCGTAGGATGCACCCGACGCATTCAAGCGCAGGTCATAGAGGGAATCGCTTCCCACCTGCTCCAGCATGGCGGGGTCGACGGAATCGCGCAGGTCGGGCAGGCACAGCTGCACGGCTTCCTCCTGCGCCCAAGGGGCACCATCCTCGAAGGAAAGCGCGCTCCAGGCATCCGAAGCCGAAGCCTTCGCCTCGACACCCTCGATCTCGCAGCCGAAGGCGTTGACCGTTTCAAGGGAATACCTTGCATCGTTCGCATCGCCGAGGACGCGGAGGACTGCCTCCTGTGCAACCGCTTCATCGGATTGCGCTTCGAGCGAAGCATCCGATTCGGGGCTATCACCGGAATCGGCTTCGGGTTCAGCCACGCCATCTCCTGCAGGGACATCGGAAACGGATTCAGCCGCCCCTTGCCCATCCGAAACCCCGTCGAGGGTTGCCGATGCCCCCTCGCCTTCATCGGCATACGAGGGAAGAGGGCAAAGGGATACCGCAAGCACCAAGGAAAACAGTACCGCGAGGAAACGCTGGAATCGACTGGATTCGAGGGTTCGACTATTGCTCCGTGGCATCCGTGCTCCTGACTCCTTTGCAAAACTCCCCCGAAACGGGGTGCGGAAGAAATCCCACAATATTAGAGAGCCTTATTATGAAAAACGATGCCCGACAAAGCGTTTGAGAATGAACGAAAAACGGATTAACGCCAAAGGTTTCGGCGAAAGCCCACCCGATGGAGCCAGGGCATCCACCCTGGCGCCCATAGCTTGCAAGCCGAAACAGTTGCCGGCGAATCCCGACCGAGGAGCCATCGGGAAGGATGCCCTGGATTCGCCAGCACCAGCCCGATTACCCGCCGAACGACGAAAAGGACCCACCGCATGCGATGGGTCCTGAATGCTCCATGGAGCGGGTGACGGGAATCGAACCCGCGTTATCAGCTTGGAAGGCTGGAGCTCTACCATTGAACTACACCCGCGTTTTCATGCTGCAGGCAAGATGGTCGGGACGACAGGATTCGAACCTGCGACATCCTGCTCCCAAAGCAGGCGCGCTACCAAACTGCGCCACGTCCCGCCTTTTCAGCCATTGCAGTATACCAAACTATCCGCTGCAGAGGAGTATTTTCTTCTCAAGTTCACGAATCGCCTGGCTTCGAAATACCGCCATGCCATATGGGGGCGCTTCGGGTGCGCATCGGATAAGGGAGGCAATCGGAATCGATGCACGGGCGCACCCGTTCGACCTCCGTCAGCCCACCGCAGTCCACGATGTTGCACGGAAGGCGACGCATCCTCACGGCAGCAGATCGAGCTGCGTTTCATCGATAACGCGGATGCCCCGCTCCCGCAGCAACGCGGAGGCGACGCCCCATCCTGGAACCAGGGTACCGGAAAAGCTCCCGTCATACACCTGCCCGCTTCCGCACGAAGGGCTCTTCGCCTTCATCACCGCAATGCCGCAGCCCGCAGCGCAAACAGCATCGGCACAACGCCGCGCGCCTTCTGCGAAACGATCGGTCACATCGAAGCCTTCTCTGTCGACTACGCGCAACGCCGGTGAAGACGAATCGATCTCACAAGGGGGATGCGGAATAGGCATCCCGCCCGCCACTTCCGGGCATACGGGCAGGAGTTCGAAGCAATCCGCAAGCGCCATCACCTCGGCGCAAGGTTTCGAAGCCCCGTCGTAACGGCATGGATACCCCAACAGACAGGCACTCACGGCAACGACCTGCGGTTTTCCGGGGGTTTGTCCCACCTGCGCTATTCACCCGCCTCGGAAAGCATCTGGCGCAGCAGGCGCAATGCGTTTCCACGGTGGGATACCGAATTCTTCCGAGCCTGGTCCACCTGCGCCAAGGTGAGCTCGCCACCGAAGCAATCAGGAATGAACAGGGGATCGTAGCCGAATCCGTTTTCCCCCACCAGCTCATAGCCGATGCGGCCCTCGATGGTACCGCGCGCCACGGTCTCATTGCCCTGCTCGTCGATGAAGACCAGGGTGCACACGAAACGCGCCGTGCGCTTATCTTCGGGAACGCCTTCCAGCTCGGCAAACAGCTTGGCGTTGTTCGCTGCATCGTTTCCATCCTCGCCCGCATAGCGGGAAGAATACACGCCGGGAGCGCCTCCCAGGGCATCCACCTCCAAGCCGGAATCGTCGGCGAGTACGGCGCATTCCCCGCCGCAGAGCGCATGGACCGCCTGCGCCTTGATGCGCGCATTGTCCTCGAAGCTGTCGGCGTCTTCCACGGGATCCGACTCCAGGCCCGCCTGCTTCAAAGTCTGGAAGGTCCATCCCTCGAAGTCGAGCGCCGTCTTTATCTCCTCCACCTTGTGGGCATTATTGCTTGCGATGATGATCTTCCTCATAGGATCCTCCCTGTTTCTCTAGTCGAATTCCACCCGCTGCACTTCGGGCAGCTCCATGCGCAGGACCCTGCTCCCGAAACGCTGGAATTCGGAAACATCCGTCCCCGTGCTGAAGAAGCGGTACTCGGGCTTATGGTCGGCACCCATCAGCTGGCCGCGGCGACTCAGGATATCGAAGACATCGCGCGCGGTCTCCTTCGCCGAATCGATCAGGGTCACGTCGTGGCCCACCACGCCGCCGATCAGGGCTTTGAGCAGGGGGAAATGCGTGCAGCCCAACACCAGGGTGTCGATCCCCGTCCGACGCAGGGGCTCTAAGTACTCGCGTGCGATTTCCCTGAAAGCGGGTCGGATGTAGACCTTCGAAGCCAACGACATATAGTCCTCGATCGGGCCCTGCGCCATGCGGATGCCCATCTCCGCGATCTCGACGAAGCGGGGGGTCGCCGTGGAGAACACGGTCACACCCGCATCCTGGCAGCGGATCGACTTGGAATAGGCGCCCGAATCGACGGTTCCCTGGGTGGCGATGACGCCCACCTTGCGATTGCGCGTCGTACGCACTGCCGCCCGGGCACCCGGCTCGACGACGCCGATGATAGGCACATCGAAGACCTGTTGGGCATGCTTCAAGCCGGCAGCGGTTGCGGTATTGCAGGCGATGACGATCATCTTCACATTGCGTTCGATGAGCCAGCCGCAAATCTGCTGGACGAAGCTGTCGACCTCGGTCAGGGACCTTGGACCATATGGGCAGCGCAGGGTATCACCCAGGTAGATGATATCCTCGTTCGGGAGCGCTTTGATAATCTCGCGGGCAACAGTCAAGCCGCCATAACCGGAGTCGAAGATCCCGATGGGGCCGGAAGCGGGAATGCCCTGCTCGAAAGCATGTTCTATATTGGTGATTTGGGTTTCGCATGATTCCATGCGCCCAGTATATCCCGCGCGAAGTCGACCTTGCCCCTTCGCCATAGTATCTGCTCATAACACCCACCCGCAGATGGAAAGGAGCTCCGGCGCGATGCATGCCCTCGCGTTCATACCGGCCTTGCTCTTCGGCATCGCCGCAGCAGTGTAAAGCCCCACGTCGCCTGGCTGGGATGCCGGAAGATCGAAATGAACCCGCTTCGCACCATAGGCGTGGCGATAATCGCCTTGGGCATCTTCTTCACCGCGGTAGGGAAAATAGTGTAGATGCAAAACGGCCGCACCCTTTCGGATGCGGCCGCGGATTCACTTGGTGGAGGCGCGGAGAATCGAACTCCGGTCCATACTAGATAATCCCCAAGGCACTACAAGCTTAGTCGACGACTAGGATTCGCGCAGAACTCGCTCGTCGACGAACACATCCTGCGCTAGCGGGTTCGGTCTTTTTCCAGGCCATACCAGCTACGTGCCTGAAAGCATCTCCCTGAAATGACATCGCACCGGGCCCAGGAGAAGAAACCCGGATTGACGCGCTGCGCTAAATTAAGCAGCGAGGGCCATACGGCCAGTGTTAGTCTTGCCAATTAAACTTGACAGCACCCCTGTTTAACGTGGCGAGGAGACCACGACCTGCTCCTCGGATCAAACCTACCATGTCGAAACCAGTCGCCCCCATTATCCGATGCAGCAAGGCCGCAGCAGGAAGAGACTGAGCTCCACCTTTTCAATGTGCTTGGAACCTTCGATTCCAGAAAATACATTTTAACCATCCGAGAATAATAGGCAATCTACTTCTTGAAATTAATTCGGAAACAGAAAAGGAGCCCGCTGATGCAGGCTCCTTTCGATACGCGATTCACCCTCCCGTAGGGGGATGGATATGCGACCTTTTCGTCTCGCGCTTACTTGTCCATGTCGGCAGCGCCGAGAGCAGCCTGGGCGGCAGCCAGACGTGCAACGGGGACGCGATAGGGAGAGCAGCTGACGTAATCCAGGCCGATCGCATTGAAGGTGCGGATGGAGTCGGGGTCGCCGCCATGTTCGCCGCAGACGCCCACGGTGAGTTCGGGATTGCCGGCGCGGCCCAGCTCGACGCCCATCTTGACCAGCTTGGCAACGCCGGGATCGATGGTAGCAAAGGGGTTGTAGGGCAGCAGCTTCTGCTCCAAGTAGGTGGGGACGAATTCGCCCTCGACGTCGTCACGGCTGAAGCCGAAGGTGGTCTGGGTCAGGTCGTTGGTACCGAAGCTGAAGAAGTCCGCCTTGGTGGCGATTTCGTCAGCGGTTACGGCAGCGCGGGGCAGCTCGATCATGGTACCGATTTCGATATCCAGCTCGACGCCCTGCTCTTCTGCGACCTCGGCGATGACCTGCTCTGCCACAGCGCGCAGCTTATCGAGCTCCTTGACGGTGCTGACCAGGGGAATCATGACCTCGGGCTTGGGATCGAGGCCTTCCTTCTTCAGCTGGGCGGCAGCGGTCGCGATGGCGCGGACCTGCAGGACGGGAAGGATGGGGAACATGATGGACAGACGGCAGCCGCGCATGCCCAACATGGGGTTGGCCTCTGCGAAGGAGTCGATCTTAGCGAGCAGCGCGCGCTTTTGGGCGATTTCGGCAGCGTCTGCACCGGTTGCCTCCATGCGGGCGATTTCCACGTCCAGGGCACGGGGGCTTTCAAGGAACTCATGCAGCGGCGGGTCGAGCAGGCGGACGATGACGGGCAGGCCATCCATCGCCTTGAACATACCGTAGAAGTCGCCAACCTGGGCTTCGGAAAGCTGGGCTGCGGCCTCTTCGCGGATTTCCTCGTCATCGTTGAGGATGAACTTCTGGATGATCTGCTTGCGATCGCCCAGGAACATATGCTCGGTACGGCACAGGCCGATGCCCTCGGCGCCGAAGTCGCGGGACAGCTGGGCGTCTTCGGGGTTGTCGGCGTTGGCGCGCACACCCAGGGTGCGGAATTCGTCGGCCCATTCCAGGATAGTGTCCAGATCGCCGGTCAGCTCGGGCATGACCAGATCGACTGCACCCAGAACGACGATGCCGGTGGTTCCGTCGATGGAGATCATGTCGCCCTCGCGGATGACGATGTCGGTACCGGCGACGACGGCTTCCTTCTTTTCAGCATCGATGCGCATTGCCTCTACGCCGCAAACGCAGGGAGCACCCATGCCGCGCGCGATAACGGCTGCATGGCTGGTCTTGCCGCCATGGCTGGTCAGAATGCCTTCGGCGGCGATCATGCCTGCCAGGTCATCGGGGTTGGTTTCCCAACGGACGAGCACGCACTTGCGGCCTTCTGCTGCGGCAGCGACGGCTGCATCGGAGGAGAATACCGCCTCGCCCACGGCAGCGCCGGGGGATGCGTTCAGGCCGCGGGCCAGAATGTCATAGGTGGCATCCTTGTTGAACTGGGGATGGAGCAACTGGTCGAGCTGCTCAGGGCTGACGCGCTGGACGGCTTCCTGCTTGGTGATCAGGCCCTCTTCCACCATCTCGATGGCGATGCGGATGGCAGCGGCTGCGGTGCGCTTGCCCACGCGGGTCTGCAGCATGTACAGCTTGCCCTGCTCGATGGTGAATTCGATGTCGCACATATCGCGGAAGTGGTCTTCCAGAAGGGTGAAGATGCCTTCCAGCTGCTCGCCGGCTTCTTCCAGGCCGGGGTTCTGCTTCAGCTCTGCGATGGGGCTGGTGTTGCGGATGCCTGCGACGACGTCCTCGCCCTGGGCGTTGATCAGGTAGTCGCCGTAGAATTCCTTCCTGCCGTTAGCAGGGTTGCGGGTGAATGCAACGCCGGTTGCGGAGGTCTCGCCCTTGTTGCCGAAGACCATGGACTGCACGTTGACTGCGGTGCCCAGGTCGTCGGAGATCTTGTTCTTCTTGCGGTACAGGGTTGCGCGGGGGTTGTTCCAGCTGCCGAAAACGGCTTCGATCGCCAGCTTCAGCTGGATGCTGGGATCCTGGGGGAAGACGGCCACGCCATCCTTGACCAGGTCGGGATATGCAGCGGGATCGACTGCGTCGGAGAAAATCTCCTTGAACTTGGCAACCAGCTGCTGCAGGTCTTCCGCGGTCAGGTCGACGTCGCTCTTGACGCCGCGCATCGCCTTCATCGCGGTGATGGCATTTTCGAACAGGTCGCCATCGAGGCCCATGACGACGTTGGAGAACATCTGGATGAAACGGCGATAGGAGTCCCAAGCGAAGCGCTCGTTGCCGGTCTGCTTGATCAGGCCGTTGATGGATTCGTCGTTCAGACCCAGGTTGAGGACGGTGTCCATCATGCCGGGCATGGACAGGGGCGCACCGGAACGGACGGATACCAGCAGGGGATCCTCTGCGTCGCCGATCTTCTTGCCCAGGCGGTTTTCCAGGTCAACGCGGTATTCCTCGATGGTTTCGAGGGCGCCTTCGGGCCACTGGTTGCCGGCGTTGGCGTACTCCATGCAGGTCTGGCAGGTGATGGTGAATCCGGGAGGTACGGGCAGGCCGATGTTAGCCATCTCGGCCAAGTTCGCGCCCTTGCCACCCAGGATGGCCTTCATGCTGGCGTCGCCTTCGGAAACGTTGTTGCCGGCAGCATCCTTGCCGAATGCATACACGCGCTTAACTACTTCAGCCACTTTTCTTTCTCCTTAGACATGAATAGTCTGAATAATCAAGCATCCGCCGCTAATTGATGCTGCTGCGGGGGTGCGTCATCATATAGTAACTCATAATTTCCTGGACGGTTTCTTCAACGGCCCTATTCTCGGTGTGAATGACAATGCATCCTAATTTCCTCATGAGAGCTCGGGCTTTCTCCAGGTCCTCGTACACTTTCTCCGGATCCGCGTAGCTGCTCGCCACGCCTGCGGCCTTGCCCAGGCGGCGCTGGCGGATGCCCACCAGCACATCCGGCGTGGTCATGAGGCCGAAGATCCTGGAAGGCTCCACGTCGAACAGCTGCGCCGGAGGCTCGCTCAAGGGGTCGAGCGGGATGTTCGCAACGCGCAGGCCCTGCTGGGAAAGGAAGATCGACGTGGGGGTCTTGCCGGAGCGCGATACGCCCAGAAGCACCACATCGGCCTTTTCCAGATCCTCCGGCCTTTTGCCGTCGTCATGGGCGATGGTGAACTCGATTGCCTCGATGCGCTTGAAATAGCGGGTATCCGTCAGATGCAGCTGGCCCGGCTTGAGCAGCGGGCACAAACCGCTCACCTCGGAAATGGCATGCAGGGCGTCGGTCATCAGATCGACCGCGAAGATCTCCGGATGATGGGAAAGGTATTCCTCCATCTGGGCGCACAGCTGGCGGGAAACCAGGGTGTAGAACACCACCAGTTTCTCGCGGCCGTAATTTTCCTTGAAGAACTTCGCCTGTTGCGCCAGGAAGGTCTCGATCTCGCCGATGGAGCTGACGTCGGTCAAAAGCTCGAAGGTAGGATCGAAGTCCCCGAACTGGCTGGATGCTGCGCGCACGATCATCTGCGCGGTCCAGCCACCGGAGTCGCTGATGACCTGGACCGTGGGCAGATGCACTACGTTGTTCTTATCGATGAGCATCGCTTATGCCTTCGCCAAGGCGGAGAAGTCCGCAACGCTCGCGAACACGGAGACGAAGCGGTTGAGCAGGCGCAGTCGGTTGTTCTTCAGCGCCTCGTCTTCGTCCATGACCATAACGGCCTCGAAGAACGCGTCGATCGGTCCGCGCAGATTCGCCAGCTGGCGGAGCGCTGCAGGATAATCGCCGCCTGCGAGCAGCGAGGGGATGGCAGCCTCGGCTTCCTTGACCGCCTCGTTCAGGGCGGCTTCCTCGGCGCCGGTCAGCGCCTCGTCCACCGTGCAGCCCAGCGCCTCGTCGCGCAGGTTGTTCGCACGGGTATAAGCAGCAGCCAGATCGGAGAGCACCTCGGGCATCTCGCTGCGCGCCTGCGCCAGCGCACGGGCGCGCTCTGCGATGACCGCGGGCTCCTCGATACCTGCAGCCAGGACCGCGTCGACCACGTCGGCCGCGTTGCCGGCATCGCGCAGGATGACCTTGGTGCGGGTGATGAAGAAATCGATGATCTCGGCACGGGCAGCCGCAGCATCGAAGTCGATGCCGGTAAAGCCCGCGAGCGCGCAATCGATCGCGGCAACCAGGGATACGGGGAGGCCCGCGTCGAGCATGTTCACGATGCCGATGGCGCTACGACGCAGCGCGAAGGGGTCGGAGGAACCGGTAGGACCCTGGCCGACGGCGATCAGGCCGCAGATGGTATCCAGCTTGTCTGCGAAGGCGACCAGTTTGCCTACCAGGCTGTCGGGCGCATCGTCGCCTGCGAAGCGGGGACGGTAATGCTGCTCGATGGCGCGGGCGACCTGCTCGGTCTCGCCTGCCGCCTGGGCATAGTAGGAACCCATGACGCCCTGGACGCTCGTGAACTCGATAACCGCATTGGTGACCAGGTCGGCCTTGCACAGGTAGCAGGCGCGCTTCAGGTCGGCCGCGTCCGACTCGCCCAGCTGGGCGTCGGCGGCCAAGTGGCCGGCCAGCTTCACCAGACGGTCCGCCTTATCGCGGACGGTGCCCAACTGCTCCTGGAACACCACTTCGTCCAGGCGCTCGACGTACGCCTCGAGGGGCTTCTTCAGATCTTCCTCGTAGAAGAACTTCGCATCGTCCAAACGGGCGCGCACCACGCGCTCGTTGCCGTCGATGATGGTGGCATTGCAGGCAGGATCGCCGTTGGAGACGATGATGAACTTGTTGGTGAGCTTGCCCTGAGCGTCGTACAGGGGGAAGTAGCGCTGATGCATCAGCATGGCGTCGACGATGATCTCTTCGGGAACCTTGAGGAATTCCTCGTCGAAGCTCGCGCACAGCGGGGTGGGATGCTCGGACAGGTTGGTAACCTCGAGCAGGGTCTTTGCGGGCAGGTCGGCAGTGAAGCCGGTTTCGCGCTCGATGGCAGCAACGCCCTCGCGGATGATCGCTTCGCGCTCCGCCTGGTCGGGGATGACCGCCGCATCGCGGATGACCTGCATCAGGTTCGCCGCAGTGTCGACGGTATGGAAGCCGGGAGCAAGCACCCTGTGGCCCATGGTCTGGTTGCCGGAAACGGCGCCCGCGTAGGAAACGGGGATGACGGTTTCGTCCAGCATTGCCACGATCCAGCGGATAGGACGGACGAAGTACTCGCCGTATGCCGCCCAACGGCAGCTGCGGGGCCACTTGATTGCAGGGATGATGCCCGCGAGCACGTCGGGCAGAAGGTCGGCGACCGGGGTTGCGGGCACGTTCTTGACCGCATACACGTACTCGGTACCGTTGACATCGCGGCGCTCGAGGTCTTCCACACCCAGGCCCTTGCCACGGGCAAAACCGATCGCCGCCTTGGTAGGATTGCCGTCTGCATCGAAGGCGATCTTGGCCGCAGGGCCCTTATGCTCTTCCACCAGCGCCTCGGTCTGATCGGCCACGCCCTGGGCCAGGACGATCAGTCGACGGGGGCTGGAATGGATTTCCACGCTCTCGAAGGGGATACGGGCCGCCTGGAACATCTCAGGGACCATCTTCTCGAGCTGCTTGTTTGCAGAATCCAAATCGAACGCGGGAATCTCCTCGGTGCCGATCTCGAATGCGAGAGTATGGGTCATCGCCTATTCACCTTCCCCTTCTTCGACAGCGGGCGCGATGCCGACCACGGTTTCCATATATGATGCGCAACAATCCTTCGCCATGGAGCGCACGCGCAGGATGTAGGCCATGCGCTCGGTCGCGGAGATGACGCCGCGGGCGTCCAGCAGGTTGAAGGTATGGCAGCACTTGAGCACCCAGTCGTATGCCGGCAGGGGCAGGTTCGCCGCCAGGCACGCCTGCGCCTCGCGCTCGTACTGGTTGAATGCCTCGAAGAGGAATTCGGTGTTGCCGATCTCGAAGTTATAGGTGGAGAACTCGCGCTCGTTTTCCAGGTAGACGTCGCCGTAGGTGAATTCCACGCCGTCGTCGCCGCGGGCCCAGATGATGTCGTAGACCGAATCGACGCCCTGGATATACATGGTCAGACGTTCCAGGCCGTATGCGATCTCCACGGGAACGGGGCTGCATTCGAAACCGCCCACCTGCTGGAAGTAGGTGAACTGGGTGACCTCCATGCCGTTGAGCCATACTTCCCAGCCCAGGCCCCATGCGCCCAGGGTGGGGCTTTCCCAGTCATCCTCGACGAAGCGGACGTCGTGCTTGTCGGGATCGACGCCGATAGCGCGCAGGCTGCCCAGGTACAGGTCCTGGATGTTGTCGGGAGAGGGCTTCATGAGCACCTGGAACTGATAGTAGAACTGCAGGCGATTGGGATTCTCGCCGTAGCGGCCGTCGGTGGGACGGCGGCAACCCTGCACATAGGCGGTGCGCCAGGTGTCAGGACCCAGGGAGCGCAGGGTGGTTGCCGTATGGTTGGTGCCAGCGCCCACCGCGCCGTCGTAAGGCTGCAAGATGACGCAGCCCTGAGCCGCCCAGTAATGCTGAAGGCTCATGATGATGTCTTGGAAGCTGGGTACCGGCGCATTCTCGCCGCCGAAAGCTGCCCTTTCCGTTGCCATGACTCTCCTTTTTCTATCTTGAACTGACTGATCGACCGATTGCACGTGCACCCGGCGCTAATGCAGCATGCCGGTATCTTCCAGGGGCCAGTACACGAACAGGGCGCGGGCACTCACGCTCTGTTCGGAAATGGGCCCGAAATACCTGGAATCGAGGGAGTGCTCGCGATTGTCCCCCATCACCCAGATACTGCCTTCCGGCACGGTATAGGGATAGGAGATCTCCACGCCGTCTACGGTATCGAGCGGCACCGAATACCCGGTTGCATAGGGTTCGTCCAATACGATGCCATCGACTGAAACCGATCCGTCCACCAGGTCGACGGTCTGCCCGCCGGTTGCGATGACGCGCTTGATGAGCGTCCTCGAAGGATCCTGCGGATCGGCGAAGGTGACTATCTGTCCCGCTTCGACCCCGTTGCGCACGCTGATCTTCTCGGAGAAGACCATATCGCCGGTCATGATGGTGGTTTCCATCGAACCGGAAGGGATGTTGAAGGGCTCGATCACGAAGGTCCTGAGGACGAAGGCGACCACGGCCACGATCGCGAGGGTGACAAGGAAGTCGACTGCGCTTGCGACAGCCCCCCGCGTCCCCTTGCCGTTTTCGCTTTCCATCAAGCGCATCCTTTCGAAACCCTGTGCCCTTTCACGGACAAAAGCGCCGAAAGGCGCTTTTGCAATTTCCCGCAAGTATCTACTATACCGTTTCCGACAGCTTATCGTCCGCCTGCGCTATCGTTTTCAGAAAAGCGGCATCCGATTTCGTGATATTCGCCGTCTCCATCAAGTCGGGCCGCATCTGCATAGTGCGCAGCAGGCTCTGCTGCCTGCGCCACTGCTCGATGGCCTTATGGTTGCCCGATCGCAGGATTTCGGGCACATCCATGCCCCGATAGCTTGCGGGGCGGGTGTACTGGGGGTATTCGAGCAAACCGTCGTAGAAGCTCTCATCGATGGCGGAACCCTCGTCGCCCAGCACCCCCGGGAGCTTGCGCACGACCGCATCGATGATGACCATGCTGGCAAGCTCGCCGCTCGTGAGCACGTAGTCGCCCAGGGAAATGCAACGATCTGCAAGCGTGTAGCAGCGCTCGTCGATGCCCTCGTAATGGCCGCAGATGAACAGCAGGTGGTCCTGCTCGGCCAAATCCAGCGCCAGCGCCTCGTCGAAACGCTCGCCCGTAGGGGTGAGGAAGATGGTGTAGGGCGCCTTGCCGCCTGCCGCATCGCAGATGGAATCATAGGCTTCGAAGATGGGTTCGCACTTCATGACGAGCCCCTGCCCGCCGCCATACGGATCGTCGTCGGTGGTGCGGTGCCGGTCGTGGGTCCAATCGCGCAGATCATGGGCGGTGAATTCGAGTGCGCCCTTTTCCTGGGCGATGCGCATCATAGACGCACCCATCACCGACGAGAACATGTCGGGGAAGGTCGAAAGGGTCTCAACGCGCATCTTCTTCCCGCTCCTTTTCCTCATTCAGGGCAATCAACCCCGCAGGCACACGGACTTCGAGCGCTTCCGCCTCCATGTCGATGCCCTCGACGAATTCATCGACGAAGGGGATCATCACCTCTCCCCTTTCGCCATCGACCACCAGGATCGCCTGGGCGGGGTTGGGCATGATCTGGGAAACCGTTCCCAAGTCGCCCAGGATCTGATCCTGCACGGAAAAGCCCAGCAGTATGCGGGGATCTTCCGAAGGGTCGATTTCGGGGATACTGTCGCTTTTCGCGAGGCAGTAGCAGCCGACGATCTTCTCTGCATCGTCGATGCCCTCGACACCTTCGAAGGACACCTCGAAGGAATCCTCCTTGATCTGCCGGACGGATGACACGCGCGCGTTTCGCGGTCCGCGCAGGCTCGGCGGCACGAAGTGCACTTCCATGCCTTCGCACAGCAAGAAAGGGAGGTCGTCAGCGCTGATGGCGACGACGCTCCCTTCCAGGTTTCTTGTCTTCGCAATGAATGCTACGCGAGCAAATGCGCTCATTTAGTCGATGAGCTCCACTTCTACTCGTTCGCCGGCGCGAGACGCTGCGGCCCACGCAAGGGTGCGGATGGCCTTGATCACACGTCCCTGTCGGCCGATTACCTTGCCGGCATCCTCTTCGTTGATGCCGATCTCGACCAGAATCTCGCCGTTTTCCATGACGGATTCGGTCACTTCCAGCTCGTCCTTATGCTCGACGATAGGCTCGACGAGCACACGCACCAAGCCTGCTGCGTCAAGCTTTTGCTCAGACATGCCTTAAGCTTCCTTGCGAGCGGTTTCGATCAGGCGAGCGACGGTGTCGGTAGGCTGGGCGCCGTTTGCAATCCACTTGTCGATCTTCTCCAGGTCGAGCTTGATCATGGAAGGCTCGACGCAGGGGTTGTAACGGCCTACTTCTTCGATGGGACGACCCTCGCGGCGAGAGCGGGAATCGATGACGACTACGCGATAGTAAGGTGCCTTTTTAGCGCCGTGGCGGGCGAGGCGAATCTTTACTGCCATAGAAATGGACTCCTTTTGAATTCAACTAATAATGCCAGAGGATTACCTCTAATAAACAGCAATTGCACATTTTACGTTCGTTGGCAAAAATGCGCAAGCTTCACCGTGAAACAACCACAGATGGGCGGAAGAGATGGGGCTTGGACGGCGAAAAGCACCCCTAGCCCTTGAAATCGCCCTTTTCGAGCATCTGCTGGAGCTGGCGCATTTCGGAAAGGCCCATGCCAGCGGGCATGCCGGGGATGCCGCGGCGGCGCCCCTTCTTGCCTTTCTTCCCCTTCTTGCCCCCGGTCATGGCTTCGACCTGGGGCATGACCTTCTTCATCATCTTCTTGGTCTCGTTGAATTTCTTGATGAGCTGGTTCACTTCCGTCACAGTCACACCGGCACCGCGGGCGATACGGGCGCGACGGCTGCCGTTGAGGACTTCGGGATGTTCGCGCTCCCGCTTGGTCATGCTGTGGATGATCACTTCCATGCGGTCGAGGGCCTTCAGGTCCACCTGGCCGGAAGAAAGCGCGCGGTCGCCACCGGGCAACGCGGAGATGAGCTTGGTGATGCCGCCTACCTTATGGATCTGCCTGTTCATTTCGAGGAAGTCGTTCAGATTCAGGTTCGCACGCGCCATGCGCTCGGCGGTTTCGGCCTCGATTTCCTCGGCCTTCATCTTAGACGCGGTCTCGATCAGGCTGATGACGTCGCCCATCCCTAAGATACGCTTGGCCATGCGATCGGGATGGAAGGGCTCCAACGAATCGGGTTTCTCGCCCTGGCTGATGAACTTGATGGGCTTGCCCGTGACCTCGCGGATGGAAAGCGCACCGCCGCCGCGTGCGTCGCCGTCCATCTTGGACATGATCACGCCGTCGAAGTCGACGCGCTCGGCGAATGCCGCCGCCACGTTCACCACATCCTGGCCGGTCATGGCATCGACGACCATCAGGATCTGGTCGGGCTTCACAGCCTTCTTGATGTCCTCGGCTTCCTGCATCATCTGCTCGTCGACATGCAGGCGGCCGGCGGTATCCACGATGACCACGTCGCGCATGCTGTCGATCGCATCGCGCACGCCACCCTTGGCAATTGCCACGGGATCCTTGCCATCGCCCCTGAACACGCGCACGCCCATTTCATCGCCCAAGGTCTGCAGCTGGTCGGCTGCAGCGGGACGGTACACGTCGCAAGCAGCAAGCAGGGGGCTGTGGCCCTGTTGCTTGAGCAGATAGGCCAGCTTGGCTGCCGCAGTGGTCTTACCGGAACCCTGCAGGCCCACGAGCATGATGACATTGGGGATGCGCCCGCTCAGAACCAGCTTGGACTCCGACTGGCCTAAAAGCGCGGTCAACTCGTCGAGGACCACCTTGGTGACATTCTGCGCGGGGGTGAGCGATTCGAGCACCTCGGCCTCGAGGCAGCGGTCCTTGCACTTGGCAATGAAGGACTTCACCACCTTGAAATTGACGTCCGCTTCCAGAAGGGCGAGGCGGATCTCGCGCATCGCCGCGTTGATATCCTCCTCGGTCAGCCTGCCCTTGCCGCGCAAGCCGGAGAAGATACCCTGGAGTCGTTCGGAAAGGTTATCAAGCATCTTCGGTTACTTCCTTCCAGCCCAACGGAACAGGCGCTTGAAGACGCCTTCCTTCTCGGGCTTCTCTTCTTCTGCCTGCTCGACATCGTCGCCTGCGGGCTCTTGCGCGTCATCCTGGGAAACCTGTTCTTCGCAGGACTCGCCCTCGGCCTGCCCATCGGCTTCCGCCTGGAACGCCTGCCCTTCAACGGGCCCGGGTTCCGCCCCGGTACCGGGCGCACCTTCGGCACCATCGGTCCCATCCTCCAGGGCGGATGCGCATTCCGCTTCGGGTTCGAGCTGGGTTTCGGGCTCGGGCTCTCCGGCTACCGCGCTCTCGGCTTCGGGCTCGGGCTCGGCTGCAGCCTCGGAAGCCTGTCCCTCGGGCTGGAATGCCGGTTCGTCCGGCTCCCCGCCTTCCTGCTCGGATGCAACGGGCACTTCCTCGGGTTCGGCGCCGATAAGAGCCGCGGAGAAGTTGCGGGGGTCGAAATCCTGCAGGTCTTCCAAACGCTCGCCCACGCCGATCTTGGCGATGGGCAGCTCGAGCTCGCTCGACACGGCCAATGCGATGCCGCCGCGCGCCGTTCCGTCCAGCTTGGTCACGATGACCGCGTCCAGATCGAGCGCCTTATGGAATTGCCTCGCCTGGGAAAGGCCGTTCTGCCCGGTCGTAGCATCGATGACGAGTACGGTCTTCACGGGGATCTGCGAGCGCTTGCGCACCACGTTCACGACCTTCTGCAGCTCGCGCATAAGGTCATCGCTGGTATGCAGGCGCCCCGCGGTGTCGATCAGAATCATATCGGCGCCGATTTCCTCGCCGCGCTCGATGGTGTCGTAGCACACGCTCGCAGGGTCGCTTCCGCGTTCGCGCTCGACGATCTCCACATCGGCACGGCGGCCCCATTCCTCGAGCTGCTCGATTGCCGCGGCCCTGAAGGTGTCGGCGCTGCCCAGAAGCACATTGCGGCCTGCAGCCTTCGCCTCGTAGGCGATCTTGCCCACCGTGGTGGTCTTGCCTGCGCCGTTGATGCCTACGAACAGCACCAGGACCGGGTTCTCGTCGAAGATATTGGTTTCCGCAACCGTGAAATGCTCGGCAATCCTGTCGGAAAGCGCATCCATGACCGCATAGGCATCGGGAAGCGCATGGCGCTTCGCCTCGTTCTTCATGCGGTAGACGATATTCGCGGAAGTGATTGCGCCCACATCGCTCATGATCAGGGCCTCTTCCAAACCGTCCCAGAATTCGTCGTCAACATCGGGGCCTCGGTCGAGCAGCATGTTCATCTGCTCGGTGAACCGCTGGCGCGTACGCGTCATACCCTCTTTAAATCGTTCCCACATGGGCTATCCTTCCGCATATCGCAGGGCATTATCCAGTCGCTGGCTCATCACCTTGGTCACACCGTCGGCCTGCATGGAAACGCCGTACAGCACGTCGGCCATTTCCATGGTCCTCCTCTGGTGCGTGATCACGATGAACTGCGAGTCATTCCTCAACGTATCAAGATAGGCTACCAGACGACGCAGATTCGTGTCATCCAGAGCCGCCTCCACTTCGTCCAAAATATAGAAGGGGGTGGCACGGGTCTTGTAGACGGCGAACAGCAAGGCGAGCGCGGTCAGGGATTTCTCACCGCCGGACATGAGCGTCATCTTCAGGATCCTCTTTCCCGAAGGCTGAGCACTCACCTCCACGCCGGTTTCCTCGAGGTTGTCCGGGTCGGTCAGGGCGAGCTCGCCCTTCCCCCCGGGGAACAGCGAAGCGAATGCTTCCTGGAAGTTCGCACTCACCACTTGGAAGGTCCTTGCAAAGTCCTCGCGCATGCGCGCATCGATAGCGCCCACGATCCTGGTAAGCAAGCGCCTGGCGGAAAGCATATCGTCCAGCTGCGAGGTCAGGTACTCGTAGCGTTGCCTCAACTCCTCGTATTCCTCCACGGCATCGGGGTTGATCGTGCCCATCCCCTTGATCTTGCGCCTGAGCTTTTCCGCCCTCTCTTCCAAAAGCGGACGATCTTCTTCCAAATGGACATCGAGCGCCTTCTCCAAGGGAACGCCGCACCCGTCGACGATGGCGGCAACCGCAGACTCCACCTTGAGCTCGATTCGGCTCTTCTCCACGCGGATATCGGCAAGAAGAGCCGCTTGCGCATCGCGGCGGCCGTATTCGGCAGTGAGTTCCGCACGGGAGGCATTGATGGCCCGATTGAGCTCGTCGGATTGCCCCTGCGAGCGCGTGATCTGCTGTCCGAGGGCTTCGACCCTCGTGCGCGCCAGGTCGGCGAGGCGGGCCAGAAGGGAAACGAGCGGGTCGATCCGCTCAAGCGAAGCCTCTTTCCGGGCAATGCCGGACTTCGCACGGCGGGACTGCTCTTCCGCTCTGCGGATATCGCCCTCGCAAGCCTGGAGCATGCGCTTGGCATAGGCGAGCCGCTCGGATGCCGCAGCATGAGCCACCTTCGCCTCGGAAAGGTCCTGGGCCGCCCGATCGGCCTCGGCGCGCACCGGGGAAATCTCCGCACGCTTCCGATCCAGTTCCGCCTTGATGGATTCTGCCTCCTCGGAAAGCCGGGCCACCTTCGCCTCGTAGGCTTCCGCATCGGGCTGGGCCCGCGCAAGCATCGCATCGACGTCGCGCTGCTGTTCTTCGAGGGCGGCTGCTTGCGCCTCCAGGGACTTCCTGTCTTTCAGAGCGCGATCGCGCTCCCCTTCGGCCGCCTGGGATTCGCCCTTCAATTGGGCGAGGCGCTGGGACAGCTCCAAGCCCTTCGCCTGGACCCGGCGCAAGTCCGCCTCGGCTTCCCGGGCATGGGCACCCGCCTGTTCGAAGGAGCTTTGGGCCCGCACCAACTCGGCGCGCGCATTCTCTATCTCGCGGTAGTCGGCAAGCTCGGATGCGCTGCCCTCATGGTCCCTGAAACAGGTCAGCTTGCCATTCGGCCAGATAACGAAACCGTCACGGCAGGCGCAGACCGCCCTATTGCCTGCCTGTACGAAGGCAGCGGCGTCGGAAAGGCAATCGAAGAGCCTGACGTCGCCCAGGATCGCAGAAAGGATCCCCTTGGTCTGGGACGGAGCCTCCACGCAATCGAGAAGGCAAACCCCCTCCCCCCTCAAGGGAGAAACCTCCCCTTCTCCGTACAGCACGGTGAGAACACCCGTTGGGGCGCTTCCATCCAGCCCTTCGACAAGGGAAAGCGCATCGCGCACGCCATCCACCACCAGTGCGTTCACATCCTCGCCAAGCAGATGGGCGAGGAGGGGCTCCAAGTCGTCGGGGACCGAGACCTGGGCGACCAGGGGACTCGCTCCAAGACCCAGCTTCTCCGCCAGCTCTAAGCCCAGGGTGCGCAGGGGGTTCTTCGCCTGCCGCTTATTCCACGCGCTCTCAAGGCCCTTCAGGTGGGCCCCCGTCGCAGCACTCTTCTCGCGCATCGATTCTGCCCGAGCCCTCAGTTCGTCGCGCCGGCGCAGGGCCATGCCCGACTCTTCCCTCAAGGAGGCTTCCTCGGCCTTCGCATCGGCAAGCCTGCCCGCAATCTCTTCCGCCCGCGCACTCGCCTGCTCGCTCGATCGGCGTGCCTGCTCCAAACGAGATTCCAGCTCCTTCGCCTGCACCTGGATCAACTCGGTGCGGGCGCGGTTGCTCGAAAGGATCTCTTGCGTGCGGGCAAGCAGGCGGCGCGTCTCCTCCAGATCGGAAAGGACGTCGCGCCTGCGATGGGATAAGCCGTCGATTTCCTGTTGGAGGGTGCGCTGAAGGGTGCGCTTCTCGTCCAACAGGCCCTGGGCGCGTACCTTCGCCTGGTTTGCCGACTCCCAGGCAGTCTGCGCCTGGGCAAGCGAGGCTGCAGCGGATTCCCGGGCGCTTTGCGCAGCCTGGGATGCGCGCATGTCGTTTTCCAGGGATATCCTCATCTCCGCCAGATAATCCACCGCTGCACGCTTCTTCTCCCTGAAGAGCATGATGTCGGAATCGAGTTTTCCCAGCGCTGCTTGGGCGCGGGAATGCCTGCGGGAATGTTCCCCTGCACCGGAAATGATCCCCTGCAGCCGTTCCTGAAGATCCGCAGCCTGGGCCTCCTTCTTCCCGATCGCATCTTGGATCGAGGCCAGCGCTTCCTGGGCGGTTGCCTCGTCCGATTCCGTCCTATCCCACTGGCCCTGGAGGATGCGCAGATCATCCACCGCAAGCTGCAATTCCAAGCCGGCAAGCACGGCAGCCGCATCGCGGTACTCGATTGCCTGCTTGGCCTTGCGCTCGAGCGGCTTCATCTGGCGCTTCACTTCCGAAACGATATCGCGCACCCTGGTAAGATGATCATCCATCGCTGCAAGCTTCCGCTCGCTCTTTTCCTTGCGCTGCTTATGCTTGAGAACGCCGGCAGCCTCCTCGATGAGCATACGCAGGTCCTCGGGCTTCGACTGGAGGATGGAGCTGAGCTGCCCCTGCCCGATGATGGAATGCGTCCCGGTTCCCAAACCCGAATCGTGCAGGATATCCAGCACATCCATGCGCCTGGACACGGTGCCGTTGATCAGGTATTCGCTCGCTCCATCGCGATACATGCGGCGGGTAAGGGATACTTCGGTGAAATCGACCGGCAAGGTGCCGTCGGAATTATCCAGGACAAGGCTGACTTCCGCCATTCCCTGGGGTTTGCGTGCGGACGAGCCCGAGAAGATGACGTCTTCCATGGACTGGCCGCGCAGGTTCCTGGCATTGCGTTCGCCCAACACCCATAGCACTGCGTCGGAGATATTCGATTTTCCCGATCCGTTAGGTCCCACGATCGCAGAGATACCGGGCTCGAAAGCCATGACGCTGCGATCCGCAAAGGATTTGAAGCCCTTCAGGACAAGAGATTTAAGATACACGGGCGCCCCTTAGCAGCCCTGGGCCGCCTTGGCCTTCCGGACCAGCGCCAGAATGCCGCCCTCGGCGCGCGCCATTTCCAGAGCGCATTTCGCGGCGCTTGACTCCGATTCCTTCTTCGTACGTCCCGTACCCTGGGCAAGGGGAATGTCGTCGGCGAGGACCTGGGTGATGAACTCGCGGTCGTGGGGAGGACCGAGCGTCTCGACGAGCTGGTAGGTGGGGGTGATGCCCTGCTCCTGCAGCTTTTCCTGGATCACGCTCTTGGGGTTTTCCGGCTCCTTGGCCATGTCGATGCTCATGTGGCAGATTAAAGTGCGCTCCACGAACTCGACGGCAGCGGAAAGGCCCCCGTCCAAAAACAGCGCCGCCACCACCGCCTCGTAGACGTTTTCCAGCGCGGAATGCAGTCCGCGCCTACCTGTACCGCGCTCGGAGAGGCCGAAGATGATGGCATCGGCGAACCCCAGGTCGCTTGCGACCCGGGACAGGGAGCTCCCCGATACCAGGGCGACCTTGATCCTGGTCAACCCGCCTTCATCGAGCCTGGGGAAGGCATCGAAGGCGGCTTTCGCCACGATACCGCCCAACACGCTGTCGCCAAGGAACTCCAGACGCTCGTACGAGCACTTGACCGGCTTTCCCTCCACTGCGGAAGGATGCGTGATTGCCGGAAGGAGGATGTTCTCGTCCTTGAAGGTGTAGCCGATTATCTGCTGCGCAAGCGCGAGCTTCCGCTTCATCTGTTCCCTGTGCAGGCCCATATGCACCCCCTTCCTGATTCCGCCGCCTTATTCGGCGGGTTTCTTCGCTTCGCTGCCGATGGATTCGGCGATCAGTTCCGATACCCCGGTGCGAACGATCTTCGCCGCCATGAGGACGCCGTTCTTGATGGCGGTTTCGTTCGAGGAGCCATGGCCCACCAGGCAGGCGCCCTTGACGCCAAGAAGGGGGGCACCGCCGTAGGTGTCGGCGCTCACAGATTGCTTCAACTGGGAAAGCCCGCCCTTCACCGCCATGGCGGCAAGGCCCGTGATGGCATTCTTCTTGAACACGCCCTTCAATTCGCCGAAGAGCATCTTCGCCGTTCCCTCGATCGTCTTGAGGCAGACATTGCCGGTGAATCCGTCGGTAACCACAATGTCGAATTCGCCGGTCAGCACATCGCAGCCCTCGCAGTTCCCCTTGAAATTGGGAAGCTGCGCTGCGAGCAGCCGATGGGTCTCCTGGGCGAACTGGCTGCCCTTCGTTTCCTCGGAGCCGATATTGAGCAGGCCGACCGTGGGGTTTTCCACGCCCAGGATCTGACGCGTGTAGATGGTTGCCATCTTCGCGAATTGGAGCAGGTACTCGGGCTTGCAGTCGGCATTCGCACCCACGTCGCACATCACGACGGGCTTTACCGGCGAGGGCAGCACAGTGCCCAAAGCGGGACGGGAAACGCCCTTGATCCTGCCTGCGACCAAGGTGCCGGCAGCAAGGCAGGCACCTGTGGAGCCTGCAGAGAAGAAGCCCTGGGCCTTCCCTTCCTTCACCAATCGGCAGCCGACGACGATGGAGGAGTCCTTCTTGCGGCGCACCGCATTTGCGGGATGCTCGCCCATCTCGATTTCCTGGGTGCAGGGCACCGCCTCGCAGCGCCCATGACTCTGGGCGAAGGGTACGACCACGTCTTCAGGGCCGCACAGAAGGACACGGATGTCCGCCTGCTCGGCAAGCGCCGCCTCTACTCCAGGCAGCACGACGGAAGGTCCGAAATCGCCGCCGAGGGCATCGACGGCAATGGTGATGGTTTCAGGCATTGATGCTCCTGCTTTCGGTTAGGTCGCGGAAAGATCCGACTCTGCATGGTTCGCCGCAGAGTCGGATCGCACATCGTCCCATTGGGATTGGACGGAGATGCGCAGATTTCGCGAACACAACAAAACCCTCCGAATGCTTCTGCATTCGGAGGATTCCATTCAAATCAAAACGTGCACGCTTATGCGGTTTCGATAACCTCGCGGTTGCGATAGAAGCCGCAGTTGGGGCACACACGATGCGGCAGCTTGGTTTCGCCGCACTGAGGGCACACCGAACGAGAAGGTGCGGAAATCTTGTCGTTTTCGGAACGGCGGGCGTTGTAGCGAGCACGACCCGTCTTGCGTTTAGGTACTGCCATGGTTATCTCCTTACATAACGAGCCAAAATCAGCCCGACTTTCGCATTAATCAAAACACGCAAGGCGATATTCTACTAAACAACATCGCAACTTGCAAGGCCTCCAAAGAGCCTGCATATTCGCAGCTAATCTTTGAATTCCAGGGCGGAAAGCGCTGCGAAGGGGTTGGCCTTCTCCGCTTCCTGCTGCGCTTCGGCTTCGCGCTTCCCCGCGCAATCGCAGCTCCCCTCGTTCAGGTTCATCCCGCAATCCTGGCAGATGCCGGCACAGGATTCGTCGCACAGGGGGACGAGCGGCAAATCGACGATGATCGCCGCCTGCAGAAGGGGTACTAGATCGATCACCCCATCGGGATCCAAATGGTCGAATTCGTCTTCTTCCATATCCTCGTCGGGCCTTGCACCCCCCTCGAGCAGGAAATAGCCCTCGACTTCCCCGTCGATTTCGAATTCGACTTCATCGAGGCATCGGGCGCACTCGGTGCGCGCAGTGCCCCTGACGCTGCCCATGACCAGCAGGGCATCGGAGGTGTTGGTGATGCTCACCTGCCACTCGAGGGGTTGGGCGAAGGAATAGGTATCGGGGCCGACGGAGAATTCGGGAAGGTCGTAGCTTCCCTCAAAGGACGAGCTCTCCGCGCATACGAAGAGCTCATCAGGTACTTTGATGGTGGTATTTTCCATGATTCCTTACTGTTCGGAGATGTTCACGAAGCGTTCGCGATTGCCGCGGACGTTCTCGATCCATCCGTCCAATTCGCGCTCGATGTGATAGAACACGTCGTCGGCATAATCGTTGGCACCCTCGCGGATATCCCTGTCGTACTGCTCGGCGGCAGCCAGGATCTCGTCATGCTGGATGCGGGCGATGCGGACTATCTCCTGCTCGCTCGCCAGGGTTTCCGCCTGCATGCGGGCGTCTTCGATGATACGGGCCGCTTCGTCTTCCGCACGGGCCAGGATTTCTTCTTGCCTGCGGACGATCGTCGTCGCATTGCGGATATCTTCGGGAAGGACGGCCTCCAGCTCCTCCAGGAGGCCGAGAAGGTCCCCGCGGTCGATCTGGCACTGCTGCCTATTACCGAAAGCGCCCTTCGCCTCTTCGATGGTGCTCCTGAGATCATCGAGGATTTCGAAGGTATCCCTGTCCATACCGTCCTGATATTCCATTGCGTATTCCTTCCCGAAGGGCCTGTTTTCCTGTTTTGCTGCGCAAAATACCATTTTCATGGGAATTCTAACATAGAGGCGGTGATTTCACGGCAGCGCTCAGGCCGATTGCGCAACTAATGCGCCTGGTTTCGCACCTTGTTTCCCAAAAGGCACCGTCCCGTTTTCCTATGCCCCGAATTTCCCCCTTAGGGCCGCATCGACGCACGGGGTGACGAACGGGGAGGTATCCCCCCCGAAGCGGGCGATCTCCCTCACCACCGAGGATGAAAGGTACATATTCCCAGGGGCAGACATGATGAAGACGGTCTCGATCTCCTGATCTATCTGGTAGTTCAGGGCGGCCATCTGGAATTCGTATTCGAAATCGGTGATTGCCCTCAAACCCTTCACCACCGTATCGGCGCCCACGCTGCGCGCGAAACGGACCAGCAGGTCCGAAAAGGGCATGACGGAGACGTTCCCAAGATCCGCAAGCGACTCGCGCGCCAACGCAACGCGCTCGTCGTGGGAGAACAGGGGTCCTTTAGGCCCCTTTCCCGCAGATTCCGCCACGCCCACGATCACCTCGTCGAACAGCTGCGCCGCACGAGTGATGATGTCGATGTGCCCACGTGTGATGGGATCGAAGGTTCCCGGTACTACCGCCCTGCTCATTGCTCTCCCGTCTCGAACATGTCGACGATGGTCGACCCGTATTTCTTCCTAGACAGATGCTTTGCACCCAGCTTCGCGAAGCCCTCTGACTCCAAGGGGTCCTGCGTGTTGTCGTGTTCGTATACCACCAAAGCACCCGGGGCAAGCGAACCCGCTGCCTCCAAGCCCGCGACCAGGTCCGCCACATCATCGGCACGGACAGCGTAGGGCGGGTCCAGGAAAAGCAGGTTGAACGGCTCTGCCGCCTGGGGCAGCTTCTTGAAGACGTCTCCCCTCGCAATGCGCGCGCGGGACCTTCCCGCAAGTCCGATATTCGATGAGAGCGCCTCGATTGCAGCAGGATGTTTCTCGCAGAAGCACGCACTCTGCGCCCCGCGGGACAACGCCTCCAAGCCGAGCGCCCCGCTTCCCGCAAACAGGTCGAGCACCCTTGCGTCTTCGAAGCCCCCCAAGATGCTGTTCACGGAACTCATAAGCGATTCGCGGACGCGATCCGTCGTAGGGCGCGTCCCATCCCCCTTCGGCGCCTTGATGGGATGCCCCTTGAATTCACCGGCGATGATGCGCATCAGCACTCCCTTCCTTCCCGTGATTCGGGAAACAACCTGCAAAGCTCGAATCTCAGCGCCCTATGCTCGGGCAAATCCAGGCCAGGGTCCTGTGACAGGATTGCCCGGGCATCTTCGTGCGCCGCCTCAACGACCGCCGAGTCCCTTATCACGTTGACCAGCTTCAGCACGGACGCACCATGCTGCCTGTTTCCCAGGATATCGCCTTCGCGACGCAGCGAAAGGTCGTATTCGGCCAGCTCGAACCCATCCGAAGTGGATTCCATCGCACTCAGGCGCTCGATGGCCGCAGGCGCCTTCGAACCGGACACGAGGAACATCTCCCCCGCAAGCTCGCCGCGTCCCACGCGCCCGCGCAATTGGTGAAGCTGCGCCAAACCGAAGCGGTCGGCATCTTCCACGATGATCACGGTCGCGTTGGGCACATCGACACCGACCTCGATTACCGTCGTAGAGACCAGCACCCCGGTTTCCCCTTTGCGGAAACCCTCCATGACCTGCCGCTTCTCTTCTGCGGGCATCTTCCCGTGCAACACACCCACGGTAAAACCCGCGAAGACCGTATCACGGAGGTATTCCGCATGCTTCAGCGCCTCACGCGCCCCGCCGCTATCCAAGTCCGCTTCCGATTCGATGGCGATGCTCGAATAGGCGTAATCGTCCAAGCGCTGCCTGCTATCGCCCTTCTTCTTCAGATCCTCCCCACGCGACTGGCCCACCAAGGGGCAGACCACGTAGACCTGGTGCCCGAGCCGCAACTGCCCAAGCGCCGCATCGTAGGCATCCAGGCGGTCGGAAAGGGACAGGACCCGGGTGGTCACTCCTGCCCGATTCATGGGACGCTGTTTGATGTAGGACAAGGTCATGTTGCCGTACAGGGCAAGCGCAAGCGATCGCGGGATGGGCGTGGCGGTCAACGAGAGCATATCGGCATCGGTGCCCTTCCCAACCAGGGTCTGCCGCTGGCGTACACCGAAACGCTGCTGCTCGTCGACAACCACCAGACTGCAATCGGCAGGCACCACGTCGGGCTCCAACAGGGCCTGGGTGCCGAAGAGCACCTGGATTTCGCCATCGGAAAAAGATGCCAGGACCGCTTCCCGCGCAGACGCGGAAGTCGAGCCCGTAAGCAGGGCGCACCTGATGCCGGCACCCTCCAGAAGCGGTCCCATGCTTTTCATGTGCTGCTCTGCGAGCACTTCGGTAGGCGCCATCATCATAGCCTGCGAACCGCTATCGGCCGCGGCGGCCAGGGCGAATGCCGAAACGATGGTCTTGCCGGTGCCCACGTCCCCCAAAAGCATATGGTTCGCGCGACGCGGTGCGGAAAGCACCTGGAGGATCTGCTCGACAGCCAAACGCTGCTCCCCGGTAAGCTCGAAGGGAAGCGCTTTTTCCAAGGCGGTCATGCATGGGCCGCCGACGGAATGCACGCGATAGGATTCCAGGGCGCCCCCACGGTATTCGGGCTCCATCAGATGCAGTTGCAGGAACAAGAGCTCCTCGTATGCGAGCCTGCGGCGCGCCTGGACGGCATCGGCCATGGTGGAGGGGAAATGGATGGCCTTCAGGGCAGACTGCCTGCTTGGAAGCCGGTATCGGCACCTCAGATCCAAGGGAAGGGGATCTTCGATCCCGCGGCACAGTTCGAGCGCATTCCCGATGATCCTGCGCATCCACGCAGTAGGGATGCGCTCTGTTGCGGGATGGACGGGAACCACCATACCGTTTGCCCTAGCCTGGGAATCGAGCTGTTCGAGGAAGGGATTGGTCATGCGCTTGAAGCCGTAATTGAACTCGACCTTCCCCGATACCGCCACATCGTCTCCCTTGTGCAGCCTATCCGCCAACCACGGCTGCTTGAAGCAGGTGACGATAAGCGTCCCCGTCCCATCCACAAGGGTGATTTCCACCAAATCGAGGCGCGGTTTAGGACGTTTCAGCCTCACCTCATGCACCTGCCCGGATATGGTGCACGACCCGCCGATCCGGGCACTTGCAACCGTGCGGACCTCGCTCATATCCACATAACGGCGAGGGTAGTTCCCGATGAGGTCCCTGACGGTCCGGATGCCCATCTTCTCCAGAGCCGCCCGCCTCTCACCCGAAACGGCACGCACCCGTTCGACTCCGGCATCGAAGGCCAATGTCGCAGCAAGGCGGCTGGGGGTCCTTCCCTCAGCCGCCTTGGCGTTGGCAGTGGATTTCGTCGCGTCCATATCCCAGCTGGAAGGCTATTCGACGGAAAGCACAATGGGATACAGGGGCTGTTCGCCGCGATGAGCGTCGATTTCGATTCCGTCGAAGACCCCTTCGATGCGCTCTTGCAGCGCCTCGAAACGCTCATCGTCGTAATCGGCGCCGGCAAGCAGGGTCAGGGTGTCGGCATCATCGGCATCCATGCTTTCCAGCAACGCCAGAACCACGTCCTCGACGGTGCTGCCGACGGCTTCGATCGAACCGTCGGCGATTCCGATCACATCGCCATCGGCGATAGGATTGCCGTGCGCATCCTTGGAATCCTTGATCGCCGTGGTGACCTCGCCCGTGCGAACGTCGCCGAGCACGCTTGACATCGCCTCGACATTTTCTTCCATGCTCGCCTCGGGATCGGCCTCGAACATGGCGGAGAATGCCTGGGGCACGCTCCGGCTGGGAACGACGCCGCAGGGAATCTCCGAAAGCTCGGCGCAGGTCTGCGCCGCCATGATGATGTTCTTGTTATTGGGCAGGATGATAACTGCGTCCGCATTGGCCTCGTTCACCGCATCGAGCAGGTCCTTGGTGGAGGGGTTCATGGTCTGACCGCCGGAAACCACCACATCGACGCCCAGGCTTTCCAGGATCTTGGCATTGCCCTCGCCTGCGGCGACCGCGACGAAGCCCAGGGGCTTGCGCTCGCGCTTTTCCTCGATGAGCTTCTCGTTCCTTTCGGCAGCCTGAAGATCCATGTTATGGATGAAGACCTCGAAGATCTGACCGCGGTCGAGGAAGTACTTCAGCACCTGGTCGGGGTGGTTGGAATGCACATGCACCTTGAACTTGGGGCTTGCACCGACGCACAGCTCGCAGTCGCCCATAGTTGCCAAGAAGTCCAGCGCCTCGGCCGGATCCAATGTCTCCGAATGGACCAGGAACTCATTGCAGTAACGGTATTCGGAACCTTCCCAGTCGTTGATCTGCTCGATTTCGACCTTGGGGGCGGTATTGCCCGCGATATCGAGGGATGCCGCAACGGTGGATTCGTTTCCCATCAGATACGCGACGAAGGCGTCGACCAGGATGGCCAGGCCGTAACCGCCGGCATCGACGACGCCGTTTTCCTTCAGGACGGGCAGGAATTCGGGGGTGCGCTGCACGGATGCGTAGCATTCGTCGACGACGAAAGCCAGCGCCTCTTCCATGCCCATCTTCTTCTTGCGTGCCCTATGGGCCGCATGGGCGGTGTCGCGCAGGACGGTGAGGATGGTCCCCTCGACGGGCTTGCGGACCGCACGGAAGGCGGTTTCCACCGCAACCTCGAATACGGTATCCAATGCGGCCACATCGAAGGCATCGACCTTCGCCGCGCCCTCGCAGAGACCGCGCAGGATCTGGGACGTGATGACGCCGGAATTGCCGCGCGCCCCCATGAGGGCGCCATTGGTGATTGCCTTGCAGATTTCCGCAGAGCTAGCGGAAGCATCGAGCTTGGCAAGGTTGTCGACCACCGATTTGATGGTCAAAGACATATTGGTTCCCGTGTCGCCATCGGGTACGGGGAAGACGTTGAGTCGGTTGACCTCGTCCTTCCGTTCGGTGAGCGTATCGCTCGCGGCAACGATGGCGCCGAGAATCTCACGGGTGGAATAGGTTTCGGACATTATCTTTTTTCTCCTTGAAAATTCGCCCGGAAGAAGGGCGATCCGTTAACGGCGGACTTTCACGCCCTCCACATGCACGTTCACGCTGTCCAGGGGCACCTGGATATATTCATTGATGGCGAAGGTGACCGAATCGACCACGTTCTGGGACACGACGTTGATGTTCGTCCCGTATTCGATGATGACGTAGAGGTCGACCACCACGCCGTTCTCGGAGGTGTCGACCACCACGCCCCTGCGAAGACGGGTTGCGGGCAGGAGCTTCGCGATGCTTCCCGCACGAGTGGGGGAAGTCATGCCGACAACGCCATAGCACTGGGTCACAGCATGGCCGATAACATCAGAAAGTACTTCATTGGCGATATGGAGATCGCCCGAGATCTTTTCGCTCATGGCTTTCCTTTCATGCGCACGCCAAAGCGCGCTTCAAGATAAGCGGGAACCCTCAGTATAACCTACGGCCCTTTTTCAAGGGGTACCGCAAGGACAAGAACTAGAATCCCCACATGTGGCGCCTTCCTGGCACCGTCTCGGGAGGACCCGCTTTCGCGGTTCTCCAAAGAACATCCCTCTCCGAATAATCCCCTTCATTCGTTGACCTTCATCCATCCAACTGTTAAACTGCAGTTTTGTCTGATTAGGGCAACTTTGAAGAAGCCGTGATCTTCTCACCCCGCGTCTGTTCTCCCCCTATGGAGTACGGCTGCAATGTGATATAGTGATGCGGCTTATTCGTCATGCATGCTCACCTGAAGGCGAGCAATAAGTAATAGTAATGGAGTGATTAATATGTCCAAGGTATGCGAAATCTGCGGTAAGGCTCCGGTTGCCGGCCGTAACGTCAGCCATTCCCACCGTGTGACCAACCGTGTCTTCCGCCCCAACGTGCAGAAGATCACCATCAAGGAAAACGGCCGTGTTCGCCGTGCAAACGTCTGCACCAAGTGCATGAAGGCTGGTAAGGTCGAGCGCGCATAGCTCTTCGGTACATTCCAAGCGCTTCTTCAAACCCCCGCTCCCAAGGAAGCGGGGGTTTTCATGTCTGTACCCATGTATCCAGAAAATCCAGCTTCAGAGCTTGAATAGGCCTTTCAGGTCGAATAGCCCCTTGATGTCCTCCACGGCGCCTTTCATTTCCCGGGCAACCGCGACGCCCTCGCGGTAGATGGAATTCAGGTCGTCGGTAGCGTTCTGCATATTCCTGTAGGATAGGGGATTCGTATCCCGCCCATCTTCATCCAGGTATTCCCAGACATCCCCTTCTTCCAATTCGTCTTCGTAAACGTATTCCCATTCGCCGTCATCGAAAGCATCGGAAAGCGCATCCCCGGCTGTACCAGACCCTCCCGATGCCTCCAGGGGCAGCTGCGATGCTTCTTCCCTGGCAGATTCCCTGCCACCAGCCGCTTCGGAGCGCTCCCGGGTATCGCTCTGCCCCTCTGCCATCAGTAGCGGTTCCTTTCCTTGATGGCGCGCTCCATCTCGCGCTTCGCATCACGCTTCGCCATATCCGCGCGCTTGTCGTAGAGCTTCTTGCCGCGGCAGACCGCAAGCTCGACCTTGACCAGGTTGTTCTTCGCGAAATACATCTTCAGGGGCACCAGGGCCATGCCCTTTTCCCTCGTCTGCTCGAGCAGGTGCCTGATTTCCTTCTTATGCAGCAACAGCTTCCTGTTCCTGTTGGGATCGGGATTGGCGATGTTGCCGTGGCTGTAGGGGGCGATATGAAGGCCCATCAACCACACCTCCCCTTTGCGAACCAACGCGAAGCAATCGGTCAACTGGCAGTTATTCTCACGCAGGGAGCAGACCTCGGTACCAGTCAGCACGATGCCCGCTTCCAACTTGGATATCACTTCGTACTCATGCAACGCCCGTTTGTTACGGGCGATGAGTTTCTCTTCCTTCTTTGCCATGATTCCCCTATCCTGAGGGCCGCCCAGATGCGCAGCCCGAGCATTCGCTTTCTTTCGAATCACGTATTATACGGCTACCCCGCCCGGCACGGGCCCTTCGGGGCGAGGCGAAATTCCAAACGCCGCTGATGCGGTGGCGCTGCGGCGATGATGACGCGTATCCTCTGTCCCAGGCGATAGCACTTCCCGCTTTCGCTCCCCTCGAGCAGGTGCAGCTCGGGATCGAAGGAGAAGTATTCCGACCCCAGTTCCCTGACGGGCAATAGGCCCTCTGCCGTATTGTCCAGTTGCACGTGCAAACCGTTCGGACCGATTCCGCACACAAGCCCGTTCATCGTCATGCCGATGAAGCGTTGCATGTATTCGACAAGCTTGATCTCCTGGGTTTCTGCAGCAACTTTTTCGGCTATCCGTTCCATCTGGGAGGAATGCTCGGCAAGCCAGCCGATGCCGTCGGCTTGTTGCGAGAAGGTTCCGCTACGACCGAAGATGCGGGTCTTGAGCATGCGGTGGACCATCAGGTCCGGATACCTTCGGATGGGGCTGGTGAAATGGCAATAGGCCTCGCTGGACAGGGCGTAGTGCGGGTCGCAGTGTTCCGAATATTCCGCACGCTGCATTGCCCTCAAGAGCAGCTGCGTTACCAGCTGGCCCTCGGAGCGCTCGCTGCACCGGGCGAGCACCTTCTGCAACTCGAACCTATCGCCCGCGATAAACGCCCCGGAATCGACATCATCCAGATAGTCGAATTCCCTGATGATAGGAAGGATGGCTGCAAGGGAATCGGGAGAAGGCGCCGCATGCACACGGAACATCCCCGGGATACCCCCGTTGCACAGTTTGCGGGCAACGCATTCGTTCGCGAGGAGCATCGCCTCCTCGATAGCCGATGTCGCATCGTTCTTCGTACGGATGGAAACCCCGATGGGAACACCCTGCCCGTCAAGTCGGACCTTTGCCTCCTTGGTGTCGAAGTCGATACCCCCGCGCTCGCGGCGCATCTCCGCACGCAGCTTCGCGATACGCGAAAGCTCGGGCAGTGCGGCATATAGGGTTTCGTGATGATAGTCCGAAAGGGGCGCATATCCCTGCGGCGCTGGAATCCTTGCAATCTTGTCCTTTGCACGTTGCCAGCCCTGCCCGCGCTCGAATGCCTCCATATAGCACAAAGCGCCCTCGTAGCTCAGACGCGCCTTCGATTCGATAACGCTCGGATACAGGTCCGAGCTGATGACGCGTCCGTTAGGGGCTATCAGCGCATCGAGTGTCATCGCAAGACGCGGCTTGCCTACAACGAGCGAGCAGATATCCCCCGAAAGCTTTTCTGGAAGCATCGGAATGACGCGGTCTACCAGATAGACGCTCGTTGCGCGTCGACGCGCATCCAAATCGACCGATGATCCCCACTCCACGTAATGGGAGACATCGGCGATATGCACGCCTAGAAGAAGGCAGCCGTCCGGTTTTTCCTGAAGGGAAATGGCGTCATCGAAGTCACGGGCATCTTCGGGGTCGATTGTGAAGACGAACCTTGACCTTAAATCGGTATAGCCTTGCAAGAGTGCTTCGTTCACGTCGACGCAAGCATGCGATACCTCTTCCAAGGTGGATTCTGAAAAACGCGTTTCCAGACGGGCCCTGCCGATTGCAAGTTCGACATCCAAACAGGAGTCGTCGCATTCTCCCAGCAGCTCTTCGATCGCACCCGTTGCTGCGGTATTGCGTGAAGGATACTGCACCATGCGCACGCGAACGAGCGATCCGTCGGGAATACCGGGGTTGTCCGACAGCATGGTGAAGATATCGTAGGGGATGCGATGATCCTGGGGCACCACCACCCCAAAAGGCTCGGCAATCTCATAGCGGCCGATAACCGATTCGTGAGCCCGATACAGCACGCGCAGCACCCGTGCCGAGGGACGGTCCGCCCGAACCTCCGATTGCTTTTCGCCTTTCCGCTTGGAGGGCACATCGCGCATGGGGGCGAGTTCGACGGTGTCGCCGTCGAATGCCCCAGCGATCTTCGAGGCGGGAATGAAGAAGCTGCCCTCGGCAGTCTCGGCGAAACCGTATCCTGCCGCCGTGATGGAGATGGTGCCTACTGGATTGCTGCGCGGGCTTTTGCGTGTCGGCTTTTTACGCTTGCCCATGCTACTCCTGCCCGATTGCGGAGCCGGCCATCTCCATGGCGAATTCCTTCTGGGCGTCACCATCATGCGAGGAGCCTTCGTCCACACCGGCATCAGGGGAGATTCCCACTCCGTTGATGGCATAGCCCTTCGGCGTCTTGTAATAAGCTGAAGTGTACCTGATTCCCCCGCCGAAGGAAAAGCCCGATACCGACTGCACGGAACCCTTGCCCATCGTGGTCTCGCCCACAAGCGTGCAACGGTCGTTGTCCCTCAGGCCGCCGGCAAGCACTTCGGCAGCGGCGGCCGTCCTGCCATTGATGATGACGACCAGAGGCGCATCGGTTGCAGTCTTGCCTCCGACTTCCTTTGTGAAGGTGGAGTCCTTCGTGGACACTTCCACGAAGGTACCGTTCTTGACGAAGAGGGTACCGATATCGAGCGCCTGGCTCAGGTAGCCGCCAGGGTTGTTCCTGATATCCAGAACGAAGGCCTTTGCGCCCTGCTCTTCCAGCTCCTTGACCGCCTCGGCAACCAGATCGGCGGAGTTGGAGCTGATCTGCGCAAGCTTGATATAGCCCACTCCGGTATCATTCAGCTCGGTCTCGACATTGGGTTCGGCATAGTCGGAAACCCTCAGTTCGGTTGAAAACTCCTCTCCGCCCCTCGCATCGATGGATGCGGGGCGGCGCCAGGTAATGTAGAGCACGCCGTCGCCTGCAGTCTCGATCGCCTTCAGCACATCGGCTTGGGACCACCTACCATTAGGTCCCTTGTTGCCCTAGATGGCAACAACGTAATCCCCGGGCTGCACGCCTTCCCCTTCCGCCTGGGATCCGGCGAACACGTCTATCGCGAAGGCCTCGCCCTGGTTTTCGGAAAACAGGACGCCGATTCCTTTATAGGTTTCCCGTGCTGCAGAAATATAGGCATCGTACTGCTCGTCATTCAGATAGGAGACGAAGGGATCGTTGGTGTTCTCGGCGATAACGCCCATCACCGCTTCGGTAGTGGATTCCAGGTCGTAGTCGTCGACGCTGTGCTGTTCCAGGATGCCCTGGGCTTCCGCAATGCGCGCGGAGAGCGAATCGTACGTGCTTCCCGAAACGGTCATACCGGGATTCGCGTCCACCCCCTTCGATCCGGTTTCGAAGCCCATATAGTTCAGGAATGCATCGTCGCCGCGGACGAGGAATCCCGCGATAAAGGCGGCGAACATGAAAAGCAGGCCGATCATCATCCTGATCAGCCTGCTTTCTATCTTTTTTCTTTTCAGCGCGTAAACGCTAGGATGCTTCTTCATGGCCCCTATTCTACCATCGGTTAGATCTTCAGGTAACGGCCCATCGCCCACGCGGAACCGAGAAGGCCCAGGAGCAAACCGGCAACCAGCAGGAGCAGGTAGATGAACAGGTAGGTCGACCCATCGACATTGATGGGCAGCCAGGGAAGCGCAGACTGCAGCTTGGGCAGTGCGAGCATCCTCATAGCCTGCAGCGATCCAATAGCGAGTGCCGCACCCACGAATGCATGGAGCATACCCTCCACGGAGAAGGGTCCACGGATAAAGCCGTTGGATGCGCCCACCAGTCGCATAATGGCGATTTCCTTGCGACGCGCCAAGATGGACAGGCGAATGTTGTTCAGGATGAAGATCAAAGCGATGAACATCAACAGGCCGATGAGCGCAATGCCGATGTAGCGCACATAATTGGTGAGCGCGAAGAGCTTATCGACGGTCTTCTGGCCGTACTTCAGCGATTCTGCCGGATCGTCGGGATTATCGCAGATCTTCTGGAAGTCCTCGTTCGCTGCGATCTTCTCGGCAATCGCGGTTACCTCCTGGGCTTCGGAAAGCTCGACGTCGATGCTTGCAGGAAGCGGATTCTGGCCGTCCAACTGCTCGACGATATCGGGATTGCTGGTCATGGACTTCTTGAAGTTCTCCAGCGCCTGGTCCTTGGTGGTGAACGAGACGCTCGCTACGCCATCGAGGCCCTCGATATAGCTTTCGACCTTATCGATCTGCTTTTCCTTGGCATCATCTGCAACGTAGGCAGTGATGGAAACCTTGCTTTCGACCGAGTCGACGACATTGCCGACCACCACGGCGCCCACAGAGAAGACACCCAGGATCAAAAGCGACAAGAAGATAGTGATTACGGAACCGAGCGCAGTAGCGCGGTTGCGGAAGAAGCCCTTGAAGGCCTCGCGGATGAAATACACGATGCTACTCAACGCCGTATACACCTCCATCCTGATCTCGGATCACGACGCCCTTTTCGAGCACGATAACTCGACGGCGCATCTTGTTCACCACTTCGCGGTCATGGGTTGCAACCAGAACCGTGGTGCCGGAACGGTTGATTCGCACAAGCAAGTCCATGATGCCCGCGGAGGTTTGGGGGTCGAGGTTGCCGGTAGGCTCGTCGCACACCAGAAGCGGGGGGCGATTCACGATCGCTCGTGCAATGGAGACGCGCTGCTGTTCGCCACCGGAAAGCTGATCGGGGTACTTGTCGAGCTTATCCTGCAGGCCGACCAGGCGAAGGACCTCGGGAACCTGCGTCTTGATAACATGGCGGGACTTCCCGATTACCTCGAGCGCGAAGGCCACATTCTCGAATACGGTCTTATTCGGCAGGAGCTTGAAGTCCTGGAAAACGCAACCGATGTTGCGACGCAGGAAAGGTACGCGGGAATTCCTCATCGATGCAAGATCCTCGCCCATGATGATGATCTTGCCCGAAGAGGGCTTCAGCTCGCGGATGATGCTGCGGATGAAAGTGGATTTGCCAGAACCGGAATGACCGACCAGAAAGACGAATTCGCCCTTGCAGATCTTCAGGTTGATGTCATCGAGGGCAGGCTTCTTGGGCTGGGCGGGATACACCTTCGACACGTGGTCGAAGATGATGACCGGCTTTTCCGCAACTTTGTTCACGGCGGCCACATCAAGATCGGGCAGCACGGTAGAAAGCTGCTGAGTCATGCCCACGGCATGGCTGCTCACGCCTTCCACCGAAGGTTGTTCGCCGCTGATTGCGGGAATCCCTTGGGTTTTAGCGTTCGTCACAGAGTGCTCCGTTCGATTCGTATTTACTGGGACCGATTAATAGTAGCAGACAGCCTAACGGGCGATTACCTTCTCCACAGCTTCTGCAATGGCCTGAGCGTCCAGTTCGAAGTAACGCATAAGCTCGGCCATGTCGCCGGATTTGCCGAAACGATCCCTCATTGCAACGAATTCGCAGGGAGTGGGCTCGTTCTGGACAAGCAGCTCGGACACGGCAGAGCACAGCCCGCCGTACACGGAATGCTCTTCGGCGACCACGACGCGACCGGTCTTGCGGGCGGAAGCGAGGATGGTGTCGCTATCGAGCGGCTTCACGCAGAAAGCGTCGATAACCTCGGCCTCGATCCCCTTCTCATGGAGGAGCCCGGCGGCCTTCATCGCCTCATCGATTTCGATACCGTTGGCGACGATGGTGACATCGCTGCCCTCGCGCAGCACGTAGGCGCGTCCCACTTCAAGCTCCACTTCGGAATCGTACACGCAAGGCACGGATGCACGGCCCAAGCGCACATAGACGGGGCCAGGGGTCTTTGCCGCGAGCTTGATAGCAGCACGTGCCGCAGCATAGTCAGCAGGAACCAGCACGGTCATGCCGGGCAGGCCCCTCATAAGGGACACGTCCTCGAGCATCTGATGGCTACCGCCGTCGGGGCCGACGGAAACACCCGCATGGGTGGGGCAGATCTTCACATCGAGGCCGGAATAGCACACGGTATTGCGGATCTGGTCATACGCACGGCCGGTGCCGAAGACGGCGAAGGAGGCGGAGAAGGCCACGTTGCCGGCAAGCGCCAGGCCAGCCGCCACATCCACCATGTTCTGCTCGGCGATACCGCAGTTGAAGAAGCGTTTCGCATTCTCTTCGGAAGATGATGCGAACTTGGCGAGCGTGGTCGATCCACTCAGGTCGGCATCGACCGCGACCACGGGAAGACCCTCTTCGGCAAGCTCGATCAGCGTCGCACCGAAAGCGGCGCGGGTCGCCTTCTTCTGGGAAGCCTGTTCGGGGGTTGCAAACTTAACCATTGGTAGACCTCCTTATCGGGTGAGCTCGGCGATGGCGGCTTCGGTCTGTTCGGCATTGGGCGCCTTGCCGTGCCAACCTGCCTGGTTTTCCATGAACGATACGCCCTTGCCCTTGACCGTACGGGCCATGACCATGTGGGGCTTTTCGCCGCCTGCGGCCTTGCAAGCGCTCAGCACATCCAGAAGGGCCTTCATGTCGTGGCCGTCCACCTCGACAACATCCCAGCCGAATGCCTCGAACTTGGGTGCCAGGTCCCCGGTCTGCACGACATCATGGATGTCGCCGTCGATCTGGAGGTCGTTGCAATCCACGATGGCAACCAGGTTTCCGAGCTTCTGATGGACGGCGAACATGGAGGCCTCCCAAACCTGGCCTTCCTCGCATTCGCCGTCACCGAGCACGCAGAAGACACGCGCATCGTTTTCGGCGAGGCGCAATCCAGCGGCAAGGCCGGCTGCGATGGACAGTCCCTGGCCCAAGGATCCCGTGGACACTTCGACACCGGGAAGCAGCTTGCAATCGGGATGGCCCTGGAGGCGGGTTCCCAGCTTGCGCAGGGTCGCCAGTTCCTCGCGGGGGAAATAGCCGGCATGCGCCAGCGCCGCGTACTGTGCAGGAGCCGCATGGCCCTTTGCCAGAATGAAGCGGTCACGGTCGGGGTCGTCCGGATTATCGGGGTCATGCCTCATCACGCCGCCGGAGTACAGGGCGCACAGGATGTCCGTGCAGGAAAGGGAACCGCCAGGATGGCCGCTGCCCGCCTCGGCGATCATCTTCACGATGTCGACCCTCATTTCCTTGGCGATTTCTTCTAGTTTCTGTATTTCCATGCCGTTCCTTTCAAGCTTCGGCCAATACACCTATTGGGAGACGCGCCATCTATGGTACCCGATGACGAATTCCTCTATCTCTCCGCTCAGAACCGCTTCGACGTTTCCCGTCTCCACGCCGCTACGCACATCTTTCACCAACTGATAAGGATAAAGCACATAATTCCTGATCTGGCTTCCGAAAGAACTGTCGATCTTCTCTCCGCGCAGCTCGTCAAGCTGTTCCTTCCTTTTCGCCTGCTCGAGCTCGTACAACCTCGCGCGCAACACCCTGAAGGCGGAATCCTTATTCAGGAGCTGGGATTTCTCATTCTGGCACGTTACCACGATGCCGGTGGGGATATGGGTCAACCGGACTGCCGAGTCGGTGGTGTTGACGCACTGGCCTCCAGGCCCGCTCGAACGGTATACATCGACGCGGACATCCGCAGGATTCAGGTTAACCTCGATATCCTCCGACAGGACGGGCATGACCTCGACACTGGCGAACGTAGTATGCCTGCGCTTCTTCAAGTCGGTAGGAGAGATCCTGACAAGGCGATGCACGCCATGTTCTGAACGCAGCATGCCATAGGCGAAACGGCCCTCCACCTCGAAGCTGACCCGCTCGAGGCCGATAACATCGGAAACGTAATCGAGTACCTTGACCTTCCAGCCCTTCGATTCGGCATAGCCCACATACATGCGATAGAGCATCTCGACCCAATCCTGGGCCTCCAAACCGCCGCTTCCGGGATTAATGGCCACGATGGCGGGGCCTTCGTCGTACTTCCCCGAGAACCAGGATTCTATTTCGAAACGGTCGATCATTGCGGAAAGCTCATCGAGAGTCGCACGCGCCTCCTCCTCGAACTCGGGATCTTCCTGCGCCAGGTCGAACGCAGCCCGCGCATCTTCGAGCAGCGAGCAGGCCCGTTCGAAATCCTGCAAGGTCTCCCTTACCGAGCTGGCACGCTTCGAAACCTCCTGCGCATGGGCAGGATCATCCCAGAAACCCGCCTCGGCGCTTTCCTCATCGAGCTTCTCCAACTCTTTACGCTTGTCGTCGATATGCAGATAGGCGCGAGCCTGCTCGAGCCTTTCCGCCAATACCCCATCTTCCCTTGTTTCGGACATCTTCCCACCTTTGCGAACCTATCGACTAGATCACCTGCGCCGTATTGCGGCGAAAGCGAGTGTCAGCCCCTGTTCGCGCCGTGGCACTTCTTGAATTTCTTCCCGGAACCGCAAGGACACGGATCGTTGCGGCCCACATTGGCATAAGGATCGTCCTTGTCCTTGACGAAAGTCTTCGGACGCTGGGACTCCACGGGCTTCGGGGGCTGTCCCGGCTGCGCCGCCTCCCTGCCCGCCGACGCAGTTTTGGATTCTGCAGAAAGGGTTCCTTCCGGATTGGAGTATGACAGCTTTCCCTCCAGGGGATTGCGAGCCTCGCCGATTTCAGCCTCTTCCCTGCGGGCGATTTGCAAACGAAGGATGGTACGCAGGAAGCTCTCGTACATGCCGTCGGTCAATTCCCCGAAGGCCCTATGCGCCTCGTTCTTGTATTCGACCAGGGGATCTCGCTGGCCGATCGCACGCAAACCGATGCCGGCCTTCAGATAATCCATTTCCTGGAGATGGCTCATCCAACGGGTATCGATGATCCTGAGCATGATCTGGGCCTGGAGCTTGGACATCGCCTCGTCGCCTAGGATCTCCCTCTTCTCGTTGTAGGCGCCCATAAGCTCTTCTTCAGCTGCCCTCGCAACTTCCATGGGATCGTCGTCATGGTCGACGGATTCCACGGTAAAGCCCGCAAAGCCCTCCATGTCCGCCATCCACCTGTCGACGGCCTTGCAATCCCAATCATCGCTGGGGTGTTTGGCGCTGCAGTTCTCCGCAACGACTCCCTCGACGCAATCTTCGATGATCTCGGGGATCCTGGAGGTAAGGTCCTTGCCTTCCAGGATCGCGTTGCGCTCCTCGTAGATCGCCTTGCGCTGAAGATTCATGACGTCGTCGTATTCCAGGACGTTCTTTCGGGCTGCGAAGTGAATGGTCTCCACCTGACGCTGGGCATTCTCGATCGCCTTTGAGACCATGGATGCCTGAATGGGCATATCGTCGTCGACCGCGGTCTTCTGCATCATCGCGCCGACCTTTTCCATACGGGCGCCGCCGAATAGGCGCATCAGATCGTCTTCCAGGCTGAGATAGAACTGGGTGGTGCCGGGATCGCCCTGACGGCCGGAACGACCGCGGAGCTGATTGTCGATACGGCGGGATTCATGACGTTCCGTGCCGATCACGCACAGACCACCCGCAGCGATGACCTGGGCGTTTTCCTTTTCCGTAACCTCTTTCGCCTGGGCGAGAGCATTCTTGCGCGCTTCCTCGGGAACCTCTTGGAGGTCTTCGAAACCCTGCGCGATCAGCAGATCGTCCGCCAGAACCTCGGGATTGCCGCCCAGCAGGATGTCGGTGCCACGGCCCGCCATATTGGTTGCGATGGTTACTGCACCCACACGGCCCGCCTGCGCGACGATATGCGCCTCGCGCTCGTGATTCTTCGCGTTCAGGACCTCGTGGCGGATACCCCTCTTCGAAAGCAGCCTGCTCAGCCGCTCGGAATTCTCGATGGAGACGGTGCCCACCAGCACGGGCTGCCCTTCCTTGTTGCGGCGGGCGATGTCGTCGGCCACGGCATTGTACTTGGCCTCGATCGTACGGTAGATCAGATCGTTCTCGTCCTTGCGGATCACCGGCTTGTTCGGCGGAATCGCCATAACGGGAAGGTTGTAAATCTGCCTGAACTCGGAATCCTCGGTCATGGCGGTGCCCGTCATGCCGGACAGCTTGTCGTACAGGCGGAAATAGTTCTGGAGCGTGATGGTGGCGAGGGTCTGGTTCTCTTGCCTGATGAACACGCCCTCCTTCGCCTCGATTGCCTGATGCAGGCCTTCGGACCAGCGCCTGCCTTCCATGATGCGACCGGTGAATTCGTCGACGATCTTCACTTCGCCGTCGGCAACGATGTAGTCGATATCCTTATGGAACAGGAATTCGGCCTTCAGCGCCTGCTGCAGATGGTTTGCGAGCATGCCGGTGGGATCGGCATACAGATCGTCGATTCCCAGGGAATTCTCGATGCGCACCAGACCGCTTTCCGTGGGATAGATGGTCTTCTTCGCCTCGTCCATCTCGAAATCAACGCCCTCTTGCAGCCCCTTCATGGCGCGTGCGAAATGGCGGAAGGTATCGGCCGCCTCCACCCCGGCACCGGAGATGATGAGCGGGGTTCGGGCCTCGTCGATGAGAATGGAGTCCACCTCATCGACGATGGCGAAGTGATGGCCGCGCTGCACCCTGTTCGCTGCCGAGGTGACCATGTTGTCGCGCAGGTAGTCGAAACCGAATTCGGAATTGGTTCCATAGGTGATATCCGCTTTGTATGCGGGAATCTTCTTCATCGGCGACATTCCCGATTGGATAAGACCCGTCGACATGCCCAAGAAACCGTAGGCCCTGCCCATCCACTCGCAGTCGCGTTTTGCAAGGTAGTCGTTTACGGTCACGATATGGACGTTCTCGCCTGAAAGGGCATTGAGGTAGCCTGCCAAGGTGGAAACGAGGGTTTTGCCTTCGCCAGTCTTCATTTCGGCGATCTGGCCCGCATTGAGCGTCATGCCGCCGATCAGCTGCACATCGAAGTGCCTCATCCCCAAAACCCTCTTGCTTGCCTCTCGCATGGTCGCAAAGGCCTCGGGGAGGATATGGTCGAGCGATTCGCCATTTGCAACGCGCTCGCGATAGACGCCCGTGAGCTCGGCGAGCTGAGCATCGGTGCGAGCTTCCATCTGGGGTTCAAGGGAATTGATCCTGTCAACGAGGCCCTGGAACCGCTTCAGCTGGCGGTTCTCGCCGATGGAAAGGATCTTGGAAAGGAAGCCTGCCATAACCTTGCCTTCTCTGTAGCTTCTTCTTCATGCGGTCAGCACCATCGCCGACCCGCAAACTCAAACTCTAGCACAGCGCATTTGGCTGCAAAGGAAAAACACAGCGAAACGAAACGCAAGCATCGCGTCCTCCGCTTCGGAAAACGCAGAGAAAAGCGGATGCCGCCCGGCCCCGCGCATGCGGAGCCGGGCTTGGAAAAGCGCGCTCGGACTATTCCCAATCCCCCAATGTGGCATCGTCGTTGATGATCCTGTCATAAAGCTCCCGCATCCGGTACGAGGGATCCAAGCCCAATTCCCGATTCGTCTGCTGGTATTCCAGGAAGGTCTCTATCGCACCCGCCCGCTGCTTCATAGAATACTGGAGGGTCATCACCAGCTCGCAGGCATCTTCTCGCTGCGAATCGCAGTCGAAGGCGAAGCCGGCGAACTCCAGTGCCAGGGAGAGCTCCGATGCATCACGCAAGCGCCTCGCTGCCAGGATCAGGGCATCGACCACCCGGTTGCGCCACACCCGTCTCGCGGACTCCACAGCGCTCACCACGCGATCTCCCGGAAGGAGCTCGCCGCGGTATGCCGCCCGCATCCGTTCGAGCAGCACGACAGCATCGCCCCCGGAGATATCGGCATGGCGCATGCGCTGGCAGATCTCCGCGACCTCCAAGGCATCCGTTCTGATATACGGCGCGTTCAAACGGCAGATGCCCTGGGTTCTGCTCAGATATGGACATCCCCCATCCTCGAGGCTCAACGCGCGCTTCAGGATTGAGAAGATGCTGTAGAAGTTCTTCCTCGCCTTCTCTTCCGTGCTTTCCGGCCAAAGCAGGGATGCAAGACGGTCGCAGGAAAAATCCTTTCCCGGCTCCAAGGCAAGGAGCACGAGAAGGCTTTTCGCCTTCAATCGGGAAAGCCTGTCCCTGCCTACCGGCTGACCGCCGATGAGCACCTCGAAGCTGCCGAACATGCGCACCTCCAGAAGCGGGATGCTCATCACCGATGCCGAGGAAGACCGCAGCCTCCCCGATTCCTGCATGAACCTGGAGGAAGCCGGAACGCCATCCCAAGTAGGACTCGACGAGAGCCTTCCGAACGCCGAACGCTGCACCCTGATCCGAGCAACGATCTGATCGAACGACGACACGGCGGAACGGCTCAGATACGGACCGGATCCTACGGAATCAAGCTCCTTGCGCAACAGGAACACGGTCGCCTCGTATTCCTCGACGGACTGACGCTGTTCCATGATCTTCCCGACATATTCCAGCAGGGAAGCCAGCGCCTTCGACTCGCACGAAGGCAGCGGTGCCTCCTGCTGCTGAACGGAGATGCATCGCAGGCAGCAGGCAAGGGCAAGCAGGAAAGAACCCGAGCAATCGCCCTTTTCCACCTGGCCGAGAAGCTCTTCCAAGCCGGCGTCCCCATCCAGAATGGAATTCCAGACGCACAGCAACGTGTCCGAAGCGCCCTTCTTGCGCATCTCGAGACATGCATCGCCAAGAGACGCCCCCGATCCCGATAATGCAGGATGGCCTTCGGTTGCAAGCGCGGCAAAGGACGCCGCCATCAGGCGCAAGCCCAGATCCGACTCCCGATCGCGAACCACCCCATCGAAACGGCAACAGGCGGAACCCGTCTCGTTGAGCAGGAGATAGGCAACCCCCTCCCAAAGAAGCATCTCCTTATTCGCCTGGACATCCTGGGAATCAAGGCTCCTGCATAACAGCAGGGCGTTGAGCGGGGCGCTCGATTGGACCATTCTTTCCAGGTTGCGGGCAGCCCAAGAAAGGCGCATCTCGGGACCGCAAGCCTCCACCATCACACGCGTCGCACGATCCACCGCCCTTCGGCGCAAAAGGAGGTTTGCGATCCTGCATGCAAATGCATCATGCCCTCCTGAAAGCGCGTTTCCGAAAAACCGGGGCGCCTGGCTCCTGAACACCCTCAGAACATCCCCTAACGGGAAACCCTCCGCCACGAAGCCCGCACCGAAGTCCAGCTCGCACACGTATGGGCGATGGCTCGAAGCAAGCAGATCGGATGCGGAGACGGTTGCCCCCATGGCATAGGAAAGCTCTTCCATCGTTCCGCCGGAAAGCATGAGCAGGGCATAGGTCAGAAGCCTCTGGAAGGCGTTTTCCGCCTCGGATTGCTGGGCGAGCAAGAACGCCTCCACGCTTCCCGAAGGATGGTTGAGCAAACCGGGGATGCGCTCCGTCCTGGAAAGGGGGCCCTGGAAACCGATAGGCAGATACCCCTGATGCCGGAGCCTGGCAAGCTCCTCATCGGAATAGAGGAGGTCTTCGGCATAGAGGAATTCGCAGTCCTCCCCTCCGGATTCGAAAAGCTCGCGCCCCGGAACGCAAGTCACTGCCACATCGATTCCCGACGAGGCGAGGTTTAAACATACCTCCTCGAAGATGCCGCGCTCCACATACGCAAGCCGGGGAACGTCTTCGAATACCACCATCCCCTCCGCGGGCATCATACCCTCGATTGCATCTGCAAGCCTACCCTCGTAGAGCCCTCGAAGGAATCGCGGATGGGACGCATCGACCCACAACACATCGCAGAACGATCTCGCAGCCTTCGCATACTGGTAGGTAAGGGACGTCTTCCCCAGCATCGTAGGGGCGCAGAGCACCTTTATCTTCCCCTTTGCGAGCATCATCCTGGAAACAAGGGCGTTCCGTTCGAACATTCCGCTCGAAGACACATCGACAGGCGGCAATCCATTGCAATAGGATTCTTTCAAGAACTGGATCATCATGCTCCTCTCGGACGCATATGGGGAGTCGGTGACCCAATGATAATCTTGAACGACAGTCTGTTTCGCAATAGACGCTCAGGTGGACGAAAAACATCTTCGGCGATGGCAAGCTTGCAGGAACCTTACAGAAACCCAACGCAAGGCAGCCCTCTTCACCCGAACCCCGACACTGTCATCCCCTTAGATGGCAACGGAGAAAACTTCCGAATGGCATCGGCATGATATTGCGGATTGCAGGAAGAGATTCAAAACAAAAAACAGGCCGGCATTGCCGGCCTGTGAGCATTTGGTAGCCCGTAAGAGATTCGAACTCTCGATCTTCGCCTTGAGAGGGCGATGTCCTAAACCGCTAGACGAACGGGCCATATAGACTTGAATGGCTGGGGTAGCAGGAGTCGAACCCACACATACGGAACCAGAACCCGCTGTACTACCATTATACGATACCCCATCGCATTCAGCTGCGCTCTCTGGTTTCCTGTTCGTTTCGAACCGAACCCCGAACGCGTTTATGAATAATACGACTGCCAGCGTTCAGCGTCAAGCATTTTTTTGAACTTTTTTCTAATTCCTTCCCAACGCCCTTCAGCCCCCTTCCCAGAGAACCGAACCGCCCTGCTGGACGCTACTCGCATTCCGGATACACGAAGGTGCCATTGTCTTCGTCCAAAACGACCACGTAATGCACGCTGCGCATGAACTTCGACAATTTCGAATACCCGTAGTCCTTCACGCTGAAGCTGGGGAAACGCGTGCGGATCATATCGCCGATCACGCTCAGGGCGATGCCGTCGTCTCCCCGCTTGGCAAGCTCTTCGCGGACGAAGGCCTCGATTTCGTGGCGCGATTCGCGAGATTCCCTCAAGCTCACCCAGATGATGTCGCTCTGCCGTTTCAGGGAGATATTCTCGAAGCTCTCCAAGAACTTCGAAAGCTGGTTGTATCCGAAAGACCTGACGTCGAAGTCCGGGTAAATCGAGACCATCCTGCTGCCGATATCGGACAGCTTCACCTTCGCAGAACTGCTCTCGCTGATGATGTCGACGATCGCAGAACCCACTTCCTTCTTCGTAAGCGACGCATCCGGCTGGGGGCCGGGCTGCTTTTCCCGTTCCCCTTCGTCGGCGATGAGCTCGAGCGAGGTGAAGACGGTGCAGGCATTCCTGAACGAACGCGGGGTCTTCTGCTCCCCCATGCCCACGACCACCATGCCGGCATCGCGCAGGCGCGATGCGAGCCTGGTGAAGTCGCCATCGCTCGAAACGATGCAGAAGCCCTGTACTTTTCCTTCATACAGGATGTCCATCGCATCGATGATCAGGAAGCTGTCCGTAGCGTTCTTCCCCTTCGTGTTGGGGAATTGCTGCATCGGGGTAAGCGAGTACTCCGCAAGCACATCCTTCCACTTCCCCATCTGGGAACTGGTCCAGTCGCCATAAATACGGCGATAGGTCACCTGGCCGTGACGGCTTGCCAGCTCGTTCATGATCGCCTGGATATACCGTGCCGACACGTTATCCGAGTCGATCAGAAGGGCGAATGATTTCCTCTCTGTCATAAGGTCCTTTCAACGGATACGGGGAAAGACCCACGCTCCTAGATGATGCCCGCCTTCCCGAAGAAGTCGAATACCACATCGCCGTATGCATCGGGATCCGCCAATAAGGCGCCCATATGCCCTGCGTCCGCAACGATATGCAGGCGCTTGGATTGCGCCCCGCAGGCATAGTACAGGTTCGCAGCCTCGACAGAGGGCACGATATCGTCATTCGACCCATGGATGATCAGGGTGGGGATATGGCTCGAAACGATGGTATCGACGGGATTGCATGCATTGGGATCCCAGCCCAAACGGACGCGGGCGGCAAGACGCAGCGCCGCATACAGGGGTTCCGCAGGAGGAATGAACATCCTGCGGATCATCCTGATGGCGATATCGCGCAGGCTTGCGTACGGAGAATCCGCAACGACTCCCACGACCTGGGGGAACTGGGCCCAAGCCGATGCATTCAGGACGGCAGCCGCACCCATGGACTGCCCATGGAGCACGATGCTGATATCCGCACCGAAACGCGAGGTCAGGTACCCGACCCACTCGAGGATGTCCTGACCATCCTGCCAACCCATGCCGATCATGGTTCCACCGGATTCGCCATGGGCGCGCAGGTCGACGTTGAGCACGTTGATCCCATGCTCGGAATACATGAGTGCGAACTTCTCCATCTCCCTGCTGGTGGAACGGTAGGAATGGGCCAGAATCACCCACATGCGCGAGGGCCGCGCCGCGAAGAAGATCCTTCCGCTCAGATTGATGCCGCCTTTTCCGACGACCGTGGAGACACGTTCGCTATCGCACTCGCGATACCAGGCCTGCACCCGCTCCTCGATAGCCAGGGCATTGCCTTCCATGCGCGAGAGCACTTCGGGGTCTTCGATCGGGAATGGAGGAAGCCCGCAAGGCTGCGCGGTACGGGCCCTTCGGGAAAAGGAGGTGGAGTTGCGATCGAAAGCGGCATCGAGCAGCCTTCCCGCCGAGAACACGGCGCCTCCCCCGATCACTGCACCAACGGAAGCGGCGATTCCCGCACCGATTTTCTTCGCACTATCCATGTCTTTCCCCCATCTCGGAATAGAATGAAAACAGACGCCCCCATCATACGCGAAAAGGAGCGACTTGGCTGGCAACACAACGAGCATACGGCTGCCCCGATACGCAGAAAAAGCCCTGGAGACCATCGAGTCCGCCGGATTCGAAGCCTGGATCGTGGGCGGATTCGTAAGGGACTCCCTTATGGGCAACGATCCAGGGGACTTGGATATCGCTTCGAGTGCCCCCTGGGAACAGGCTGCATCCGCATTTCGCAACGCAGGTGCCGCGGTCTTCGAAACGGGAGTGAAGCATGGGACCATCACCGCGGTGATCGAAGGCTCCCCCATCGAGGTGACCACCTATCGCGCCGACGGACAATACTCGGACGGGCGGCACCCCGATTCGGTATGCTTCGTGAACAGCATCGAAGAAGACCTGGCCAGGCGCGACTTCACCATGAATGCCATCGCCTACCATCCGGCAAGGGGCCTTCTCGACCCGTTCGACGGGCAATGCGACATCGAAAACAGGCTCATCCGCTGCGTCGGAGACCCCCGAAGGCGCCTTTCCGAAGATGCCCTGCGCATACTGCGCGCAGTGCGCTTTTCGGCGCAGCTGGGATTCGCCATCGAAGAAGGAACCCGGATCGCCATGGGGGAACTTGCAGGAGGTCTTGCCCAGGTCGCGGAAGAACGCAAGGCGGCAGAACTCCAGAAGTTGCTCTGCTCCGAGCACGCCGGCGATTGCCTGATGGAGAACATGGCGGTTATCGGACAGGTGATCCCGGAGCTCGCACCCCTGCAGGGCTTCGACCAGATGACACCTTTCCATTGTTACGACGCACTCGAGCATACCGCGCGGGTCGTCGACCTGGTGGACCGGAAACCGACCCTGCGCTGGGCAGCGCTGCTGCATGACGTAGGGAAGCCGGATACCTTCACCATCGATGAAGCAGGTCAAGGGCACTTCAAGGGCCACCCGGCCGCATCGGCACGCATAGCACGCGGAATCGCGCACCGCCTGCGTCTTCCAAAGGAGCGGACCCGGGACATGCTGACCCTGATCAAGTTGCACGACAGCCCTATCATCCCGAAAAAAGACCAGGTCAAACATGCTATCCATGAATTAGGCGATAGACCCGGCCTGCTTGCGGACCTCATTTCCCTCAAACTTGCGGATGCCACCGCCAGAACCCCGCTCTATAGCGGGCCCAGGGTCAGAACCGCCGGACTGCTCGAAGGCCTGCTTGAGGAGATCTTGGAAAACGGAGAGGCCTATTCCCTCGCGCAGCTGGACATTTCGGGTTCGAGGCTGATCGATGCGGGCGTCCCTGCCGGACCCTGGATAGGGCGCCTGTTGGAGGAATGCCTCGACGCCGTTATCGACGGGAAGGTACCGAACGAGGAAGACGAGCTCGTAGGCTTTGCCCTCTCGCGATACGACGGCAACCTCGCGCAAGGCTAATCGGAAACCCCATCCAAAAGCTGCCGCGCGTGTTCCATCGCAGCAAGGGATACGCCACCGGAAAGCATGCGGGCAAGCTCCTTCACCCGCTGCTCCCCTTCGACCAGCGAGAACACCGTTTCGGGCTGCCCTTCGCCTTGTTTCGAGGCGACGTAATGGACCTGCCCCATCACCGCAAGCTGGGCCAGGTGGGTGACCAGGATCACCTGATGGGTCCGCGCAAGGTCCGAAAGCACATTGGCCAGGGAAAGGGCGACGGCACCGCCGACTCCCGAATCCACCTCGTCGAACACCAGCGTCTCTGCAGGGTCGTCCTGCCCCAGTACAACCTTGATCGCAAGCATCACGCGGCTGACCTCGCCGCCCGAGGCGATCTTCGCGAGAGGGCGCGCCGACATGCCCTCGCCGGGCTTGAACATGAATTCAACCTTGCTGGGGCCGTCCGCGGTCCAAGAGTCACGATCGAGCATCTCCACGGAGCATTCCAGGGAAGCGGAATCCAGCATCAGGCGCGACATCTGGGCGCAGACCAACTTGCAGAACCTCGGGGCACGATCCGCCCGGAGCGCATGCAGCCGTTTCGCCTCGCCTGCCAACGCATCCTCGGCCCGAGCGAGTTCTTTCCGGGCATTCGCCATCTGGGAATCGAAGCCATCCACTGCAGCAAGGGTACGGGCGGCATCGTCACGCGCCTCGAACACCTGCTCCATAGTAGGGCCCCAGGTCCTGATCAGACCCTGGAACTGGGATAAGCGTTCCTGCATCTGGGCGAGCCCGGATGGGTCGAAATCCAAACCGTCCCCGTATTTGCGCACGTCCATCGCGGCATCTTCCAGGATATAGGAAGCTTCCCGAAGGCTCTGCGCGAGGCTTTCCAATTCTGGATCGATTCCGACGGCGCGGTCTATGAACGCCATCGCATCCGCAAGCGATTCGAGCGCGCCCCCGTCTCCCGAAATCGCATTCCTCGCCCCATCGATGCCTCCCATCAGAGCCTCGGCATTCTCGAAACGCGGGATATCGCGGCAAAGGTCCTCATATTCGCCGGGAAGGGGAGCAACCTCGTCGATACGGGATAGCACGTACCTGGCCTGGCCCACCTGCTCTTCCGACAGGCTCTGCGCCTGCTTGATTTCCTCGACCGCGCAGGCAGCCGCCTTCGCGTCGACGAGCGCCGCCCGGTACGATTCGAGCGCATCATCGAGCTCGGAGCCGATCCACGCGTCGAGCATCCCCCGATGATTAGCAGGCTTCAACAAGCGCTGATGCTCGTGCTGCCCGCACAGATCGATGCTCGCCCCCACCGTTTTGGCGAGCTTGCCGACCTGGGAGATGGAGCCGTTCATGTGCACCCTGCTCTTCCCGTCGGCGGATATGCTGCGGGACACGACAACGCCTTCCGACTGGAGGTCGGCACCTTCGAGCTCGAAGGAATCCCCCAAGAAGAACCGCCCCTGGACCATCAGGGAATCTTCGCCCTCGCGCACCAGCGAGGCATCCGCACGCTCGCCCGCAAGGAGCTTGAGCGCTCCCAGCAACGCGGTTTTGCCCGCACCGGTCTCGCCCGTTATGACCGTCATACCCGGCGAAGGGGACAATACCGCTTCCTTGATGAGGGCAAGGTTCTTTACATGGAGTTCATCGATCATGCCTACTCGCTTCCGTAGCGCTTCTAACGCGAACAAGTGTACCATTATCCAGAAATTCCGAAAGGGACGGGGAAATGCTTGCAGAGAGCCTGCCGAAAGCCTGCAGGATGCAAAGGCGCACCCGTCCAGGGCGTGGGATAATCTGCCCGAATACGGAAAGGCAGGAGAATATGAGAGCACTGATCCAGCGGGTTTCCCACGCATGCGTATCCATCGTCGACGACACCCCCTCGCAGGACCCGGACCCCGTACGGAGCATCGGACGCGGTTTCGCGATCTTGCTCGGCGCAGGAACGGGCGACACCCGCGCAGACGCCGACAGGCTTTGGTCGAAGATTTCGAAGCTGCGCATCTTCGACGACGAGAACGGCAAGACCAACCTCTCCCTTGCAGATGTCGGAGGAGAAGTGATGGTGGTCTCCCAGTTCACACTGTATGCGAATTGCAAGAAAGGCAACCGTCCCAGCTTCACGCAATCATGCCCGCCCGATGAGGCGAGGGAGCTCTACCGGTACTTCGTCGAGCTGGCGCGCCGGGACTTCCCCATCGTAGCGACCGGCGAATTCGGCGCCCATATGGAAATCGAGCTGGTCAACGACGGCCCGTTCACCATCTGGCTGGATACGCGCGAACTCTAACGGCGGCGCTTGCCGAACTGCGAGCCCTTCCGGGCGCCCTTCTTCAGCCCGGCAAGGGCGTCCTCCTCGCTCGACCCCTCCACCTGGGCCTTAAGCTTCACCACGCGGTCGCGGATACGGGCGGCCTCTTCGAAATCCATTTCCATCGAGGCGTGCATCATATCCTCCTCCAGCGACGCGATGATTCTCAGTACTTCCTCGCGCGAGAATGCGGCAAGCTCCTTGTTCACCTGCTCGGCGGTGACCGTTCCCACCTCATCGTGCATGTAGCCCGCGATGTCGTTGATCGCCTTCTTGATGGTCTTGGGCTCTATGCCATGTTCTTCGTTGTACGCCATCTGGATCTTGCGGCGGCGATGCGTCTCGGTGATAGCCAGATCCATGGAATCGGTCCTGCGGTCCGCATACATGATCACGCGCCCGTCGGCATTCCTCGCTGCGCGCCCGATGGTTTGGATCAGGGAACGGTGGTTGCGCAGGAAGCCTTCCTTATCGGCATCCAGGATGGCCACCAGGCTCACCTCGGGCAGGTCCAGGCCCTCGCGAAGCAGGTTGATGCCCACCAGCACGTCGAATTCCCCGCGGCGCAGGCCACTCAGGATCTCGACGCGTTCCATGGTGGCGATGTCCGAATGCATGTACCGGGCTCGGACGCCTTCGTCGAGAAGATGGTCGGTCAGATCCTCGGCCATCTTCTTGGTCAGCGTGGTGATGAGCACGCGCTCGTTGCGTGAGGCGCGCACGCGCGCTTCGTCGATGATGTCGTCGATCTGGGAGGCAGTGGGGCGCACATCGATTTCCGGATCGAGCAGGCCGGTGGGACGGATGATCTGCTCGACCTGTTGCTGGCTCACGCGCTTCTCGTAGTCCCCGGGCGTGGCCGAGACGTAGATGAACTGGCCGATACGCTGCTCGAACTCGTCATAACGCAGCGGCCTGTTGTCCAGGCAGGAAGGCAGGCGGAAGCCATGCTCGGTCAGGGTCACTTTACGCGAGCGGTCCCCTTCGTGCATGCCGCGGATCTGGGGAACGGTTACGTGGCTTTCGTCGATGATGGTCACGAAATCGTCCGGGAAGTAGTCGATGAGCGTATAGGGCGGCTCGCCGGGTTCCCGCCCGTCGAGGTGGCGGGAATAGTTCTCGATGCCGCTGCAGAATCCCATCGACTCCATCATCTCCAGGTCGTAGGAAACGCGCATCTCCAAACGCTGGGCTTCCAGCAGCTTGCCCTCTTCCTTGAATTCGGCAAGGCGTCCGCGCAGCTCTTCGCGGATAGACGTAAGGGCGTGATCCATCTTGGGTTTTGCAGTCACGTAGTGGGAGGCGGGCCAGATAGGCAGCGCCTCATACGAATTGAGCACCTCGCCCGTTACCTTGTCGGTTTCGCAGATCGACTCGATCTCGTCACCCCAGAATTCCACGCGAACGGGGTTGTCTGCATACGGCGGGAAGATATCCAACGCATCGCCGCGAACGCGGAACGAGCCCCGTTCGAGCTGGTAGTCGTTGCGGTCGTACTGGATATCGATGAGCTTGCGGATCAAATCGTCGCGGTCCTGCTCCTCCATCTTGTCCAAGAACACGGCCATGCCGGCATAGTCCATGGGCGAGCCGATGCCGTAGATGCAGCTGACGGACGCCACCACGATCACATCACGTCGGGAAAGCAGGGCGCTCGTGGCCGCATGACGCAGCTTCTCCACCTCTTCGTTGATGCTCGCATCCTTTTCGATGAAGGTGTCGGTGCTCGGGACATATGCCTCGGGTTGGTAGTAATCGTAGTAGGAAACGAAATACACCACGGCATTGTTCGGGAAGAATTCCTTCAGCTCTGCCGCAAGCTGGGCGGCAAGCGTCTTGTTGGGCGCCATCACCAAAGTGGGCCGTTGGATCGCCTCGATGGTCTTGGCCATGGTGAAGGTCTTTCCCGATCCGGTCACGCCCAAAAGGGTCTGGTACCTCAAGCCATCGCGCACGCCCTGGGCGAGCTTCTCGATCGCCTGGGGCTGATCTCCCGCAGGACTATAAGGGGAAACCACCTTGAAGGGCTGCCCGACCAAGCGGGCGTCCGAGATCTTGCCCTCCATGCGCAGCCCTTCGATATTGCCAAGATGGGACATCCCTACCACCCTTCCCGTAACATGAGAAAACACCAGAACAGATTACCCGAAATAGGCATCCCAGAGCGATTCCACCTTCAAAGCCAGATCGTTTTCGTTGCCATCGTTTCGCAGCACGGTATCGGCCCAGACGGCACGTTGGGCATCGGTAGGCTGCCGGGCTATTCGGTTGCGCACGTCGTCTTCGGAAAACCCCCGCGCAATCGCACGGGCAACGCGCAGATCCTCGCGCGCAGCTACTGCCACAATCGCACTGCAGCGCTCCAGAAGCGGTTCGAAAGCCCCTTCGGGCCCGGTGAAGGCTGAAACCTCCAACACGACCGCAGGACAACCTTCACGAAGGGCGTCATCGAGCATCCCAAGCGCCGAACGCACGATTGCCGGATGCGTGATCTGCGAAAGCCGCTTTGCGGATTCGCTGCTCTCGAATGCCGCACGGGCGAGCAACGGCCTGCTCACCGATCCGCCGTCGAGCACATCTTCGCCGAACCGGGCAACAAGGGCCGATGCCACCGCAGGGTCGTCGAGCACCGCATGCCCCACAAGATCCAAGTCGATGACGAGCGCGCCCAAATCCCCGAACATACGGGCAACGGTCGATTTGCCCGACCCCATCCCGCCGATCAGCATGATCGTCTTCATATGCGCACAATCCTTCCAAATCCATCCCACCCAAACCATGGTAGCACCCGTTACGCCCGGGATCCCTTGCCGCGCCCCGGCACCTTGACGACATTATTTTTCAATCGAATGCGAATAGACAAAGCTAATAGGAGCCGATGCGTCTATACTTCTTTTCCGCTTGATTAACAGCACCTGAAAAACCGCTGAAGGGCTTGCGGCCGCTGCCGAAAACAGCAAGGCCGCGAACCTGCAGCGAAACAGCATTCGACTCGTGATTCGCCTCTACCGGGGAAGGGCAAAAAACGATGGACAACCGTTACAGCCGCGACCAATACGGAAACGGCAGCAATGCGCGGAAGCAACAGGCGGGCCGAGGCGGCGCCCGCGATTCCCGCAATGGCGAATTCGAATTCGAGCCCAATATCCTCTATCGGGGACAGGATGCCGGCGACTACAGCCGCAACCGCTACGGACAACGCGGCAACGCGAACAGCAAGCGCAGCTCGCAAGGCGCGGAATCGAAACGCCCTTCGGTGAAGGGCGCCTCCAGGCACGTCCCCGAATACCGTGCCGATTCGCCCGCCGAAAAGGCATCTCGGCCACGAAAACCTGAAAGCGAATCCAGGGCACGTGCGCTCGAAGGCGCTGGGAAAGTCCTGCGAAACCCCGCCCCCGAAGCCCGATCCGCCGAACAGGCCCAAGATCCCACCCGGAAGGCGGCACCCGAACCCGCATCGGAAAAGAAGAAGGGCCGTTATATCCCCGCACTCGACGGCCTGCGCGCCTTTGCGGTGCTCGCGGTCATCGCCTACCACATGGGTTTCGCCTGGGCCCCGAGCGGGCTTTTGGGCGTCACGGTCTTCTTCGTCCTCTCCGGCTACCTCATCACCAGCCTGCTGCTTATCGAATGGGACAACAACGGACGCATCAACCTCCCGCAATTCTGGCTGCGGCGCGTCAGGAGGCTGTTCCCCGCCATCGTGTTCGTCATCATGTGCTCGGCGGCGCTTTTCACGATCTTCGACCACAGCCTGCTCACCAAGCTGCGCGAAGACCTGGCTGCCGCGCTTTTATGGTTCACCAACTGGTGGTATATCCTGCGCGACGTCTCGTATTTCGAGGCGCTGGGCGCTCCCTCCCCGCTCACGCATTTCTGGTCGCTTGCCATCGAGGAGCAGTTCTACCTGGTCTGGCCGCTCATCATGGTTGGCTGCCATAAGCTGGGACTGAGCCGCAAGGCGATGGGCGGCGGAACGCTCGTGCTCGCCCTGCTCTCCGCCTTGGAGATGGCCTTGCTCTTTTCACCCGACGCAGATCCCAGCCGCGTCTACTACGGGACGGACACCCGTGCCTTCTCCCTGCTGATCGGCGGCTTCATGGCCTTCGCCTGGCCTTCGGTCAGGCCCGGGGGGCAAGATGGCCGAACATTATCGAAAAACGCCAGAACCGCTCTCGACGGGGCAGGGGTCGCCGCTTTCGCCGGACTCGTCATCATGATTGCCACATTGGACGACAACTCCCCCTTCCTCTACCATGGGGGACTGCTCCTCGCTTCGATGCTGACCGCCGTGGTCATCGCCGCCCTCGCGCATCCCGAGAGCATCTTCGCACGGGTCATGGCCGCAAAGCCCCTCGTCTGGATCGGCGTGCGCTCTTACGGCATCTACCTATGGCATTACCCCCTGTTGCTGCTGATGATCCCCGTCAGCAAGGTGACCGACACTCCCTGGTACCTCTACCCGGTCATCCTCGCGGTCATCTTCGCCTGCGCGGCCTTTTCGTACCGTTTCGTGGAAAACCCCATTCGGCGCGGAGCCCTCGGGCGCTTCGCGAAGCAGATCCGCGAGCATCGCACGACCATCCCCGCCTGGCTTCGCACGCACATCCTGCCCACCGCTGTAACAGGGGCGCTCGCGTGCGTATGCATCGGAGGCCTGATCGCGGTCCCCGACACCTCCGCCATCGAGGGCGCCGACCTGCTGACCGAGGAGGGCCCCCAAGTCGCAGGCTTGGATTCACTGGAAACCGGGGACGCCGCAAGCACATCCGAGACGCCCAAGCTCGACGTGCTCCTGATCGGTGACTCGGTTTCGGTGCGCTCCATACCCTATTTCCAGGAAACCTTCCCCTATGGAGCGATCGATGCGGAAATCAACCGCTGGTTCGGTACGGGTATCGAGGTATTCCAGGGCTACCTCGACCAGGATGTCGTCGGCGACGTCGTGGTCTTCGCACTGGGAACCAACGGCCCCGTCTCCGATGAGGAATTCGACGAGCTCATGAAGCTCGCCGGCCCCGACCGGGAGGTTTTCTTCGTCAATACCCGAAGCCCCCAGTCCTGGGTGCTGGAAAGCAACGAAGCCCTGCAACGCGGGGCCGAAAGGTACGCCAACGCGCACATCATCGACTGGTACAACACGAGCTACGGCAGAGGAGAGCTCTTCGATGGCGATGGAACCCACCTTTCCGAAGAGGGTGCGCAGTTCTACATCTCGATGATCGACGACGCAATCGCCCCCTATCTGCCTGAACACGCAGAGGGCGACCAGAGGGTCGATCTGGCCGGAACCGGACTCGGCGGCGAACAGTCGCAGCAAGACGGATCGGGTCAGACCGATCCCGATCGGGCAGAAGCCGCCCAAACCATGGGAGAGCTCGGTGCATAAGCCGTCGTTCCCCGAGCGTTTCCCTACACGCAGTCGCCTATGGGCGACTGCGTGCCCATATAATGGTCGAGTTGGAGTAGAATTCATCTGATATCCATCCTGCGCCGCAAAGCCGGAAAACCCTGCAATCGCGCCCGACCTTAGATATGCCGGCCGGGCCTTTGCCGCGCAAGAAGCCGATAGGTTAGCTCTATGGTCTTTTCCAGCCTCTTATTCATCTTCGCGTTCCTCGCGTTGAACCTGATCGTCTACCGCAAGGTTGCCCCGCGTTTCCGCAACCAGGTGCTCTTGGCCTTCTCCCTGGTCTTCTATGCCTGGGGCGGCCCCAAGTTCCTGATCCTGCTCTTACTGGATACCCTGGTCAGCTGGTTCTTCGCGCTCAGAATCAGCGCCACCGAGCGCAAATCCACCCGCAAGGCGCTGCTCATCGGTGAACTCGTATGCCTGCTCGGCGTACTGGGTTTCTTCAAATACCTGGGCTTCTTCCTTACCAATTGGCAGGCTCTTTTCGGAGTCCCCGAGGTCATCCCCACCTTTGTCCTGCCCATCGGCATCTCCTTCTACACCTTCCAGCTCATCTCCTACGTCGTGGACGTATACCGCGGCAAGGTGGCCGCCCAACCGCGCTTTTGGAAGCTGCTGCTGTACGCAAGCCTATTCCATCAGTGCATCGCAGGTCCCATCGTCCGCTACGAGACCATCGCCAGTGAAATCGACTTCCGCAAGGTCACCCGTGAGGACACCTTCGCAGGAATCAGGCGCTTCTGCGTCGGTCTGGCGAAGAAGGCGGTGCTTGCCAATTCCTGTGCTGCCGTAGCAGATTCCCTGCTCAACGGGGGTGTCGAGGCGCTTTCCTCGCAATCGACCTTCGGACTGTGGCTGGGTATGATCTTCTACACCTTCCACATCTACCTGGACTTCTCCGCGTATTCCGACATGGCCATCGGAATGGGCCGCATGGTGGGATTCCATTACCTGGAGAATTTCGATCATCCCTATATGGCCAAGAGCATCCAGAGCTTCTGGAGGAAATGGCACATCTCGCTCTCCTCATGGTTCCGCGACTATGTCTACATCCCCTTGGGCGGCAGCAGGCGCGGCAACCTGATCACCGTCCGCAACGCCCTGGTGGTCTGGGCACTCACCGGTTTCTGGCACGGAGCCAGCTGGAACTTCGTGTTCTGGGGCCTGTACTATTTCGTGTTCCTGATGCTCGAGCGATTCGTCATCAAGGATCGCATGCCCAAAGGAGTGAATCACATTTACACCATCCTGGTAGTCATCTTCGGCTGGGTCCTGTTCAGATTCACGAGCAATGCCGAACTGCTGTGCGTGCTCAAGGGCATGTTGGGCTTCGCCGGAGGCGGTCTGATCAACCTGCAGGCGCAGACGGTATTCGCAGGCAACGTATTCCTGTTCCTGTTCTGCATCGTCGCCTGCACCGATATCGGAACCCGTATCCGCAAGGCCATGCTCGAGAAGCCCGAACCCGGTTCGGCGCTGTTCAAGGCAGCCGTCGCCATCGATACGATCACGCCCATCCTCTTGCTGCTGCTCGCCGTCATCGCCCTGATCGGCAACAGCTACAACCCGTTCATCTACTTCCGCTTCTAAATGTGGTGACCTGCCATGAGCAACTATCGCAATCCCAATGACCCCCGTAATCCCAACCGCCATGAATCTGAGCGCACCAGCGCTTCGGCTCGCAATCGCGCGGAACGCAACCACCGTGCCCAGGACGCATCGCCCTCACGCAACCGCACGGGCAGTACCGCCAGCGAGCAGAGAAGGCTTGCAGCCGAAAGGCGTGCCGCTGCCGTTTCCCGAAACCGCACCGCCCTCCCCCCGCGAAACCAACAAAGCGCATCGCCGGAACGCGAAAACCGCCACAAAGCACACAGCACCGAGCGGGTACGTACCCGCCAAGGGAGGACGCAGAAAACCGAAGGTACCCAGCTCGAGCAAAGAAGACAGCGGCCTTCCTACGGAAGAAGCCTCGACCGGGACAACCACAAGACAGCGCACGCTCCGCGCACTGGAGATGACGGTGGCAGCCTAAACCCATCCGCACATACCGGCAATCGTGCGGACAGGAGGCACGCCGCCCGCACTGCCTTCGAAAGCGCCTCCGATCGCCATACCCGCCGTGACGCAGAAACGGCCAAACGCCCTGCTCCCCGTCGCGGCACCGATAACCGCATAACGCAGGAATCCGGGCTTTCGGCAGATTCTGCAAGGCAGGACGGCGGCGCGCAAGGAGCCCCCCGTCGCACAATCGCGACAAGGTCCGAAACCGACCAGCGCAAACCAAGCACCCGCACGCAGGATGCGGTCGCATTGGCCGCTGGGAAGAAGCGACCCTCCGCAGGAGCAAGGGCGGCAGGGCCCAAGGATGCCCGCCCCACTGCGCTTGCGGAGGCCGGCTCCAAGATCTCCAAATCCGCAGGCTCGCTGAAATCGTCTTTCTTGGCATGGGCCAACGCGGGCAAGGTCGATCCTTCGGGGCAAAACACCCAAGACGCACCCCGCAAGCCGAAGAAAAGCGAGCAGCCTGCACCCGACTTGGTCCTTGAAACGGGAAAGATGGAGGAGCTCTCCCGCTGGCATCGCGGGGCATCCGCTGCCTTCGGCCTGATCCTGACCTTGGGAATGGTCCTGGGGCTTTGCCTCTTCCTCAGGCCGACTGTCTCCCAGGCAGAAAACCGAGAGCTTTCGAAATTCCCCTCCTTCAATGTCGCCGACTTCGTCTCAGGCGCCTATACCGAGCAGATCTCCACCTGGTATGCCGATACCTACCCCTTCCGCGACCAACTGATTGCCGTGAACCAGGCTTTCAAGGGCCTATATGGCTTCGAAAGCAGCACGCAGATGTTCGGCAACGCAGTCCAAGGCGACGACATCCCCGATGAAGGGGCTAAATCCTCGCAGAAAAAGGATCCTGTCGCACCCGAAACCTATGACAGCTTCAATCTGGAGGAAGACATCCAGGGCCAGATCATGCAGGGCCTCTACGTCGATAACGGCGCCGTATACGCAACCTACGGCTTCACCCAGGAAGCAGCAGACGACTATGTCAACGCCGTCAACGGTGCTGCAGATAAGCTGGAAGGCATCACGCAGGTCTACTCCATCCTCATCCCGAACAATTCCGGAGTCCTGCTGAGCAAAGACGAATTAGCGGCATTGGGCGGATCGAATCAGGGACAGGCGATCCAGTACTACTACGATTCCTATAACGACAAAGTCAAGACGGTTCCCACCATGCAGCCCCTGGTCGACCACAAGGACGAATACCTCTTCTTCCGCACCGACCACCACTGGACGGCACTAGGTGCGTACTACGTCTACCAATCCTTCTGCAACCAAAAGGGTATCGACCCCCACAATATCGAAGACTTCAAGGAAGAGGATTTCTCGCCCTTCCTGGGTTCCTATTACTCCCAGCTGCAGCTGGAAAGCCTGACCAAGGACCCCGACACCGTTCAGGCATGGGTCCCCAACGGAACGAACGACATGAAGTACACCGATGTCGACGGCCAGACCATAGACTGGAACGTCATCAAGGATGTTTCGGACTGGGATGAAGGAACGCAGTACAACTGCTTCGTCGGCGGCGACCAGCCCTGGGCAGAAATCCATAACCCCGAAATCACCGATGGGTCGTCCTGCCTGGTCATCAAGGAATCCTACGGCAACGCATTCATCCCCTGGCTCGTCGACCATTATCAGGACGTCTACATCGTCGACTTCCGCTACAACAACGACAATGTGGTGGATATCTGCAAGGAAAAGGAAGTAGACGACCTGATCCTGCTGAACAACATCAGCATTATCGGAAGCGTCGAGGTTGCAGGAAAGATCGCAAGCCTGCTCTAACAGCCTCCAACCAAACAATGACCGCATTCCGAACCGCCGCATTCCGACCGGGAAGGCGGCGGTTCTTCTTTCAGCGCGCCGATTTCCTTTACCTTGCCCATCCTCAAGGCAGATTGCCCGCAACACGCGCCCAGCATCCCCAAGCCCAAGACCCCGTGAGCGCTCATCGGAACAGGTGCGTTGCCTAAAAAACAGGGGCCCATGGTAGTGTGCCGAATGTTGGTGGACAGGCTGTCTGATCCCTTAGAATCGAATCG
>JBJEKU010000030.1:0-3272 GCA_051878795.1 Eggerthellaceae bacterium
TTTAGAGGCTTCAGCCTGGCGCGTGCGAAGCCGCACTGGGGAGCTGTCCGCTTTACGGAGTGGCCATGAGCGGGTCGTCCCGCCTTCGCGGTCGATAATTCAGCGGGTGCGCCCCTACTTGGCGAATCGTTTCATTATAATCAAGGGTTGTGTTAACCCGCCTGGTGCACTACCAGGTCAAGCATGCGTATCGACACTCGTTCGAGAAGGAACAAGATGAAAGAATATAATCCGCATGAAATAGAGCCGCGCCTCCAGAAGGCGTGGGACGAGGCGGGTCTGGACAAGGCCTGCGAGGATTCCGACAAGCCGAAGAAGTACGTGCTCGAGATGTTCCCCTATCCTTCGGGCGACATCCACATGGGCCACGCGCGCAACTACAGCATCGGCGACGTGCTGGCGCGCTACAACCGCATGCGCGGATACAACGTGCTGCATCCCATGGGCTGGGACGCATTCGGCCTGCCTGCCGAAAACGCCGCCATCAAGCGCAAGAGCCATCCTGCCAAGTGGACCTACAGCAACATCGAGACCCAGAAGAAGAGCTTCAAGCGCATGGGCTTCTCCTATGACTGGGACCGCATGGTCGTGGCGTGCGACCCCGAATACTACCGTTGGGGCCAGTACCTCTTCCTGAAGTTCTGGGAGCGCGGTTTGGTCGAGCGCCGCAACAATCCTGTGAACTGGTGCCCCGACTGCAAGACCGTTCTGGCAAACGAGCAGGTCATCGAGGGCAAGTGCTGGCGTTGCGACAGCGAAGTGCAGAAGCGCGACCTGACGCAGTGGTACCTGAAGATCACCGACTACGCCCAGGAGCTTTTGGACGACCTGGACACCTTGGACGGTTGGCCCGATCGCGTCAAGCAGCAGCAGGCGAACTGGATCGGCCGCTCCGAAGGTGCCGAAGTGGAATTCCTGCTGTGCGACGAGCAGGGCAATGCGCCTGAAAACCCTGCGCCCGAAGACTACATCACCGTCTTCACCACCCGCGCCGATACCCTGTTCGGCTGCAGTTTCTTCGTGCTCGCCCCCGAATACAAGGGCCTGAAGGAACTGGTTGCCGGATCCGAGCATGAGCAGGAAGTGCTCGAGCTCATCGAGGCGGCTTCGAAGGTCACTGCCGTCGAACGAGCCCAAGGCAACCACGAAAAGCACGGTGCATTCACCGGCCGCTATGTCATCAACCCTATCAACGGCGAGAAGGTGCCTGTCTGGGTGGCCGACTACGTGGTGGCCGACTACGGCACCGGCGCGGTCATGGCGGTTCCCTGCGGCGACCAGCGCGACTTCGAGTTCGCCCGCAAGTACGACCTGCCCATCATCCCCATCATCATGACCGAGGACGATCCCCTGTACGGCCAGCTGGCAAACGAGCAGGAAAGGGTCGTGACCAGTGTCGACTGGGAAGGCGCCATGGAAGCCGAAGGCCGTTTGGTCCAGTCCGGCCCCTACACCGGCATGGTGGGCGGTAAGCATTCCGAAGGCGAGCAGGCCATCGTCGATGCCCTGGAGGCTTCCGGCCGCGGCCGTCGCAAGGTGGAATTCCGTTTGCGCGATTGGCTGATCAGCCGCCAGCGTTATTGGGGCAATCCCATCCCTGCCATCCACTGCCCCGAATGCGGTGTCGTGCCCGTTCCCGAAGAGGATCTGCCCATCCGCCTGCCGGAAGACATCGACCTGGCTGCGGGCGAGACCCTGGCAACCCATGAGGAGTTCGTGAAGTGCACCTGCCCGAAGTGCGGTGCCCCCGCCCGTCGCGAGACCGATACCATGGACACCTTCACCTGCTCCAGCTGGTATTACATGCGCTATACCGACGCTCAGAACGACAAGGCGCCCTTCGACAGCGAGAAGGCCAACTACTGGCTGCCCGTCGACCAGTACATCGGCGGTATCGAGCATGCGATCCTGCACCTGCTCTACAGCCGCTTCTTCACCAAGGTGCTACGCGATATGGGCATGCTCAGCTTCGACGAGCCCTTCACCAACCTGCTCTGCCAGGGCATGGTGCTCGACGGCAACGGCGATGTTATGAGCAAGTCCAAGGGCAACGTCATCTCCCCCGAGGACATGATCGCCGAATATGGCGCCGATGCCGTGCGTGCCTACATCCTGTTCATGGCTCCCCCCGATAAGGAGCTGCTGTGGAACGAGGAGGGCTTGGCGGGCATCTACCGCTTCCTCAACCGTGTATGGCGCCAGGTATACGACCTGGAAGGCCAGGCGGGCGAAGATACCCTGTTCCAGGCTCAGGCAGCCGATGCGAAGGACGCAGGCGAAGCCGCGAAGGCGATGCTGCGCGAGCGCCATCGCGTTGCCGGCAAGGTCACGTCCGACTTCGACCGCAACAACTTCAATACCGCGATCGCCGCGATCATGGAGCTTTCCAATGCGATCGGCTCCTATCTTCGAGTTGCGGACGAGCAGGTGCGCAAGGATAACGCGCAGCTGCAGCACGAGGTCGCGGAAGTGCTGGTCAAGCTGCTCGCTCCTATCGCGCCGCACTGGTCCGACGAGCTGTGGCAGACCGTCCTGGGCCACACCACCTGCATCCACACCGAATCTTGGCCTGAGTTCGATCTGGAAAAGGCGAAGGCCGACGAAGTGGAGCTTGCGGTCCAGGTGAATGGCAAGGTGCGTGCCCGTATCGTGGTGGAGGCTTCTGCCGAAGAAGATGCGGTTCGCGAGGCCGCGCTTGCAGCCGTTGCCGATCAGACCGAGGGAAGGAATGTGGTCAAGGCCATCGTCATCCCCGGCCGTTTGGTGAATATCGTCGTGAAATAAGCTGCCGCCTGCGTTTGCTTATCCTGATGCATCTGTTCGGCCCCCGCGCAAGTGGGGGCCGTTTCGCGCTTTCATTCGGGATGCTTGGCAACGGGCGCGCCGGTTAAGTCGCCGGATGCCATTCAGCTTGCATGCGGGAGGCTCATGCGAGATTCCTTGCCGATGCATGCCGTCGGCAGTACAGGGCGTGGCGGAGGTGCTGGGTCCGACCTCGCTTTTTTCAGTCAGAAGGTCCTTTGGGATAGCTGAAAAAGCTGTTGGAAAATAAGCAAAAATCTTCAATAACCATATGGAAATCAAATAGTTTGTGTTGTATATTTGCCTCACGCGCAAGGGCTTCTGTCTTCGCGTGTGATTTGAATGATTATGGGATATATCGCAAAGCGATTGACCATATCAAAGTGTTGGAAAGCGTATTTTTGGAGAGGAGGCAACATGAGCATCTTGGCTAACAAGAAGGTTGTCGTCATCGGCGACCGTGACGGTGT
>JBJEKU010000031.1:0-3245 GCA_051878795.1 Eggerthellaceae bacterium
GCCCATGGTCATACCGCCGGCATCTACATTGGGGCAGCTGATGTTGATTTCGTATGCATGAACACGAGAATCGTCATCGAGCGCTTCGATAACCTGCACGTATTCGTCGAAGGAGTGCCCGGATACGTTCACGATAACGGGAACATCATGCTTTTCCAGCCAGGACAGGTCCTTTTCGCGTAGCACCTTGACACCGGGATTCTGCAAGCCGATGGAATTGAGCATTCCCGATGCGGTTTCCGCGATGCGGGGGCTGTCGTTACCGGTCCAGCCATTAAGGGACACGCCCTTGGTGGTAACCGCGCCCAAGCGATCGACAGGAACGAAGTCGTTGTACTCGCGACCTGCGGCAAAAGTGCCAGAGGCCACGGTTACAGGGTTGCGCATGATCAAACCACCCAGGTTGACCTGCATGTTCACGTTGGCCATTACCAGATCACCTCTTCAGCATCGAAAACAGGGCCGTCAACGCAGCAGCGCTTCTTACCTTCGGGGGTATCGATCACGCAGGAAAGGCAAGCCCCTACACCGCAAGCCATGCGCTTTTCCATTGAGATCTGGCAATACACGCCCGCCTGGGACGCCATGCGGGAAACGATCTTCATGAGGGGCTCGGGACCGCAGCAGCAAACGTAGTCGTAGCTGTTGGAATCGAGCAGCTCCTGCGCAGGAACGGTGCAGAAGCCCGCATAGCCCAGGGAGCCATCGTCGGTGGCAAGCACCGCAGGAGCGCCGAGCACCTGCTCATACCGGTCGGCGCATACCATTGCCTCGGCAGTCTGAGCACCGAGAACCACATCGACCTGGATGCCGGCAGCGATCATCTGCTGGGTATGCATGAACAAAGGGGCAGCTCCAACACCGCCGCACACCACGAGGGCGCGCTTGCAGCCCTCGGGGGCCTTCCAACCATGGCCGATGGGACCTATGTTGGATATCGCCATGCCTTCCGCAAGGGTGGAAAGATGCTGGGTACCAAAGCCGACTACCTGGTACAGAATATCCATGGTTCCAGCTTGGACGTCGGTGGCATACACGGAGAAGGGCCTGCGGAGGATATGCCCTTCCATGCCTGGGATAAGGGTATGCACGAACTGACCCGGCTCCATCAGCTTGGCAAGCTGGGGGCTTTCAACGGTCAGGAGGAAAAGGTTGCGGCCCAAATGCCTATTGGACAGAACCTTTCCCTTTTCATCAAGCAATCCGGTTGCGCACATAGGAACCGCCTTTACAGGTACTTGCCGTTGCAATGATCGATCATATGCTGCATCAGCTGGGCAGGCCAATCCCTCAACTCAACCTTGCGGGACTTGAGCTGGCCATCTTCGACGATTTCGAAATGGGCGGTCATCTTCGCGAAACGGGTAACCTTATGGGGCTCGTCGCAGGTGAGGCATTCTTCGGTGAGCCTGGTGGGATACAATGCACGGCTCATGGTGGGATTGAAGCACACCATGACGTTATTGTCGTCGTCCTTCAGTGCGACGATGCGCTTTGCAACGCCGATCTGGTTGGCAGCCAGGCATGCCGCATCTTCGATGGACTTGAGGGTATCGGCGAGGTCTTCGGCAATCTGCAGATCTTCGATAGTCGCCTTTTCGCAAGGAGTGCTCAGAAGCTCGGCATCCTTGACAAGTTCTTTGATCATTCGATTCACATCCTTTTGGAGCGATCATTCCACCGGCACATGCCGGCTTGGGTTGCGAACACACTATTTCTATTATACGCGACAGGACCCGCGAAACGCCCTTGGAGCACGCACAATAGAAGCAAGCAAGAAATAATGCGTGCCTGACCTGCAGAAAAACGATTCCTGCGCAAAGGGAATCAGATCGGCTTATCCAAAACCCAACGGCCTATCGAGCGGACGGAACGAAGCAAGGAAGCTTGAGCCTTCAATGCGGGCCTCCCGTATCGAAGCTCGCTCGACAAGCAAATCGAAACCCGCCCGAACAGAGGAAGGCCGGCGCCTCAATGGCACCGGCCTTCCTTTCATACGCAAAACTCGCAACGAGCAGCTTTCGATACCGAAGTCTATTCGACGATCTGGCCGTCCTGCATGGTTGCATAACCGCCGACATAAACGTCGGTTGCGCGGCCCTTCAGGTCGGCACCGATGAAGCCGGAGTTCTTCGCCTTGGATACGAAGCTATCGGCGGAAACGGTCCATTCCAAATCAGGGTCGATGATGGTGATATCGGCGGTGGAGCCTGCCTGCAGCTTCACTTCTTCCACGCGCAAGACCTTGCGGGGGTTGATAGCCATAACCTCTACCAGGCGATTGTAGTCGATCAGGCCGGTGTGAACCATCTGGGTCATGACCAGGGACAGGGAGGTTTCCAGACCGATCATGCCGAAGGGAGACAGCTCGAACTCGCGATCCTTTTCCCATGCGGTGTGCGGGGCGTGGTCGGTGACGATGCAGTCGATGGTGCCATCGATGACGCCGGCCAGCAGGGCATCGCTGTCTTCCTGGGTGCGCAGGGGCGGGTTGACCTTCAGGGAGGTATTGTAGTCGTCGCCGATAGCGTCTTCGTTCAGGAACAGGTGATGCGGGGTCGCCTCGCAGGTGACCTTCAGGCCTTCTGCCTTGGCAGCACGGATCATTTCCAAGCCGCGGGCGGTGGAGATATGCTGAACGTGCAGGGGGCAGCCGGTCAGACGGGACAGGGCGATGTCGCGGGCGATCTGGATTTCCTCGCCTTCAGCGGGCCAGCCCAGCATGCCCAAACGGGTGGAAACCACGCCTTCGTTGACCTGGCCTTCGCCAACCAGATCGTCGTCCTGTTCATGCGCCATGACGACGCGGTCGAACTGGGAAGCATAATCCATGACGCGGCGCATCATACCGGCACCCTGGATACCGCGGCCGTCGTCGGTAAAGGCGACGGCGCCATGGGCAACCATATCGCCCATCTCGGAGATGATCTCGCCCTTCAGGCCCTGGGTTGCGGCACCGGCAACGTGAACGCGGCACTTACCGACAGCTGCTGCACGGGCAAGGATGTATTCCACGCCCATCGCGTTGTCGATGACGGGATTAGTGTTAGCCATGCAGCACACGGCAGTGAATCCACCATGGGCAGCTGCACGGGTGCCGGAAGCGATGTCTTCCTTCTGCTCGAAGCCGGGCTCGCGCAGATGCACATGCACGTCGACCAAACCGGGGACGGCGATCTTGCCGCCCATGTCGCGGGTTTCGCCCTTTTCGATGGAAAGGTTCTGGCCCACTTCGGCGATCTTGC
>JBJEKU010000032.1:0-18764 GCA_051878795.1 Eggerthellaceae bacterium
GCGTTCTGGCTGATCTGGATCAGCCCATCCTCATCCAGCGTGAAGACCACGGGGTTGGGCAGTGCGGCGTAACCGGAGCTGCGGATGGGTTCGGAGAGCGTGTATTCCTCACCCACGATCAAGGTGCCGGTAAAGGCCTGGGGGTCTGTGCCGCTGGTCCATGCGATGGTGGTCTCATCGGTACCTGCGAAATTTCCGCTCAGTTCCAGCTGTGCGCCTTCCAGGGGATCGCCGTTCTGATCAGCCTTTGCGATAGCGATCTGGGTCTTCGGATTGTCCATGGAAAGTTCGACCGTCTGGCGGTGCTTCCCTTCGGCGATATCGAAGTGAAGCGGCTGGGGGTTCAGGATCGCACCGGGAACGGTAGCGGTTTCCTGGAAGTAGTAGCTGCCTTCGGGAAGGAACCGTACCGTAATCATGCCGTTCTCGTTGGTGACCAGGTTGCTTGCCAGGGGCTCTTCGGCGCCGTCTTTATACAGGCTGAAGGTGACACCTTCGACGGGATCTTCTCCGGCCAGGGTCTTGGTTAGTTCGACGCCGCCGCGGATCTTCACGTTTGCCAAGGTCAAGGCAAGGTTGCCATCTTCGAGGACAGCCAGATCCCGGCCGTCGATTTGGGTGTTGCGCGTGATCTTGATGGTTCCGTCTTCCTGGACCTTGAAGCGGATGGGATCCTTGATGGGCAGATATCCCTTTACCCGGCCTACTTCCGTGAGCGTGTATTCTTCGCCAACTACCAGTTCGCGGGTGAATTCCTTCGGGTTCTCATCGTCGGTAGACCACTCGATCGTGGTTTCTTCCTCATTGTTCGCGAATCGGCCGGTCAGCTGCAGCGTTGCTCCAGGCAGGGGATCGCCATCGGTCAGCTGGGTTTCGTCCTCGGCGGCGTCTTCGTCACCCTCGCTTATACCGCCTGCTCCCTCGCTATCGTCGACGGTTGCATCGTCGGCAGGTTCGTTGCTGTCGAGAGCCTCGATGGGCTCGCCGGTGTTGATGTCGACGTCATCATGGTCATTGCCGATTTCGGGGGCATTCTCGTCCGCGTCGGCCTCACTGTCGCGGTTGACCTTCAGGATTGAGATCTTGGTGCTCTCGTTGTCGGCGGATGCCTTCACAACCTTGCCGTGATCGCCTTCGGCGATCTCGAACTCCACGGGTTGGGTGTTGAGGACGGCACCTTCGATGGTGTCGGTCTCCTGGAAGTAGTACTTGCCTTCCGCCAGGTTTCCGACCTCGATCTTGCCTTCGGCGTCGGTGGCGAGTCCGGTCTGGACGGGTTTGCTCTGGCCTTCCCTATACAGGTCGAAGACCGCGCCTTCAAGGGGCTCGTTTTCGTCGATGGTCTTGGTCAGTTCCACGCTGCCGCGCACCTTCACGTTGGCGAGGGTGAGGGTCAGCTTGCCATCGTCGGTGGATGCCAGGCCGGTTTCGTCTTCGATGATTTCGATTTGCCCGTCGCCGTTCAGCTTGAAGATGACCTTGCCGGGCAGGGTGACGTAGCCGTCCACGCGGCCGGTTTCTGCCAGGGTGTAAGGTTCGCCTGCGATCAGCTTACGCGAGAACTGTTCGGCATCTTCGGCAGAAGTCCATTCGTAGGTGCTTACGCCCTTATCGCCTGCGAAGCGGCCGGTGAGCGTCAGCTGGGCGCCGGGCAGGGGAGCGCCATCGGCAAGCTCGCCCTCGCCAGGAGCGCTGTCTCTGTTCACCTTGAGGATGGAGATTTCGGTGCTCTCGTTGTCGGCATCGATTCCAACGGTTCCCAGATGGTTTTCCGGGGTGATTTGGAATTCAACCTTGCCCTTGCTCAGGATTGCGCCTTCGACGGTGGCGGTTTCCTTGAAATAGTACTTGCCTTCGGGCAGGTCGTTGACTTCGATGATTCCGTCCTTATTGGTGATGAGGCCAGTCGCGATCGGCTCGTCCGCGTCATCCGCATACAGGTCGAACTTAGCACCCTGCAGGGGTTCCTTGCCGTCGATGGTTTTGGTCAGTTCCACGCTGCCGCGCACCTTCACATTGGCGAGGGACAGGCCCAGGGCATCGCCGGTGATAGCGGCGAGCTCCTTGTCGTCGAAGCTTACATTCTGGGTGATGGAGATGCTTCCGTCGGTCAAGATGGTGAACTTCACGGAGCCGGGGATCGTGTTGTAGCCATCGACGCGGTCGATTTCGGTCAGCTCGTATTCTTCGCCTACTACCAGCTGGCGCAGGAATTGCTGGGCTTCTTCGGCGGAAGTCCATTCCACGGATGTCTTACCGGGCTTGTTCGCAAAGTGTCCGGTGAGCTTCAGCGCAGCGCCTGCTAAGGGGTCGCCGTCAGCGAGCTCGCCTTCGCCGGGAGCGCTATCGCGGTTGATCTTGAGGATCGAGATATTCGTGCTCTTGTTGTCCGGGTTGACGTAGACCGTTTGGGCATGGTGGCCCTCGGCGATCTGGAAGGTGACCGGATCGGGGTTGAGGATGGCACCCTCTACGGTGGCAGTTTCCTTGAAGTAGTACTTGCCTTCCGCCAGGTTGCCTACCGTGATCTTGCCTTCTTCGTTAGTGGTGAGGCCGGTTGCAATCGGCTTTTCCGCACCTTCCTTGTACAGATCGAAGACCACGCCCTCCAAGGGTTCACTTTCGTCGATGGTCTTGGTCAGTTCCACGCTGCCGCGTACCTTCACATTGGCGAGGGTCAGGTTAAGGGCGTCCTTATCGACGGATGCCAGGGCATCGCCTTCGATTTCGGCGTTCTGGATAATCTCGATAGTGCCCTTTTCGGTGACCTGGAAGATGATGGGCTGGGGCAGCGAAACGTAGCCGGTAACACGTTCCGGTTCGGTGATGGTGTACTGCTCGCCTACGATCAACTTACGGGAGAGCTGCTCGGCATCTTCGGCGGAAGTCCACTTGTAGGTGCTCGTTTCCTTGTCGCCTGCAAAGCGTCCGGTGATCTGCAGTTTCGCGCCTGCGAGCGGGGCCTTGTCTGCCAGCTCGCCTTCGCCGGGCTTAGGATCGCTGTTCACCTTCAGGATGGAGATTTCGGTGCTCTCGTTGTCGGCGGAAGCCTTCACGACTTTGCCATGATCCCTTTCGGCGATCTTGAATTCAACCTTGCCGGTATTCAGGATGGCGCCTTCGATGGTATCGGTTTCCTGGAAGTAGTATTCGCCTTCTGCCAGGTTATCGACTTTGATCTTGCCGTCAGCGCCGGTGGTGAGGCCGGTCCGCAGGGGCTTTTCGGTATCTTTCTGGTACAGGTCGAAGACCGCGCCCTCCAGGGGCTCGTTTCCGTCGATGGTCTTGGTCAGTTCCACGCTGCCGCGTACCTTCACGTTATTCAAGGTCAGACCGCAGGAGTCTTCGGTAAGTTCTGCCCGTACGTCTCCAAGATGGGAATTCTTGATGATGGCGATCGTTCCATCATCTCGCACCCAGATCTGCACTGTGCCATTCCATCTGGTGTAGCCGTCGACGCGGCCTACCTCGGTGAGCGTGTAGACTTCACCTACGATCAGTTCGCCATCAAGCACTTCGGGTTCTTCGCCGGAAATCCAGGTGATGCTGTCTTCCGTGGTTTTGGCGAACTTGCCCGTCAGCTGCATCTTTGCTCCGGGCAGGGGGTCTCCATCACCCAGCTCGCCTTCGCCAGGCTTGGGGTCGCTGTTCACCTTCAGGAAGCTGATCTTGGTGGTCTCGTTGATTGCGTTCGCGGTGACGACTTTGCCGTGGTCGTTTTCGGTGATCTCGAAGTCGATGGAATCCTCGTATACGATAACGCCTTTAACGGTCCTTGTTTCCTCGAAGCGATACTTTCCTTCGGGCAGATTGTCCACGACGATCTTGCCGTTGGCGTCGGTGACCAGGTTGCGTTCGACCATTATGCCGATCATTCCATCGTCAGATGTTGCGACTAGGTCGAAGACCGCACCTTTCAGGGGGTGCTTGTCATCGTTGAGGGTCTTGGTCAGCTCGACGCTGCCGCGCACTTTCACGTTGGCGAGCTTGAGCGTCAGCTTGTCATCGTCGGTGGATGCCAGGCCGGTTTCGTCGTCGATGATCTGGATCTTGCCTGCATCGTCCAACTTGAAGGTGACCGTACCGGGCAGGGTGACGTAGCCGTCCATGCGGCCCTTTTCTGCGAGCGTGTATTCTTCGCCTACGATCAGCTTGCCAGTGAGCTGTTCGGCCTGCGTGCTGGAAGTCCATTCGATGGTCTTGCTTTCGGTTTCGCCTGCGAAGCGGCCGCTGAGCGTCAGCTGGGCGCCTTCGAGGGCGGCTCCGTCAGCGAAGTCACCTTGTTCGGGATTCTTGTCGCTGTTCACCTTCAGGATGCCGATGCTCGTGCTGGTGTTGTCGGCCTTCACTTCGATGGTCTTGCCGAAGTCGTCTTTGCCGATAGCGAACTCCACGGTGTCCGTGCTCAGGATCGCGCCATCCACAGTGGCGGTCTCCTTGAAGAAGTATTCGCCTTCTGCGAGGTTATCGACCCTGATCAGGCCATTCTCGTCGGTTGTGAGGCCGGTCTGCAGGGGCTGCTCTGCACCCTTCTGGTACAGGTCGAAGACCGCGCCCTCCAAGGGTTTATCCCCGTCGAGGGTTTTGGTCAGATGGACGCCTCCGCGGATCTTCACGTTGCTGAAGCTCAGGCCCAAGCCGCCGCTGGTGACGCTTGCCAGATCCTTGCCGTCGAAGCTCGCGTTCTTGGTGATTTCGATCGTGCCGTCTTCGAGCACCTTGAACTGAACGGAGCCGGCAGCCTGCGCATATCCTGCGGGACGGTTGGTTTCGGTGAGGGTGTAGGTTTCGCCTACGATCAGCTCGCCGACCAGTTCCTTCGGAGTGGTTCTAGAAGTCCAGGAAATGGTGTCGCTTGCGGTCTTGGCGAACTTGCCGGTCAGTTCCAGCTTGGCGCCGGGCAGAGGGTCGCCATCGGCAGGATCGCCTTCGCCTGCTGCGCTATCGCGTACCAGCTTGGCGATGGAGATCTTGGTTGTCTGATTGTCTGCGGTCCTTTCCACCACGGTGCCATCGAGGTCTTCGGTGATTTCGAAGTCGATATGGCTTGTATCCAGGATGGCGCCGTCGATGGTGGCGGTCTCTACGAAGTAGTACTTGCCTTCCACAAGGTCGTCAACTTTGATGACGCCGTTCTTGTCTGTGACCAGGTTTTCCTTGATCAGGGAATCTCCGTTTTCATCCTTCTGATACAGGCTGAAGGTGGCATCTTCCAGCTTATCCGTGCCATCGATGGTCTTGGTCAGCTGGGCGCTCGCACGGATTTCAGGGTTGGCCAGGGCCAGCTGAAGGCCGTTTCCGGAAACGCTTGCAAGTGCTGCGTCCTTGTAATCGGCATTCGCGTCGATGCGAATGGTGCCTTCAGCGGTCACCGTGAAGGTGACGGGGTTGGGTAGGGTCACATGGCCCGCGACGCGTCCGGTTTCGGAAAGGGTATAGGGCTGGCCTACGATAAGCATGCCCTTGAACTGCTTGGCGGAATCTCCGGAATTCCAATCGATTGTCTTTTCGGCGGATTCGCCCGCGAAGCGGCCGGTCAGCTGAAGCTTGGCCCCTGCCAGGGCGTTGCCGCGGTCGTCGGTCTTCAGGATCGACACGTTGGTGCTGCGGTTGTCCATGCCCACGGATACGATCTTGCCGTGGTCCTTTTCCTCGATGGTGAAGGGTAGCTTGGCGGTATCCAGGATGGCTCCTTCAACGGTAGCGGTTTCCTGGAAGTAATAGCTGCCTTCGGGCAGATTCTCGACCAGGATCACGCCGGCTTCGTTGGTAACCAGGCCTTCCTTCAGGGGAGCGCTTTCGCCTTCCTTATACAGGTTGAAGGTGACGCCTTTCAGGCCGCCTTCGCCGTCGATGGTCTTAGCCAGCTGGACGTGTGCCAAGATCTTGGAGTTGGTCAGGTTGAGCTGAAGGCCGTTGCTGCTGACGGATGCCAATTTGCCTTCGCCCTGGTAGTTGGTGTTTTGCGTGATCTTGATGGTTCCGTCGCTCTGGATACGGAACTTCACGGTTCCGGGCAGTGTGCGATAACCGTCGACGCGGCCTTCTTCGGAAAGCTCGTATTCCTGGCCCACGATTAGCTTGCGGGTGAACTGTTCGGGGGTGTCGCCCGAGGTCCAGGAGTACGCAGTCTGGCTGGTGTCGGCGAACTTGCCGGTCAGCGTTAGCTTGGCGCCTGCAAGGGCATTGCCTTCATCGTCTACCTTGGCGATGGAAAGATCGGTGCTCTTGTTGTCGAGGCTCACATATACGGTTTGCGCATGCTGCTGCTCGGTGATGCTGAACTTCACTTTTTCAGTGCTCAGGATGGCGCCGTCGATGGTCTTGGTTTCCTTGAAGTAGTAGTTGCCCTCGCCCAGCTTATCGACTGCGATGATGCCTTCGCTATCGGTTGCCAGGTTGGTCTTGATGGGGGTGCTGCTGCCTTCGCGGTACAGGTCGAACCTGACATCGCGGGCGAGCGGGTTGTCAGGGCCGTCGATGGTCTTGGTCAGCTGCACGCCGCCCAGGATGCGCTTGTTGGTGAGAGTCAGCTTCATGCCGTTCTTGTCAACGGAAGCCAGGTCCTGGCCGTCGATCTGCACGTTCTGCGTGATGGTGATGGTGCCGTCGTCGTTCATGACGAAGCTCACGCTGCCGGGCAGGGTGCGGAACCCGTAGGTGCGCTCGGCCTCGCTGAGGGTGTAGGTTTCGCCGACTACCATCTTGGCGGTGATGTTCTTGGGAGCACTGCCGGAAGTCCAGGTGATGGAGCTTTCAGCATTCGACCCTGCGAAGCGTCCGGTCAGCTTCAGCTTGGCGCCCGAAACCGCCTTACCCTCGTCGTCCACCTTGGCGAACTGGATATCGGTCGCCTTGTTTTCGAAGCTGCCCAGGTTGATGTTCTGCTTGCAGTTCTGGGCGTTGATGGTGAAGGTCTTGGTGTAGTCGTTGCTGCTGACGAAGGGCAGGAAGCCCAGCGCATTATCGCTCTTATCGAACCAGTAGCCTTCAGGCGATTCGATTTCGGTGACGGTGTAGTCGCCCCACTTCAGGTCGGTGAGGGTCACCTTGCCGTTCGCATCGGTGGTGCGGGTTTCGGTGGTGCCATCGGGATGGGTCAGCTTGAACTTCGCCCTGGCGAGCAGCTTGCCGTCGGTGCTCTTCTTGGTGAAGGTGACGCTGCCCAATGCCTGCGTGTTGGTTACGTTTAAGCTGGGGTTTGGCTTGTAGCTGATGTTATAGCCGTCGACGGGAGACTCCTCGACGGTGTAGGTGTATTTCTGGCCTGCCTTGTCGTACATGGGAAGCACGTCTTCTTCGTAGCGGTACTCCCAAGTGCCGGTGTCGGTTTTGGTCCAGGTGTATTCCGGCTGCACGGGGACCTTCGACTTCTGGCCGTTAGGGGTGCTCCAATACAGGGTCAGCTTGACCGCCGAGGGGTCGGGGATGACGCCGTCCTGGAAGGTCTTCCATTCCTTGGTGCCGCTTACGTTGGTGGTGATCATTTCGTTGACCAGATCGATGGCAAAAGAGGGCTCGCCTTCGCCGGCATCGCCGCTGTATTCGTACTTGTAGTGTTCGGGGTCGTTCGTGTCGATTTCGTAATACGCGCCCAGTTTTTCTTCAACCACGCGGTACTGGTAGGTGTTGCCCGCTGCGTCGTAACGGGGCAGGTATTCGAAGGTGGTTTCCTTGTCCTTGCCGTTATCGCCGCTGATGGTGACGGTGACGGTTTGGGTGCTTCCGGCTTTCTGCACGTCAACCCAGTCGGTGCCATTGGTGCTGCGCTGGAGCGCGAGGGTGATGGTCCACACGTTTCCGTTGCCGGGGCGGGTACCGAAGGCGTTGGAAAGGTCCCTGTCCCAGATCTTCGTTGCCGCCAGCACCAGGCTGTCAACCATGGTGTTGGTGATGGTGGTCGTGGAGCTGGTTTTCGTGCTGCTAGTGGTGCTGGAGGGCTTGTAGTTCAGGTTCACGCTGCCTTCGGCAAAGGTGTAGCTGCCGTCATCGCCGACGGTGGCGTCGAACTGCTGGTCGCCCAACTTGGTTTCGACGACACGGTACGAAAGCATGACGACGTTACCGTCGACCTTGCGTGCGGGAGGCAGGTTCCTGAAGGTGTGGGACCAGCGGTTGCCAGACGACAGCACGATGTCGCTCAAGCCGGACTCGATGCCCGTGCCGAGTGCATCTGCGGCATCCTGCCACGTGCCGCCTTCTTCCTTCACCTGCAGTTTCACGGTAACGGAGGTGGGGCGCAGGCCGTAGATGTCGTCATCGTTGGGGCCGTCGCCCTTCCACTGCTTGTTCACGGAGGCCTGCATGTCGAACTTATTGGTAATCTGGTTCAACACCACATCGCCCGTCTTGCCCGCGGTCTTCCAGCCGGTGGATTGGTCTTGGGTGCCGTAATAACCATCGGGGTCGGATTCTGCGGCGATTTCCACAACCTGGTACTGCCATGCCTTGCCGTTGGGCGCATAGCGGTCCAGGTTCTCGAAGGTGTAGGTCCAGGTTTCTGCAGTGGGGTCGTTCTGCCAAGTGGGCTCGAGCGGATTGCCGTCTGCTCCCAGGACTACTTCGTCTTCGATCGCGTTGTCGTAACCGCTCATGGCCGGTGCCTTGCGATGCAGCTCAACTTTGATGTTTTCGGGGCGGATGCCGAAGGCGTTGTTGTAGTCGTTCCACAGCTTGGTGCCGGTGACGTTCACCTGGCCCGGTTCATAGCTGTTCTTGAAGGAGACGGTGTCGTCCTTCGTGTCTTTGAGCACATCGCTGTTAGCGACGATGGTATTGCCTTCGCCGGAAGGTTCGGCCGTGCCCGATCCCACGCAGGTGGTATAGCCGTCGATGGTCTTTTCGGTGACGGTATAGATGTAGGGTTTGCCGTTGGGGGCGAAGCGCAGCAAGTCGGTGAACTCGACGCGGCTGCGTTCCCCTCCGCGGGCGGCATCATCGGGTGAAAGCGTCTTGCTCAGGCTGAAATAGTCGTCTTTCACCAGGGTGCCCTCGGTATCGCTTTCGTAGGCGCGGGTGAGCACGAAGGTGGTGGCGGGGTAGGGCAGATCCTGCTCATCCAGTTTGGAGCGGTCCCAGTACTTGTCCACCATGATGGTGCCGTAGGTGTTTTCCTTATCCTTTTCCGAGATAAAGGTATTCGAGACGCTGAAGGCGTTGATCTTCGGGTCGGCCTCATAGGCGATGTCGAAGCCTTCCTCGGTCTTCTTGTTGAAGGTCTCCTTCACTCGGTACTCGTACAGCGCGCCGTTTTCGTCGTAGTAGGGAACGGGCTGGCCGTCTTTCGTCTGGGTGATGGTGAACTTGCATTCATAACCGCCACTTGCCCATTCGGTCAGCGAATTGTCGCTTTCCACGCTTGCGATTTCGGTCCAGGCGTCTTCGGCGGTTCCGCGCTGGTGCTGCTCAAGGTGGATGGTGACGATGGGCAGGTCATTTTTGATGAATCCCTTGGGCACGTTTTCCCACTGCTTGGTGCCGGTGATGGTGAGGTTCTTCTCGCAGCCGTTGGTGAAGGTTCCGCCGTCTGGCAGCAGCTTGGTTCCGTTGTCGGCTGCTATCGGTTCGCTCGAGTAGGAAACCTTCGTGTAGTCGAAACGGGTTGCGTCGACTACGGTATGCTCGCTCGCATAGTATTCGATGATCTCGCCGTATTCGTCGTACTTAGGCAGGTCGGGGAAGATGCAGCTTTCGTTGTAGGCAGGGTCGACCTTGTCCTTGGTCCACTCGCGCGGCTTGTAGTCGGTGAGCACGGGCTTTTCGTCGGTGCTGGTCTTCTGCCACAGTTCGAGGTAGATGTCGGGCCTGTGACCCAGCGAATTCTGGTATTCGTCGTTCCAGTGCTTATGGAAAACCGCCTGGGTGGTGGCGTAGATGGTGTTCTCGAAGTCTATGGTCTGATCATCTTGGTCGGTGGACTGCCCGTGAGGGGAATAGCTTTCCGCGACAACGTCCGATTTGTATTTGTCGCTGCCTTCGGGGGATTCACCCAATTCCTCGGTCACGGTGTAGTGGATGACCCTGCCGTTGATGTCGTATTTCGGCAGTTTCTTGAAGGTATAGGAAGATTCCTGGTTTTTCTTGTCGACTTCGAACTGGGTGGCAAGGGTGACGCTTTCGTCGTCGGGCAGGTTGGGGATGTTCACGCTGCCTTGGGTGCTATCCGTGGAAAGGGTGACTGCTTCGGGGTATTCCTCGCATTCCAGGGAAAGCATGGCATCGGGGCGTGCTTCGGCCTCGGTCGCGTCAGGGTCGATCCAGGTCTTGTTCACAGTGATATCGAGCGTACCGACGCGGCGGTTGGTGACGATATAGCGGGGGATTCCCAGTGCGGTTGTGGGAGGTTCATAGGTGACCACGTAGGTGTTGAGGTCTGTCTCCACGTACGAGCTGGCGCCGAAGGGGTCGTCTTCGCCTTCATTTTCACTTGTGGAAAGGACCGGGAAGTCTCCTACCGCAACCTCGCGGATGTAGTAGTCGTTGTTTTTTGGGTCTTCCTCGACTTCGACCTTCTCCCACCAGGCTTCGCCTTCATCCAAGGTGACGGTCTTTTCGGGCTCGGTGGTGCTCTTTCTGCCGTTGTATATCGCGATGGTCACGGGCATGCGATGCGCCTCGTCGCCGTCGTCTTTCCACTGCTTATTGACCAGGATGTAGTAATGCGAGCCCTTCCCGTACCTGTTGGTAACGACCATTCCGTCGTAGTCGTCGCCCCTTTTCAGGAATTTGTATTCATAGTCGGTCGACCAATTCTTCTCTTCGTCTTTGGGGTCTAATCCCTTTTCTTCGGCTATATAGGTAAGGCGGTGGCCTTCTTCATCGAATTTAGGCAGGTTCTCGACGGTGACGGTCCAGCCCTCATCATCGAAGGTCTCGCCCTTGACCGAGGTTCCGGGCGCAGTGGTCGGGTCTCCGTCGATGCGGTAGGATGCATAGTGCTGTTCGTCGCAATCCAGGTCGACCTTGAGGGAGACCCCCTTGGGGGCATCGATGGACTCGCCCTTATCGTTTTCCCATTTCTTGATGATCTTGTAGGACGTGGTTCCTACCAACTTGTTGATGACGGCTCCGTTTTCGTCAACGCTGGATTCGAATTGGTAGGGGCTGTCGATGTCGCCTTCGGTGGTTTCCAATTCGAAGGTGGAATTACCCTCCTCGTCGGGAGTCAGCTCGATGGTTTTCCCGTCCTTCTCGATTTGGGTTTCAACCCAGCGGTATTCGATTTTATGGCCAAGCGCATCGAATTCGGCAACCGTGACCTTCTGGGTCCTGGTCATGAGCTCTGCGCAGAATCCGTCGAGCACCACGGTTTCATCCGCCCATTCCCATTCGTCGCTTGCGCAACATTTCTGCTGGAGCTCGAGCGTGACCTTGACGTCGCCCAGCTTGTTCTGCAGTGCTGCTGCGACCCAGGTTTTCTTCGCGGTGATCTCGATTTGCCCCGTGACCCTGTTGGAAAGGGTGCCGCCGTCATAAACGATGCCGTTGGTCATGACGCCGGTGGAGCCGTTCGGCTGTCCGCCGTTCCCGGTCCCGTTGCCTTCGCCCTCGGCTTCGCCTCCTTCTTCGAATGCGGTAGAGGGGGTATTCGCCTCATCTGCCTTGATAGCGCCGGAGATCTGCTCGTAGGAATCGTTTCCCTCTTCGGGGAACAGCTTCTCGCGCAGGAAATAGACGTACTTGTAGCCTTCGGGGTCGTATTTGGGCAGATTTTTGAAGCCATCGAGGGTCTGGGTATCCTTCCAGACATCCAAGTCGATGCTGACCGTATTGTGGTTAGAGTCGTAAACCTGGTATGCGGTTTTAGGATCGTTCGACTTCTCGCTGTAGCGCCACATGTACAAAGTGGCCTCGGGGCGCTTCGCTTCCTTTTCATGAGGAGAAGAGCATTCGTCGACCCATTGCTTGGTTGCGCTGAAGCTGGTGGTGCCTTCCAAGCGCAAGGTGGTTGTTCCACCCTGATAGCAGGCATCGGTCTTCGTGCCGAAGTTGGGGACGGCGGTGTTGTCGTAAACCGCCACATATTTGGTTCCATCCTGGCCGGGTTGGATGAATTTCGCTTGCAGGGCGTAGACGATGGCCAGATTGGTTTCGGGCTTTTCCACGTCATAGAGGGGGACGTTGGAAAGGGTGATGGTGCCGTTTGTTTGGGGGACGTCGAGATTTATCTCGCTGCTGTCGAAGACTTCGAGTCCCTTGTCGGTCATCCTCATCACCATGGGCTGGGGAATGGGTGCGTCTGCGCTATTCGTTCCGTCGCCGTTCATGTAAACCACGTTGAAGGTGCAGGTGGTCGCCTTTACCCAATAGGTGTCGCCTTGGTTGTTGGTCTGCTTCAGGTAGCCGTCATAGGCTTCGGGTTCCTGGAAGCTGTAGCTTACGGCCTTGCCTCCGATGGATTCGACGGGCAGTCCGCTGCATTCATAGGTGGTGACGTTGGTGCCTTCGTTGCTGGTGGTGATTGCGGGTGCTTCGGACAGGCCGAGTTGGCGAAGGTAGTCGGAAACGGGCTTGGTGACCCCGTCGATCGTTGCCAGGAGGGTCAACTGGTTGGCGAATGCCTCGCGACCGGCGATGTCATAGTTGTCCAGCCACTTCACCTGATGGCTTGCAGTGGTGGTTTCGTCGGTGGTGCGGCCGCTTTCCAGGCTGGAGCGCGGTTCTTCGGATGCCACCGACAGCGCCTGGTCTTCGTCGTCTTTATCTTTATCCGCGTCTTCCTTTTCCTTATCCTCGGTTTCTTCCTTGCCGTCGTTCTTTTCGGCCTTAGGTGCTGTGGGGAGGGTCAGGGTTGCGGTTGCGCCTTCATAACCTGCGATGATCAAGTCGATGGGGTCTTCGCCCAAGGCGTCTGCGTTCAGGGTAACAGGAATGAACAGGGTGTAGGCGATCTCGTCTTCGGATTCGGCATCCGGCCCAAGGGTTGCGATGATGCCGTAGGTCTGGATGTCATGGGATGCGATTACGCCATCGCCGGCGGGCATGCGCGCGCCGTCCACGGAAAGGAAGGGTTCGGGCAGGCCGATGGAGAAGGTGTCGCCTTCCACGCATTCGTCTGCGTTCAGGGTAATGGTGTACTGCAGCAGCAGATCGCTTGCGTTCTCGGGGTCAAGATCGGTGGCGTCGGCACTGCCGATGGAAAGGTCGCGCTGGAATACTTCGCCATCTTGGGCGAATTCGAACATCACGGGACGGACCGAGATGCATGTCGCATCCTCGGAGATGTCGCGGGGGTCGCGCTTTTCTTCGTCTTCGTTCTCGTCCTCGGATTCTTCGTCGTCCGCAGCTTCTTCCTCACCGGATTCGTCTTCGCCTTCGGTTCCGTTGGGCTGGTCGGCTTCAGGCTGCTGGGGATCTTCGGTTGGGGGAGTATCTTCCCCTCCGCTTAGCTGTCCTGAGTCATCCCCGCCTGCTTCTGGTGTGGGGTCGGTGACAGCCAGCTCTTGGGTGTTTGCAGCCTCCTGCTCCGCGGGGGCTTCGCTGCCTGCGGCTTCGTCGGCCCATGCGGAAATGGTTTCCGTGGGGATTCCGCAGCACGTGAAGACCATCACGAATGCGATGAAGACCGATCCAATCCGAGATGCGAGAGAACGTTCCATTTTCGACCCTTCTATTTGTAAAAAAGACGTAAAACGCCCGATTATGCATACTGTATGAATAATAACAGCAAGTAGGTAACAATACAGAAGGTCGGGGGGGGGTATTTTCGAATCCGACAGGGACCTCTCGTTCAGCGGTGGGTAAGATAAAGGGAAAACCGGCTCTTGAGCTGGGGATATCGATACGTATAAAGATGCTGCTAATATTTCTTGGTTGAAGCTCGCCTGCGTTCCGTTCTGGGTGCCTTCATGCTTGAATGTGCATTTCCAGCACGAATCTTACCCTGCTTTGACGCAAATCCGACAAGTCGTTTATGTGACGGCGATTCAGTGATTTCAGTCGGGATGCTTCAGGGGTTTTGCACCTGTTGGGAAAAGGAGGACTGCTTCGTCCTGGTTTTCGTCTCCTAACTGCGGGTATACTTATTCGTTAGGCCAGATCGACCTGCAAGGAGGGAAGATGAAGCTCCTCGAAGAGCGCATCCGCAAGGACGGAAGAGTAAAAGAGGGAAATGTCCTGAAGGTGGATAGTTTCCTGAACCATCAAATGGACATGGAGCTGTTCGAAGCGATGGCGAGGCAATGGAAGGCTGATTTCGCCGATTGCCCTATCAATAAGATCCTGACCATCGAGGCGAGCGGTATCGCTATCGCGGCTATCGTCGGCCGCGTATTCAACGCCCCGGTGCTTTTTGCCAAGAAGAGCCGTAGCGTGAACATCGATGGCTCGGTGTACTGCGTGGAAGTGGAATCCTTCACGCATAAGAACACCTCGAAGGTGATCGTGTCCAAGAAGTTCCTGGGTCCCGAAGACCATGTGCTCATCGTGGACGACTTCATGGCAAACGGCTGCGCATGCGCCGGCCTGATCCAAATCTGCGAAACCGCAGGTGCGACCGTCGAAGGTGTGGGAATCGCCATCGAGAAGGGTTTCCAGCCCGGTGGCGATGCCTTGCGCAAGAAGGGCTATCGCGTGGATTCCCTGGCTATCGTGGACTCCATGGATGCCGAAACCGGCGAAATCGTCTTCCGTAGCTAAGGTGGGCGACGTGACGGAGAAAGAAGAGCTGATCGAAGAAATCGGGCAGGCTCCCGCGATGGGAGCGGAGGAAGCCGTGGAGGTGCCATCCCGCGATGGCGAAACCGCCTCGCTGAACGATCGCTTGCGCGACTTTTTCGGCAAGGTGCCCGTTGCGAGCGCCTTCCCATACGGAGTTCAGCATGTGCTCGCCCTGTTCGTGGCGAACCTTGCCCCTATCACCATCATCTGCGCGGCCGCCGGCTTCGATGCCGGCATGACGGCAACGCTCATCCAGAACGCGCTCATCGTGGCGGGCATCGGCACGCTTGTGCAGCTGTACGGCATCTGGCGCGTAGGTGCGCGCCTGCCCATCGTCATGGGGGTGAGCTTCACCTTCGTGACGGTGCTCTGCGGCATCGCGGCGAAATACGGCTACCCCACGGCAGTGGGCGCGGTCATCGCCGGCGGTTTGATCGAGGGTACCCTGGGTCTGTTCGCGAGGTACTGGAGGCGCTTTATCACGCCGGTGGTTTCTGCGGTGGTGGTAACCTCCATCGGCTTCTCGCTTTTGGGAACGGGCGCGCAGACCTTCGCGGGCGGTGCGGGCGCTCCCGATTTCGCATCGCTGACCAATCTTGCGCTGGGTCTGGTTTCCCTGGTGGCCTGCCTGGTGTTCCAGTGCTTTTCCAAGGGCTTTGCCAAACAGCTTTCCGTTCTGTTTGGCTTGGGCGTGGGCTATGCTCTGGCGCTGTGCCTGGGCAAGGTCGATTTCAGCGGTTTTGCAGGCATATCGCCTGTTGCGCTGCCGCATTTCCTGCCCTTCATGCCGGAATTCAACGCGGGTGCCATCGTGACCGTGGTCCTGCTGTATCTGGTGAGTATGGCAGAAACCTTAGGCGACTCTGCGGTGGTGTCGTCGCTCACCTTCGGGCGCGGTCCTTCCGAGCGCGAGCTTTCCGGAGCGGTTGCTGCTGACGGCTTCACCAGCGTTCTCGCGGGTTGCTTCGGCTGCTCGCCCCTCACCTCGTTCGCCCAGAACATCGGCCTCATCGCTATGACGAAGGTCGTGAACAGGCGTGCAATCGCCTGCGGCGCGGGTATCCTCATCCTGGCGGGTTTCGTGCCCGCGGTGGGCGAGGCCTTCGGGTCGGTGCCCAGTGCGGTTCTGGGCGGATGCACCATCATGATGTTCGGCATGATCTGCGTAAGCGGCTTGCAGATGATTGCGCGAGCGGGATTTACCCAGCGCAACATGACCATCGTTGCCATCTCGCTTGCGGTGGGTATCGGCTTTTCCCAGGTGGCGGATATCTTCGTGAACTTCCCCGAGCTGTTGCAGAACATGCTGGTGGATAACAGCATCGCCTTGACCTTCATAACCGCATTGGTTTTGAGCGCCCTGCTTCCCAAAGAAGACAAGGGGAAAGAGGAAAGCCGCCAGCTTAATCAAGCCGATTCCGAAGCGGAAGCCGCATAAACCACGACATCATGCATCCCCCTGCGGCGCCGGCATGCAATACGTCCGGCATTCGTTCGGGGGTGATGCCTCCGATGGCGAAGACGGGGATGGGCACGGCCCGGCAGGCTTCGGCAAGGAAATCCAAGCCGGCACCCCGCTTGCCTGGCTTGCATTCGGTTTCGAAGATGGTTCCCAGTACGATGGATGTGGCTCCCAGATCGCATGCCAGGCGCGCTTCGGGTATGCTGTGGCACGAGACGCTGATTCTCTCGAAGGCGGCAAGCGGATTGCCGCCTTCGTCGTTTTCGATAGCATGCAGCGACTGCAGCTGTGCGATTCCCATGTGGATATTCGGGCAGTCTAACTGCAGGGCTGCCTCAACGTATTGTCCGTGCAGGTAGCAGGGCACGCTTGCCGCATCGCAAAGCGCCATGAGCTGGCGGGCAAGCATGCGGTACTCGTTTTCCGACAGGTCCTTCTCACGCAGGATGACGGCATGGGGACGTGCTTCGAGCACGGTTTCCATCTGCCGCAAAAACGGACGTGCGCACAAGTGGCGGTTCGTCACCGCGATGGCGCGGTGCAGGATGCGTTCGCATGGCGGGAGCCCATCCCGCCCGCTTTCTAGCGGGCTGCCGATGCGGGGTATGCCTGCCGCATCCTGTGGATGCGGGGTGCTTTCGTCCGTAAAGGTGCAACCCGCCCCTTGACTGCCGCCGGTTTTGCGCTTGTCCATCGCGGTTCGTCCCCTACACATCCCTACACATATATGTAGTCGTTCAGGACCGGCTGCAGTCCGTTGGCTTTCATGTCCTCGCACATTTGGAAGATGGTGCGCGCATCGTCGATTTCGAACTGCTCGTCGCCTTCGGCAGGGGTTTCGTCCTGGTTTTCTGCTGCGGGGGCTTCGCTTGCGTCGGGTCCGTCGTACTTCGTTTCGTGGTCGCCGACGCCGGTGGAAACGCCTGCGGATACCTTGGTGGCGCAGATCTTCACGATGCCGTTGCGGAAGCGCGCGCTCTCGCGGCTGGAGACGGTGATTCCCGCGAAGGGTAGGAAGATGCGGTATGCGCACAGGATCTGGCAGAGCTCCTGCTCGCCCACGTCATGCGGGTTGATTTCCGCGTTGTTGGTGATGGGGCGCAGGCGCGGGCAGCTCAGGCTCAGCTCGGCGTGCGGATAGGCGCGGTTGAGCAGGTAGGCGTGCAGGCCGGTGGCCAGGGCGTCTTTGCGGAAGTCGTCCAAACCCAACAGGGCGGACATGGCGACACCGCGCATGCCGCCGCGAAGCGCGCGCTCCTGGGCGTCGAAGCGGTAGGGCCAGACGCGCTTGTGGCCCAGCAGATGCAACTGCTCGTAAGCTTCGGGGTTGTAGGTCTCCTGGAAGACGGTGACATAGTCCACGCCGCATTCGTGCAGGTAAGTGTACTCGTCGGTGTTCACGGGGTAGATTTCCACGCCGATATTGCGGAAGTAGCGCCGTGCGATCTTCACCGCCTCGCCGATGTACTCCAGGCTGGAATGTGCGCGGCTTTCGCCCGTGAGGATGAGGATTTCCTCCATACCCGTCTGGGCGATGACGCTCATCTCGTGCTCGATTTCTTCCATGGAAAGCTGCTTGCGGCGAATGTCGTTATAGCAGTTGAAACCGCAGTACACGCAGTAGTTCTGGCAGTAGTTGGCGATGTAGAGCGGCGTGAAGATGTACACGGTATTGCCGAAGTGACGGCGCGTGATCTCTTCCGCACGACGCGCCATTTCTTCCAGGAAGGGGGCGGCGGCAGGGGAGAGCAGCGCTTTGAAGTCCTCCACCGAGCACACGCGTGCGTCGAGGGCGCGGCGCACGTCGCGTTCGGTGTAGCGTTCGGGATCGAAGGAGCCCATGGCTTCGAGTACCTGGTCCTTGATAGTCGAGTCGATCTGCTCCATCCCGGGAAGGTATGCCATGTGGTCCGCGCGCGATGAGGGGTCGTTTTCCAGGCGGTGCTTCTTTTCCAGTGCGGCAGGGGAAAGCAGGGGGCTGTCCACCAAGAACTCGCGTGCGCGCGAGGCGGCGATGCAGCAAGGGGGCTGGGTTTCGGCAGCACCGGTGCCGCGGTCGCTTTCGCTTGCAGGCCCGCTTGCGTGGTCCTGGGGGCAGGTTTCGCCTTTGGCGCCGAAGGCCTTCTGTTCGGTTTCGCTCATGGCGTCCGCCTATCGCAAGAAGCCGGTCAGCGGGTCGGATGCGCTCGCACCGCGGGTGAGCACGCGTCCCATGCCGGTCACATAAGCGGTGCGGCCCGCCTCGATGGCCTGGCGGAAGGCGCCTGCCATGGCAGGGACGTCGCCCGCAGTTGCGATGGCGGTGTTGGCCATGATGGCGGCGGCTCCCATTTCCATGGCCTCGCAGGCCTGCGATGGCCTGCCGATGCCCGCGTCCACGATGATGGGCAGGTCGATTTCGTCGATGAGGATCTGGATGAAGGCCTTGGTGGCAAGGCCGCTGTTGCTGCCGATGGGGGAAGCGAGCGGCATCACCGCGGCGGCGCCGGCGTTCACCAGATCGCGTGCCACGTTCAGGTCGGGGTACATGTAGGGGAGCACGACGAATCCTTCTTCGGCAAGGATTTCCGTGGCCTTCACGGTTTCGGAGTTATCGGGCAGCAGGTATTTCGCGTCGCGCATGATCTCGATCTTCACGAAGTCG